>DUPU01000147.1 GCA_012838175.1 Clostridia bacterium
AGTATTTGGGTGCGGAGGGGACAGGGATCGGGGGAAAAGGCCCATTATGGGGGAGATATCGGGAAGATACAGCAGCTTTAGCTTTATTACCTCGGACAATCCGCGCACGGAAGACCCCGGGGCAATTATTGAAGAAATTGAGGGAGGAATCGCGCCGGTAACAGCCCAATATAAAATTATTCCCGATCGGAGAGAAGCTATCGAAGAAGCCTTAAAAATGGCCCAAGCCCAGGATACGGTGGTTATTGCCGGCAAAGGTCATGAGAATTATCAATTAGTTATGGGAAAAGTACTTCATTTTGATGATCGGGAGGTTGCCAGGGAAGTTTTACAGAGCATGAGATAGCCAGGAAATGGAAAGGATATTATTTACTGCAAGGCGGTTTATATGATGAAAATAGCTTTAATGTGTATGTTTACAGCTTGGATTTTAGGTATTGTTTTGGGACCTGTTTTAATCCCTCTTT
Organism: Clostridia bacterium; assembly: GCA_012838175.1. Classification (GTDB taxonomy): domain Bacteria; phylum Bacillota; class Dehalobacteriia; order Dehalobacteriales; family Dehalobacteriaceae; genus DUPU01. Next base: position 468 of record DUPU01000147.1, read on the forward strand.
TAAGGGTGTTGAAATTTGGCCAATTGGTGCGAAGTGACGGACCCAAAGGTCACTTTAAAAAGGCGGGGACTCCTACCATGGGCGGTTTAATATTTATTCTCTCCATGGTGGGAACTTTGTTAATCTGGAGCAATTTAAGCCTGGAGGTGCTGCTGTCCGCGGGTATGGTTATAGGTTTTGGTCTCCTGGGATTGATGGATGATTTAATTAAAGTTGTCATGAAAAGACCTCTGGGATTGAAAGCACGGGCGAAGATCCTGGGGCAACTTTTGTTGGCTCTTCTGTTAATCTATACAGCGGTAAATGTCTTAGGCCGGGGCACCGAATTGATTTTGCCCCTAACAGGAGAAAAATGGGATTTGGGTATTTGGTATTACGTGTTAGCTTTAATTTTAGTTATCGGTACGACAAACGCAGTGAATTTAACAGACGGATTAGACGGATTGGCTGCTGGCTGCACTTTTTTTGTTTATCTGGGATATTTAATTATCTGTCTTTTGGCGGAAAGGACGCCGCCGATACTGGCCCTTGATTTTATGGATTTGGCGTTATTTGCCGGGGCTTTATGCGGGGGTTGCTTAGCCTTTCTGGTTTTTAATCGTTATCCGGCGAAGGTTTTTATGGGTGATACCGGTTCCTTAGCTTTAGGCGGCGGGATTGCTGCTTTGGCAGTTTTAACCAAGACGGAATTAGTGCTGCCTGTTTTGGGCGGAGTATTTGTCATAGAAACCCTGTCTGTGATGTTGCAAGTGCTTAGTTTTCGTCTTACCGGCAGGCGCATTTTCCGTATGAGTCCTTTGCATCATCATTTTGAATTGTTAGGTTGGCGGGAGACCAAGGTGGTGCATGTTTTTTGGACGGCAGCAGCCCTTTTTGTCTTGGCGGGATTAATACTGGTGACGGTTTAGTGAAAAGCGTGACAGAGAACCGTCCCCTGTCATGCGGGGAGGCAAAAATATGTGGGAACGAAATGTGAAAGATAAAAGAATTCTGGTGATCGGAGCAGCAAGAAGCGGATGTGCCGTAGCCCGGTTTTTATGGGAAAAGGGAGCCAATGTAACCTTAACTGACGGAAAACGGGCGGATCAGCTGGGTGAAGCTTTGAAACAGCTGCAGGATTGCTCTATGGACTTTTTTTTAGGTGAGGAACCGGTGATTTACCCCGGTAGTTTTCATTACGCCGTAATCAGTCCAGGTGTACCCTTAGACGTTCCCCTGGTAGAAAAACTGCGCCGGGCAAAAATTCCCTTAACCGGAGAAATGGAGTTGGCTTACCAATATGCAAAGTCATCACTGGTGGCTATTACCGGAACAAATGGAAAAACTACCACCACTTCCTTATTGGGGGAGATTTTTTCAAATGCCGGGATGCCTGTCTTGGTGGGCGGCAATATTGGCATACCTTTGGTAAGTACAGTAGAAAGCATCCCGGAAAACGGGGTGATTGTAGCGGAAGTGTCCAGCTTTCAATTGGAAACCATAGAAAGCTTTCGCCCTAAAGCAGCGATAATTTTGAACATTACCCCGGACCACTTGGACCGGCATAAGACGATGAAGGGTTATACCGAGGCCAAAGCCCGGATTTTTGAAAACCAGCGGCCAAGTGACTTTTGCATCCTGAACCATGACGACCCCAGGGTGCGGAAATTGGCGGGGAGATCTCCCGGTAAAACAGTTTTTTTCAGTCAGAAAACCCAACTTCCCCGAGGGGTTTTTCTCAAAAACGGCATAATTACAGTAAAAATGGATGACGATTCTTTTAATGTTATTGGGACTAATGACATATATATTAAAGGCAAGCATAACTTGGAAAATGCCTTGGCTGCGACGACAGCTGCTTTCTGCATGGGGGTTTCCCCGGAAGTGATCGGCCGGACCCTTAAGTCCTTTCCCGGTGTGGCCCATCGATTGGAATTTGTCCGAGAAGTAGGGGGAGTATCATATATTAACGACTCCAAAGGTACCAATCCGGATTCTACCATAAAAGCTTTGGAGGCTTTTGACCAACCTATTATCTTAATTGCCGGGGGGAAAAATAAAGGCAGTGATTTTACCAAATTAGCCAAACTAATTAAGAAAAAAGTAAGGTCATTAATTTTGGTAGGGGAAGCCGGACCTGTTATTGGTAAAGCAGTGGCGGAACAGGGCTTTACGGAATTTATGGCGGCAAAGGATTTTTCTGAAACTGTTTCCTTGGCGCAAAGGCTTGCCCGGCCCGGGGATGTGGTGCTTTTATCTCCGGCATGTGCCAGTTGGGATATGTTTAATAATTATGAGGAGCGGGGAGACCTTTTTAAGAAACTGGTTAATGAAATTGGGAGGTAAGAAGATGGAATTGAAGAAGGGTTCTCCTGATTTTATGATTTTTCTAACTGTATTATTACTTTTGGGCATCGGCATTATCATGGTTTTTAGTTCCAGTCAGTATGCTTCTTATTACCAATATCATGACTCATTTCATTATTTAAGACGGCAGTTCATTAATTCCTTAATTGGGATCGGCGCCATGATATTTGTGATGAAAATGAACTACCAAAAACTGAAGGTTTTTGCCAAACCGGCATTGATAATATCTTTCCTTCTTTTATTGGTGCTGCTGATTGACGGAATCGGCATTGTGCGAAAGGGTTCTACCCGGTGGCTGGGGGTAGGGTCCATGCAGATTCAACCTTCCGAACTGGTTAAGGTAACCATGGTTATGTATTTGGCTTTATTTTTAAGTGAAAGGCAGCATTTAATGAATTCCTTTCGGAAAGGTTTTCTTCCCCCTTTAGGAATTATGGGGATTGCCTGCGTTCTGATTATGCTGCAGCCTGATTTAGGAACTGCCATGGCCTTGGCCGGAACAACGGTGGTAATGCTCTGGTCTGCCGGAGCTAAAAAGACCCACTTGGCTTTACTCATTGTTTTTGGTATTATCCTGGTCCTCCTGGCGATATTTTTGGAACCCTATCGAATGGAAAGATTTATCGCCTTCTTAGATCCATGGAAGGATCCCCAAGATACAGGGTTTCAAACTATCCAATCCCTTCTGGCTATAGGTTCAGGCGGTTTAGCCGGGGTGGGATTAGGCTATGGTCGGGCGAAAATGTTTTACCTGCCGGAAAGGCATACAGACTTTATTTTTGCCAATTTGTGTGAAGAGTTAGGTTTTATCGGCGGTGCCACGGTAATTATTTTATTTTTGCTCTTTGTATGGAGAGGGTTAAAAGTAGCCGTATCTTTTCCGGAATCCTTCGGAAGCTTATTGGCCCTTGGTGTTACCTCCATGGTGGGAATTCAGGCTATTATTAATCTGGGTGTCGTAACCGGTTCTTTGCCGGTTACTGGGATTACTCTTCCTTTTATCAGCTACGGGGGATCCTCTCTTTTATTCTCTTTAGCCGGGATCGGACTTTTGTTGAATGTTTCCCGGTATGCCGGATTGGATAGGTGAGAAAAAGTGCGGATTATTATCACAGGCGGGGGGACAGGAGGACATATTTATCCTGCTCTGGCCATTGCCAAAGGATTGCAGAAAAAAATTCCCGGGGTTAATATTTTGTACGTAGGCACGAAAAAAGGCCTGGAGGCGGATATTGTACCTAAAACAGGACTTCCGTTCCGGACTGTTGATGTGGCAGGTTTGTCCCGCCCTTTAACCCATCGAACCCTGGTCAGTCTCTTCAAAGCCATTAAAGGAAGCTGGGAGGGCTTTAAAATCATTGGCTCCTTTAAACCCCATGTGGTGGTGGGGACCGGGGGCTATGTCTGCGGACCCTTGGTAATGGCGGCGGCAACCCGGGGGGTAGCGACTTTAATCCATGAACAAAATGCTTTTCCGGGATTGACCAACCGGATTTTAGCCCGTTTTGTCACGCATATTTGTGTTACCTTTGAAGATTCTTTGTCCCATTTTCCAAAATCTAAAAAAATCAGTGTCACCGGTCTGCCGGTTAGGGAAGAAATCCTTTGCGCGCAACGGGTGTCCGGTTTAAAAAAACTGGGACTGGCAGAAAATATGCTGACGGTGGTAATTACAGGAGGCAGTCAGGGAGCCAGGAGTTTAAATTATGCGATGGGAGAGATTTATCAAAGGTACCGGGAAATAAAAAATGTCCAATTTTACCATATCACGGGGAAAAGCGGGTATGAGGAAAGTTTGGCATATTACCATAACAATGGTATTGATATTATGAATAATCCTCAAGTGAAGATAGTGCCTTATCTTTATCAGATGGAGGATGCTTTGGCGGCTGCCGATTTAATCATTGGACGAGCCGGGGCTTCTTTTCTTTCGGAAATTATGGTGCGGGGGATTCCCTCAATTTTAGTTCCTTATCCCTATGCCGCAGCAAACCACCAGGAGTATAATGCGCGGGCGATGGAGAAACGGGGTGCGGCTAAGGTGATTTTGGACCGGGATCTGGGAGAAGGGAAATTATTATCAGTTTTGGGGATAATAATGAATAATGCGGAATTACGTGCCAAAATGGGAAAAGCAGCCAGAGAGATGGGAAAGGTAAACGCTCTTGATGATATTATAAAAATTATCGTGGGAATAAGTAAAAATAACCAGAGATAAGCCTAAGGTCACATCTTTTTCTTCCCGGCATATGATAATTGTATGTTACGGGAATTTTTTACTTGTTCCTGCGTCTCTGGAAGGAGATGACCGAATGAATTTAACAAAAGTCCCCATCCATTTTATTGGCATTGGGGGAGCCGGAATGAGTGGGATTGCAAAAATATTGCTGCAATTAGGCGCCAAGATTTCCGGGTCAGATTTGAAAGAATCAGAAACAATTATTCATTTGCGGGAAATGGGGGCAAAGATAAATATTGGCCATGATCCTGACAATATAGGGGCTGACATAAGAACAGTGGTTTATTCTTCGGCCATTCCTCAGGACAATCCGGAAATGCAGGAAGCCAAAAAAAGAGGAATTGAGATTTTAGCTCGGGCAGAAATGCTGGCCAGATTAATGGCCCGTCAAGAAAGTATTGCCGTGGCGGGAGCCCATGGCAAAACCACTACCACCGCCATGATTTCTTTGATGCTGGAATTAAATGATATGGACCCCACCATCATTATCGGCGGTGATTTAAGACAAATTGGCAGCAATGCAAAACTGGGCCGGGGAAAATATTTAGTGGCGGAAGCTGATGAAAGTGATGGTTCTTTTTTAAAGCTTTTTCCCAAAATAGCGGTGATTACAAATATTGAAAATGATCATCTGGATTATTACCGTACGGTGAAAAATATTGTCAATGCCTTTGTCCGGTTTCTGGAGCAAATCCCGGCTGACGGTTTTGCGGTGATTTGCCTGGATAATGAGGAACTGGTAAAAATAAAAAACACCGTGCCGGCAAATTATGTGACATATGCCATTAACACGGAAGGGGCGGATTATACGGCCCGAAACCTTTCTTTTCACGGCACCAAATCCAATTGTGAGGTTTATTACCATCAGGAAAAAATCGGTATTTTGGAACTTAATGTACCCGGTAAGCATAATATATCAAATGCACTGGCGGCTGTCGCTACCGGAATGGAATTGGGACTATCCTTTCCCCAGGTGGCGGCAGGGTTGAAACAATTTACCGGGGCCAAAAGACGCTTTGAATTCATTGATCAGGTAGACGGCATTACAATTTTTGATGATTATGCTCATCATCCTACGGAACTGAGAGCCACTTTAAGTGCCGCCAAAACAGCCGGTTACAAAAGGATTATCGCCATTTTTCAGCCCCACCGCTATACCAGAACCAAACTTTTGCAATTTGAATTTGGGGATTCTTTTTCCGATGCTGATTTAGTCGTAATTAACGAAATCTATAGTGCATCGGAAAAGCCGATTCCGGGAGTTTCCGCTCAATTGATTGTCAATGCCATTAGAAATTCTGACAATAATAAAGAGGTGGTATACTGCCAAAAAGAAGAAGATATCATCGAGTTTTTACACCGGGAAGGTAAATCGGGTGATTTGGTTATCACCTTAGGGGCGGGAAATATCCGCCAGGCCGGTATTCGCTTTGCCCGGGAGTATCGCCTGGTAGCTGAAGGAAAGGAAAGATCCAGGTGATCATGACAAATCAGGTGTACTCCAACTGGTTTTAAAAAAGGGACATTGACGAAAATAGATTTCGACGCCAGTTTTTAGTGGGAGAAGGAAGGTAACCGACGGGGGTGCAGCAATTTGGAGAGATATGTCATCACAGGGGGAACCCGGTTACACGGATTTGTTGAGGTATGTGGGGCGAAAAATGCTGTTTTGCCGATTCTCGCAGCCTCTGTTTTAAGCCCGGAAACCTGCGTCATACATAATGTGCCCAGATTACAGGATGTAGTATTAATGGTAGAAGTTCTGAAATCCTTGGGAGCAAAGGTTAAATGGGAGAACAAGACCTTAATGGTTAATGCGGCGGTGCTTGATCCTACCCGGATACTGGAGGAAGTCATGAAAAAAATGCGGGCTTCAAATTTGGTCATCGGCCCTTTGCTCAGCAGGTTTCATTATGCCCGGGTGCCATTTCCCGGAGGGTGCGCTATCGGATCAAGACCTATGGATTATCATATTAAAGGGCTGAGGCAATTAGGTGCGGAAGTTGACGAAAGATATGGCTATATTGAGGCCCGTGCCCTGACGCTTACAGGGGGGGAAGTTTATTTTGATTTTCCCAGTGTGGGGGCGACGGAGAATATCATGATGGCGGCAGTACTTTCTTCCGGGTCTACTGTGATTAGAAATGCCGCCCGGGAGCCGGAAATTGTTGACTTGGCTAATTTCCTTAACGGTATGGGCGCCAAGGTAAGGGGGGCAGGCAGTGACACCATTCAGATTTGTGGTGTGGAAAGACTTTCCGGAGTTGAATATCGGGTCATTCCTGACCGGATTGTGGCCGGAACTTATATGTTGGCTGCGGCGATTACCAATGGAGATATTGTCCTGAAGAATGCCGTGGTTGAACATTTGGAACCACTTATTGCCAAGCTGAGGGCAGCCGGAGTGACAGTATTGAAAAACGGCCGGGGTATACGGGTTAGGGGTATTCCCCGATGTAAGTCGGTAGATATAAAAACTATGCCCTATCCGGGATTTCCTACGGATATTCAGCCCCAGATGATGTCATTAATGTCTCTGGCTCAGGGCACATCTATTATCTTGGAAAACATTTTTGAAAATCGATTCAAGCATGCGGATGAATTGCGTCGTATGGGTGCGTCTATCACCGTGGAGGGCAGAGTTGCTGTAGTCAAGGGGGTAAAAAAACTTACCGGGGCAGAGGTGGAAGCCACGGATCTGCGGGCCGGAGCGGCTTTAGTTTTGGCGGGTTTGGCAGCGGAAGGTGTAACTGTGATACATAATATTGAACATATAGACAGAGGATATCATCGGTTGGAAGAAAAGTATGCTTTATTGGGAGCAAATATTAAAAGGGAAAAAAGCAACGGTTCTCCCTGTAAAAGGTTAGAAGACAGGTGTGAAACGGTTGTTTCCCAAGAAATAAAATCAAATGCTCTAAGTTAGGATTTAAGAAGCACAAGGTGCTTTTTTTTAATACATTGTGGGACAAGACCCGGATAAAGATGTTATAATGTAGTTGATTAAAGCTCACCAAATAATTCAAGATCTTGCTATAACTGGGGTGATATCGGTGCAGGTGAGAAGAAGTAAGTTGAGGAGGAGAAAAAAGCCCGGCAATATCAAATGGTTATTAAAGATACTTGCATTTTTGCTGATCATGTTTTCCCTGTATTCCTTTGTTCATTCCAGCTTTTTTTCAGTGTCATTAATAAAAGTAATCGGCGCAAAATCTGTTTCTGATACAGATATTCTAGCTCTTTCCGGTTTGATCAAGGGGGAAAACATTTTTAAAATTGACCGGGAGAAAGCAGAAGAAAAGATTAGTACTCATGCTATGGTAGCCGGGGTGAAGGTTCAAAAACGTTTTCCTCGGACCATTGAAGTAATTCTGGAAGAAAGGATTCCGGCAGCTTTGATTCCTATAAGCGGGGGTTTCATGCATATAGATATGGAGGGGTTTGTTTTACGTAAGGACAATCAGTTGAATATTGAACCATTACCAATTATCACCGGCCTGGATTTGCCCAATACTATGACGGTTGGGGAGAAAATCAATTCGGAGAAACTTGACGTGGGTCTAAAAATGATTGAGCAAATGGACCAGGAGGCGAAGGAAGTAATTGCGGAAATAAATGTTTTTGACTCGCAAAAATTAAAAGCTTTTACGGTGCAGGGAACTGAGGTTCGTTTGGGAAACGGGGAAAATTTCCAGGAGAAATTTGGAAAATTTCTCCTGGTATTGAAAGAAGAGGAGAAGCGAGATAGATTAGGTGATATTGAATATATTGATTTAAGTTTCAGTGGACGGCCGGTGGTGTGTTACCGTAAATAAAAGGTTTTTGGTATTCATCATGATATTTTCAAAGAAAAAAGCTTTGTTTAGCAGGGAAATCTGAATTAATGTGGAATTTTACAGTTTAATTGATTTTTTTAAATTAGTCCCTTAGATTAAAAATACGATACTATACAAAATTCATTTCCAGGTCAAGGAAATGACTGGATGGTAATCGTACCGAGGGGGTGCGAAGTTTGGAAGCCCATGATATTGTCGTTGGATTGGATATCGGGACCACAAAAACTGTTGTTATTGTGGCGGAAATAAATAATAACGATAGTTTTACGATTATCGGTGTGGGAGAGCAACCAACACAAGGGGTTAAGAAGGGCGGGATTGTAGATTTAGAAGCAGTTATTAAGTCCATTAGCCAAGCCCTGGAAAAAGCTGAGCAAATGAGCGGCTGCCGGGTGCAGCATGTTTATTTAGCAGTGGGTGGAGCACATCTTTCCTCTATTAATAATAAGGGTGTAGTTGCTATTACCAACAGAAACAGAGAAATCACTGCTGATGATGTGGATAGGGTGCTGCAAACGGCAAAAGTGGTGGCTTTACCTCAAGACCGAAAGATAATCCATATACATCCCCGGCAGTATACCATAGATGGTAATGACGGAATTATTGATCCCATCGGGATGGCAGGTGCCCGGATGGAGGCGGAAATCAACATTGTTACCGCATCCAGCAATGCCTTGCAGAATCTTTTAAGATGCGTACATAAATCCGGTTTGCAGGAAGAAGAATTAGTTCCTGCTCCTTTGGCTTCTGCGGAGGCGGTGCTTTTACCCGATGAGCGGGATTTAGGCTGCATGGTGGTGGATATTGGGGGAGGAACTACCGAGTGTGCTATCTTTGATCAAGGACGATTATGGTTTACCAGTGTTCTGCCTGTGGGAGGCAATTTAATTACTAATGATGTTGCCATTGGTTTAAGAATTCCGGTAGAAGTGGCAGAGGTGATCAAAGTTGAACATGGCTGTGTGCTGACCGATTTAATGCCGGATAATGAAATGATCTCTGTTCCTGATATGGTAGGTCGAGATACCAAAAAGGTGTCCAAGAAAGTGTTGGCTAGTATTATTGAACCTCGTGTGAGAGAGATCTTCTCTTTAATAAAAAATGAACTGAAAAAATCCGGTTACCGAGGAGTTTTACCCGGTGGTATAATTATTACCGGTGGCGTGGCACAATTAAACGGACTGGTGGAGTTGGCTGCCGAAGAGATGGATTTACCTATTAGAATAGGTTATCCGGACAAGATTAGCGGAGTTAGTGAAACTGTTCGGAGTTCAGCTTTTGCCACTGCAGTAGGATTAGTTTTATATGGAGTTAAGAATCTGGCATATGGGCAGGCTGCACCTACCGGAGAGCGTTTTTTTGGTGGAATTATCAGTAGAGTCAAACATTTGTTTGAGGATTTTTTTGCATAAGAAAAGTGATAATGCTAAGGAGGATTTTAAATGCTTGAATTTGATGATTATGAAATTGCACAATTCGCCAAAATAAAAGTTGTCGGGGTAGGAGGCGGCGGGAATAATGCGGTTAATCGCATGATCAGAAGCAACCTAAAAGGTGTAGAATTTATTGGAGTTAATACCGATGCTCAGGCATTGCAGCATTCTCAGGCAGAAGTTGTGGTGCAAATTGGGGCCAAGCTGACTAAAGGATTGGGAGCAGGGGCGAACCCTGAAATTGGGAAAAAAGCCGCCGAAGAGACAAGAGAAGAAATAGCGGCGATTTTAAAGGGAGCGGACATGGTTTTTGTCACAGCCGGGATGGGCGGTGGCACGGGAACGGGAGCGGCTCCTGTGGTAGCAGAAGTAGCAAAGGAATTGGGAGCATTGACAGTGGGTGTGGTGACCAAACCTTTTACCTTTGAGGGGCGCCGCCGGGCTCAACAGGCAGAGGCCGGAATTTCCGAACTAAAAAGCCGGGTGGACACTTTGATTACCATTCCTAATGATAAGTTACTTCAGGTCGTTGATAAGAAAACAACGATTACCGAAGCTTTTGTAATCGCAGATGATGTCTTGCGCCAAGGGGTGCAGGGTATTTCCGACTTGATTGCCGTACCTGGACTGATAAATTTAGATTTTGCCGATGTGAAAACTATCATGAAAGATGCGGGTTCTGCTTTAATGGGCATTGGAGTGGGGACCGGGGATACCAGGGCTGCCGATGCAGCCAAAGCGGCTATTTCCAGTGCCTTGTTGGAAACATCCATTACCGGTGCCAAGGGAGTGCTGCTTAACATTACCGGGTCCAATAACCTAAGTCTCTTTGAAGTAAATGAAGCTGCGGAAATCATTTCAGAAGCATCTGATCCGGAGGCAAATATAATCTTCGGGGCGGTCATTGATGAGAATATGGATGATTCCGTACGGGTTACTGTGATTGCAACCGGATTTGAAAACAGAAGCGTGAAGAGGATTGATACCAGGGATATTGATATTAAACCTTTTACCGATGATGATTTGGAAATTCCCGCATTTTTAAGAAGAAAAATATAGGGATTTCTTTAAAATAAAATAGGAAGAACTTCTGTTGACAATTAAAAATGACGTCTTGGGTAAGCAGCTAACGGGGGATGGGTTTTTTCAGACTCATCTCCTTTTTTATTTTTATTAATTTGCACGAATTCCTCGATTTATCGGAAAATCTTTTGTTTTGCCAAAGACGGCAAATGACAAGATTTTAGCGGCGGATTAATTATAATTAATATTGTTGTAATTAAGAATAGCCCCGGGAATTTGTACATATATCTTTAATAATTGGATAGGTTTGCCTTTCGCAGGAAAGGGAAAGGTGAAGATAATGCAGCCTACTTATATTATATATGCAGACATACTCTTTATAACCAACTTTCTGCTGGATTACGGAATTCTTTGGGCTACGGCGCGATTCGGCCATCTCACCACCACTAACTTTCGTTTGTTTTTGGGGGCATTGCTGGGCGCAATTTACGGGGTTTTAATGGTTTATCCCTCCATGGCATTTTTGTATGCCCTTTCGATTAAAGTAGTTTTTTCATTGCTTATTGTGGCTGTGGCTTTTCCCCGTTTAACTTTAAAAAAATACTTGCAGGCGACAGCATACTTTTACGTAATTAGCTTTGCCATGGCTGGAGCCGTGCTGGGAGGCAGCTCCTTTTTTTCCCGTAATTCATATATCTTTCCGTCCATGGATATAAAAAGCACCGCTCTTATTTTTGGGGTGGCCATGGCGGTCATCTTAGGCCGCTGGGGTTTGATTCACCTTAAGAAACATTGGCGGAAGAGCCAATTCAGGGTATCTGTGGAGGTTTTTATTAATAAGAAATCCCTTCTTTTGGAGGCCCTAATTGATACGGGAAATGAATTAAAGGATCCTTTGAACCGTAAGCCGGTAATTATTGTGGAATACCAGGCCATTAAAAAAATATTGCCGGAAGATTTTCAAAAGTGTTTTGAAAAATATGGAGGGGAAGACGTCACCAAAATCATGGAGCAATGCGGAACATCTTCGTGGATGACCAAGGTGAGGATGGTGCCTTTTAATTCCATCGGAAAGCATCATGGGATGCTTCTGGGCTATAAACCTGATTTAATAATAATTTTTGGCCAAAAAAAAGTAATAACCAAAGATGTAATAATCTGTCTATACCATAAACCCTTAAGCAATTCCGGCGGTTATCGGGCAGTATTGAATCCTGAAGTATTTGACACAGCTGCATAATAAAGGAGGATGGCAGGGTGCATAAGGGCTGGATCAAATTAAAATGGGCACTTAAGTTTTGGTATATCCGTTTATTGCAAAAGTTTAATTTGGATGAAGATGTTTTTTATGTGGGAAGCAGCGAGGCTTTACCTCCCCCTTTAACCAGTGATGAAGAATTATACTTATTGTCCCGCCTGGAAACCGGAGATAAAACGGTAAAAGAGGTCTTAATTGAAAGAAACCTGCGTTTAGTGGTTTATATAGCCCGTAAGTTTGAGAATACGGGAGTTGGTATTGAGGACCTGGTTTCCATTGGCACCATCGGCTTGATTAAAGCGGTGAATACCTTTGACCCGGCGAAAAAAATAAAGCTGGCCACCTATGCTTCCCGTTGTATTGAAAATGAAATCTTAATGCATCTGAGGCGAAACAACAAAACACGCTCTGAGGTTTCCTTTGACGAACCTTTAAATATAGACTGGGACGGCAATGAACTATTGTTATCCGATGTTTTAGGTACGGAAAATGATGTTATTTATAAATCTTTGGAAGAAGAAGTGGAAAAAAAGCTTTTAAATACAGCTATGACGAAACTAAACCCCCGAGAAAAGAAGATTATGGAACTTAGGTTTGGCTTGGTGGACGGGACGGAAAAAACCCAAAAAGAGGTGGCGGACTATTTGGGTATTTCCCAGTCATACATCTCCCGCTTGGAAAAGCGGATTATTAAAAGATTGAAAAAAGAGATTCATAAGATGGAATAGCCAAGAAAAAAGGCCAAGAGGCATCTACTGCATTGAGGTGGGCTTGTCCGGCAAATATATAATTTATTCATGTTGGAATTGTGACCGTGTACTTTAGCAAAGAGTACACGGTTTTTTTATGGGTAATTTTATGCACATACTTTGAAATATTTCCAAGTATATTTGGTGCAGCCCTTGGTAATAATTTAGATAACATTGTTAAATTCCCTTGCAGGGGGTAAGTGACTGTGCTGATCAATAAAGTTGAAATTTGCGGTGTGAATACTTCTAAATTGCCCGTTTTATCCAATGAAACTATGAGGCAACTTTTTGTGGCAATGCGGAATGGAGACAAAAGTGCCAGAGACAGATTGATAAACGGAAATTTACGCTTAGTGCTCAGTGTCATTCAGAGGTTTACCAACCGGGGGGAAAACGTAGATGATTTATTTCAAGTAGGTTGTATTGGATTAATGAAAGCGACGGATAATTTCGATCTTTCTCAGAACGTAAAATTTTCCACTTATGCGGTACCCATGATTATCGGGGAGATCCGGCGATACTTAAGGGATAATAATCCCATTAGGGTCAGCCGATCTTTAAGGGATATTGCCTATAAGGCATTACAGGTAAGGGATCAGTTGGTCAATAAGCATTCCCGGGAACCCTCCGTGACGGAAATTGCCAATGAATTAAAAATACCAAGGGAAGATATTGTTTTTGCCCTGGATGCCATTCAGGAGCCTATTTCCTTATTTGAGCCTATCTACCATGATGGCGGTGACCCCATCTTTGTGATGGACCAAATCGGGGATGAAAAAAATCATGATGGGCAATGGTTGGAGGGGATTGCTATCCGAGAGGCATTAAGAAAGCTAAGTGACCGGGAGAAGAAAATTATTACCTTGCGTTTTTTCGACGGGAAAACTCAAATGGAAGTGGCGGAGGAAATCGGTATTTCCCAAGCACAGGTGTCCAGATTGGAAAAAGGTGCTCTGATGCACTTGAAAAAACATATGTAAGGATGGAGAAGAAGAGTTGGAGAGGTGTGATTGGCGTGTTTAGAAAAAAGAAAGTTTTGATTCTTATTTTGATGCTTCTCATAGGAGCGTGGGGATTTTGGTACGGCAATCAGGAGTTAAATGCATCGCTCATGGAGGAAAAGGGCTTAATTCGCTTGCATGTAATTGCCCATAGTGATTCCGTCCATGATCAAAAGACAAAGCTGTTGGTACGGGATGAGGTAATTAAATATATGGCGCCTTATTTACAAAAGGCAAAAACAATAGAAGAGGCAAGGGAAGCAACTTTAGCCCATTTACCTGAAATAAAAAAAGTCGCTGATAATTGTTTGGTTTCTTTAGGGGAAAAATATAAATCCTCTGCGGAATTAGGTAATTATAATTTTCCCACCAAAGCCTATGGTGATTTAGTGCTTCCCTCGGGGAAATATGAAGCCCTGCGCGTTGTTTTAGGAGAAGGAAAAGGGCGGAATTGGTGGTGTGTTCTTTATCCTCCCCTTTGTTTTATTGATATTTCCAGTACTTTTGCCGTAAATGTAAGGGACATTTCGGATTTTTCCCAGTCACAAGGGGAGGTAGAGCAGGTTAATGCAAATCCGGCCCAAGTGGTAGTGCGTTTTAAATTGTGGGAAAAAGCCCAGAATTTCTTTGATAAAAAACAATTGGCAAAAGAATACTAAATTAAAAATAAACCATGCAGGCGTCATTCTTGGATAATTACAGAAAGAAAAACATAAGACCATAAGCAAATAAAAAAACAAAGCAGTTTAGGGCTTTGTTTTTTTATTCCGGAATTTTGGAAAGAAAAAAGGGAATTTTTTCTACCGGCTTCATATACTAGTGCTAAGGGGGAGGTGGCAGAAATGTTAAAAGTATCTGACTTAAGAATGAAGGATATTATTAATATTACAGACGGAAAACGTTTAGGATTTATTAAGGATATAGAATTGAACCTGCAAGGGGGGAGAATCAAATCTTTAATTCTGCCTGGTACAAGCAAGTTTATGGGTATTTTCGGCCGGTGCGACGACATAATCATCTCTTGGGACCAGATTAAAAAGGTGGGCATAGATGTTATTTTAGTCGAAGTACACTCCTTTACTGACCTAAAGCATCAGGATCCTTGGGACGAGGATTTAGAAAATTGACCTTGACCTTACTATATCTGGTGGAGTATAATACTTCCAACTGCTATATGTAGTAGATGGAAGTATTTTTATTTTTCTCAAAAATTGGGCGGTGCTTAACGGGAAGGGGGTTAAAAAATGCGTTGTCCTTTTTGCGACTTTGAAAACTCAAAAGTGTTAGATTCCCGGCCGGCGGACGAAGGGCGCAGTATTCGCAGGCGAAGGGAATGTTTAAAATGCCAAAAAAGATTTACCACTTATGAAAAAATTGAAGCCCGGCCCCTCATTGTAGTTAAGAAAGACGGCCGGAGAGAGGTTTTTGACAGCAAAAAACTGTTAGGCGGAATGGCCAGGGCTTGCGAAAAACGGCCCATATCTTACGAAAAACTGGAGGAAATCGGGGAGAGGATTGAAAGGGAGTTAAGCAATTCTGTGGACCGGGAGGTGGATTCAAATCTTATCGGAGAGGCGGTAATGAAAGAGTTAAAAGAATTGGATCAGGTGGCCTATGTGCGTTTCGCTTCCGTCTACCGCCGGTTTACCGATGTAAATACTTTTATTAGGGAAATTGAGCTTTTACAAAAAAATGAGCATAAATAAGGGGGAGTTTTGTTGTTCACAAAAATCTTGAAAAGAGACGGCCGGCTGGCTGAGTTTAACGAAAAGAAAATTACCGATGCCATATTTAAGGCAGCCCGGGCGGTAGGGGGCGAGGACCGGCAGACGGCGATGGAATTAACCCTGGAAGTATTGAAGTTTTTAAAAGGAAAATACAACGGCAATATCTTCGGGGTAGAGGATGTCCAGGATGCGGTGGAAAAAGTATTGATAGAACATGGACATGCCCGCACAGCTAAAGCTTACATATTGTACCGAGATAAACGGACCCGGGTAAGGGAAGGAAAATCCGATCTGATGGAGGCGGTAAAACAGATTTTAGTGGAGACCAGCCGGGAAAATGCCAATGTGAGCAATTCCCCTTCGGCTAAAATGCTGCAAATTGCCAGTGCGGCCAGTCGGACCTATTATTTATCCCGTTTGATTCCTGAAGATTTTTCCCTGGCTCACCGCCGGGGAGATATTCATATTCATGACTTGGATTTTTATGGAAAAACCTTGACTTGTGTACAGATTCCCTTGGGAGAATTATTAAGGACAGGTTTTGATAACGGGCATGGGTATATTCGACCGCCGAAAAGACCGGCTTCTGCAGCGGCTTTGGCGGCAATTATTTTGCAGAGTTCCCAAAATGATATGCATGGGGGACAGTCTTTTGCTTTTTTTGACCGGGATATGGCCCCTTATGTGGAAAATGCCTCGGAAGACGAGGTATACCAGGCAATGGAAGCCTTAATCTACAACCTGAACAGTATGCACAGCCGGGCCGGCAGTCAAGTGCCTTTCTCCAGCCTGAATGTGGGGACGGAAACTTCTGAGACCGCTCGGAAAGTAACGCGGAATCTCCTTTTGGCTTATGAAAAGGGATTAGGTCGGGGAGAAAATCCGATATTTCCCAATATTATTTTCCGCTTAAAAGAAGGGATTAATCTTAATCCGGGAGATCCCAACCGGGATTTGTTTGAGTTGGCTATGCGGGTAGCCGCCCGGCGCATGAATCCTACCTTTAGTTTTATGGATGCCAGTTTTAACAAGGATTTCGGCACCCAGGTCAGTTATATGGGATGCCGTACCCGGGTGATGGCTAATCGGAGGGGCCCGGCAGTTACGGAAAAGCGGGGCAACCTTTCCTTTACCACCATAAATTTGCCCCGATTAGGACTAAAGGCCAAGGGAGATGTGGGAGAATTTTTCCGGCTTTTGGATGAGATCTTGGAATTAACCGCCCGGCAACTGTATCATCGCTACCAAATCCAGGCCAATCTCAGGGTAAAGGACATGCCTTTCCTTATGGGACAGCATTTGTACCTGGATTCTGAGGAATTGGAATCTGACGACCGGATTGAAAATGCCATAAAACACGGGACGCTTTCCATCGGATTCATCGGATTGGCGGAGACATTGACGGCTCTTACCGGTAAACATCATGGGGAATCCCCGGAAGCGGAAAAGCTGGGTTTGGAAATTGTAGCTCATATGCGGGAAAAAGTAGATGAGTTTGCAGACAAATATAACCTTAATTATACCCTCCTGGCTACTCCTGCAGAAGGATTGTCGGGTCGGTTTCTAAGCTATGACCGGGATGAATTCGGAACTGTCACCGGGGTGACGGATAAAGAATACTATACCAATTCATTCCATATTCCCGTAAATTATCCAATATCTTTATTTCAGAAAATATCTCTGGAAGGTCCTTATCATAAATACTGCAATGCGGGTCACATCAGTTATGTGGAATTGGCTTCCCCTCCCATGCACAATCCGGAAGCAGTGGAGGCTATTATCCGTCACATGGCAGCCAGTGATATGGGATATGCGGGAATTAATTTTCCCATAGATTTTTGCTTAGGGTGCCATCATTTAGGAGTCATTAACGAAGATGCCTGTCCGGTATGCGGTAGTAGTGCCATTAGAAGAGTGCGCAGGATTACCGGCTATTTCAGTACCGTTGATAGGTTTAATGATGCGAAATTGGCGGAATTGAAGGACCGGCTGGCCCATCTGTAACGAAATGAATTTGGGGACGGATATGTCCCCGTAATACTTTTAGGCAGTGATAAAAAAGAAAGGGAGATAGTATTGGAAATTCGGATTGCCGGTATTGTGCCGGAAAGTGTTGTTGATGGACCGGGTATTCGCTTTGTGGTTTTTGTCCAAGGCTGCCCCCATGGCTGCCCAGGTTGTCATAATCCTGATACTCATGACTTCATGGGAGGGGAGTTGAGGAGAATCTCTTCTTTAATTCGTCAAATTGAGAACCGGCCGATGATAACCGGACTCACCATTAGCGGGGGAGAACCTTTTTGCCAGGCGGGGGCATGTGGGGAACTTGCTCGGGAAGCAAAAGCCCTGGGGAAGGATGTGGTGGTTTATTCAGGATACATATTTGAGGAACTAAAGGAAATGGCGGAACGGAACCGGGACGTTAGGACTTTATTAACTTTAGCCGATATTTTAATTGACGGGCCTTATCTTCAGGAACAGAGGGACTTAAATCTACCTTTTCGGGGTTCTGCCAATCAGCGGATCATTAAAAACCCGGGCTGTTTTCTCTCACATAGAGTGGAAAAACATGCCATATAATGGTAAGATTTAAGGATTTGACACAGAAGAAGGATTTTTTAAAATCCGGTCGAATATTTGATAATAATGGGTATTGTTAATGGTAGGGGTGCTGTTATGTTTAAAGGGGCGAGTGAAAGCTTAAAAATCGAGGATGTGATTTCCCAGCCGGTAACTATTATTGACCCGGAGAAAGACCGACAGGGACTGGCAGAAAAAGTCAAGGAAAAGGAGTTGACAGCACTTCTCTGGCCCCAGTCAACTCATACCTGGAATGTGGTTTTGACGGGGGAGTTTTTCAAATCCGGGGAAACCATTCCCTTGGAAGAAATGGCCATAACCGGGTTGCCTGTAAAGCAGACTGCTGCTCTGGCGGAAATTATTGACTTTTTTCAGGAGTTCCCCGGATGTTTAGGGGTTGTGGTTGATGAGAGGGGATTTCCCCAAGGGATAATTGAACC
>DUPU01000148.1 GCA_012838175.1 Clostridia bacterium
ATGATGCTCAATTATTCGGCGGCAGCCGGATAGGAAAAGAAATGGATCCTACTCCCTTTACAAATTGGAACAGCATGATGAGTTCTTCCTTGTTGTTGGCATACCGGGTATTAGGTGAAAAGGAATATCTGGAAAGGGGGCTTAAAGTCATTGATTCCCTTTGGGCAGGACGCTACCGTTTAGGCCGGGGGATGAGCCATTTTTATTTAAACGGGCCTGTTGAAGTGGAACTTCTTTCTGATCAGGTTAAATATATTGAGGCTCTGTATCATGCTTATATGTCAACAGGGGAAAAAACATATTTGAACAGGGCTTTCTTACTTTTGCGTTACATCGAGAAAAATTATCGTTTGCCGGAAGGAAATTTTTCTGATATTCCGTTGACGGAAAAAAATCCAGGTTATTTAAGCATTCCCTTGGTGCCTTTTATAGAAAATGTTGATGTTGCTTTAATCTATATTAGAATGTTCCATCTTTGCGGGCTGAAAGCTTATCTGCAAAGGGCCGATGAAATTATGCAGAGTCTTACCCTGATGATGCGAGGGAATCCTGTCTTTGCGGCAAAATATGGGCAAGGGATGCTGGAGATGGAAAACTCACGGTTAAAAAATTGCAGCACTAACTAAATAAAATAAGCTGCATTGGTGCAAACTTAAAAAGACTGGTACTTAAAATAAATGATAAGATAAGGAGGGTTGGTAAAATCAGAAAAATAGTTTGTTTTCTGGCCTTTTTTCTGGCTGTTTTTTTGTATTTCCCTTCTCCTCTAATGGCTTGTTCCGACAATGAATATTGTCCGGAGTTAAAGTTGACCGAGCCGATGCAATCAGGGGGTCATATTGCCGAGTTGCAGGAATTGCTGAAAACGGGAGGATACTATTTCGGAGAGGTGGACGGGAAATACAACTATTTAACAGAACAAGCGGTAAAAAGATTTCAACAGAAAAACAATTTAACGGCTAATGGTGTTGTAGGATATAGGACCTGGAATGCGTTGGCTCTTCTTTATGAAAATGTGGTTTCTCCCCAAAAGCATAAGGAGGGGCCTCAAGGGAAAGTGACAATTTTAGTAGACCTGAATAAGCACCAACTTCATATTTTAGATGACGGCAAAGTTTTTAAAACATACCCTATTGCCGTGGGTAAACCCAAAACTCCCAGCCCGGCCGGAGAATATAAGATAGTGCATAAGGCTATTAATTGGGGGACAGGTTTTGGTACCCGTTGGCTGGGATTAAATGTACCGTGGGGCATATATGGCATTCACGGTACCAATAATCCGGGTTCCATCGGACGGGCGGCTTCCCATGGATGTTTCCGTATGTTCAATCGGGATGTGGAAGAAATCTATCCTTGGGTGCCTATTGGGACAAGGGTTATTATCACCGGATATACACCTGGGTTTAAGGGTTTTAACCGGCCGTTGAAAATGAATTCATCGGGCCAGGATGTGGCCGTCCTGCAATACCGTTTAAAGGAATTAGGTTTTAATGTGGACTATGCTGACGGACGTTACGGCGGGAATACAGAATTTGCCGTAAAGCTTTTTGAAGCCTATCATATGCTGCCGGTAGACGGAGAGGCGGATATGGAAATGTTGCAACGGCTGAATCAATATTATGAAAAAAAAGCCCCATAAGGGCTGAATTGGGAAAAACCAACCCCATGAATACAAAAATTCATGGGGTTCGTCAGTAACCTGAGCCCCATAAGGGCTTTTTTACTGAAAATCGTTATAGCTTTTATAGGAAGTGATTTTATAGCCGTGTTCTTCCAAAGTCTTAATAATCGGTTCACCGTAAAAGGTGGTCAAGCGGATGACGATATAGGTTTTGCCTTCTTCCCGGAATACTGCCACCCGGGAAATATTTGCCCCGTCTTTTTTGATAATTTGAGTAACATCCGCCAGAACTCCGGGGACATCTTCCACTTCCATGTCAATGCGGCATCCTTGTTCTTTGACGCCGAGAAGATCAATAAAGGCATCGAAAATGTTTGTTTCGGTAATGATTCCCACCAACTTATCCTTTTCCACCACAGGAAGAGCGCCCACCTTATGTTCCCTCATAATAATGGCTGCTTCTTCAATAAAAGCATCGGGGGAAATGGTATATACCTTTTGCCCTTTGGGTAACACGTCTTTAATCTTCATTTTCGCCAGCAAATGATTGATTTCAAAAACACTAAGCGTAGTTGCCGGTGAAGGGGATACCTCACTTAGGTCTCGGTCAGTGACAATCCCTACCAGTTTATTATTTTCTAATACCGGGAGTCTTCTGATATTGTGTTTGCGCATTAATTCTAAAGCATCGGCAATAGTTGTCTGCTTGGTAATAGTTACCGGTTCCCTGGTCATTCTTGAACGTACATACATGGTTAACCCTCCTCTTTTTTGAAGGTTTATTCTATCTGTTATTAATTATATTTAAGATTCTACTTTAATAGGTGCGGTTCCTGCCACAAAAAATTTTTTCTGCAGATTGTTTTCTGACTACCGTCCTGTCATGGCAGGATTTTTATATCTAATCGGAGAAAGTGAAATAAAAAAAGAAAGAAGGTGAAATGCACTGATGAGCATAAAAAAATGGCATAGGGATACCTTAGGTAATAAGGTGGTTCAAGCTTTAAAGAAAAATGAATTTGATGCCTTGTATTGTACTACCGGGAAAGAGGCTGTGGCACAAGTGCTAAAGTATATAACTCCGGGTGCAATTGTTGGGGTGGGGGGATCGGTAACCATTGGTGAACTGGGCATTTTGGAAAAAGCGGAGGCTTTGGGTGCAAAGGTTCTCAATCATAATAAGCCGGGGCTTTCACCGGAAGAAAAACTGGATATTCGCCGCCGGCAGTTGTTAAGTGATGTTTTTTTATGCAGCAGCAATGCCATTACCTTGGACGGGTACTTAGTTAATGTAGATGGAACGGGAAATCGGGTGGCGGCCATGACCTTTGGTCCGAAAAAAATCGTGATAGTTGCGGGAACCAATAAAATATGTCAAGATGAAAAGGCTGCTTTTGACAGGATAAAAATGATTGCATCTCCCATCAATAACAAAAGGTTGAACATTGCCAATCCCTGCGCTACCGGCGGGGTTTGCTGCGATTGCAAGGGGAAGGAAAGGATTTGCCGGGTATATTCGGTGCTGAAAAGAAGGCCTTCCTGCAGTGATATTACGGTAATTCTGGTAGGAGAAGATTTAGGTTATTAAAAGGGGGATGGCCATGACACTGTCACAGGACCAATTAAAGAGATACAGCAGGCATTTGGCACTGAAGGAGGTAGGAGAAGCAGGACAGAAAAAACTCCTTCACTCCAAGGTGCTCCTGGTGGGGGCAGGGGGATTGGGTTCTCCCGTTTCATATTACCTGGCGGCTGCAGGAATTGGAACCATAGGTATTCTGGACAGCGACAGGGTGGATTTTTCCAACTTAAACCGGCAGATTCTTTATAAAACAAAAGATGTGGGACAGGTAAAAGTTGAACGGGCGAAAATACAGCTGGAAGAGTTAAATCCGGATGTAAAGGTAAATACGTATTTCCTTAGATTAAATAGGGAAAATGCCGAAGAAATCTGTTCCGGATATGATGTCATTGTTGATTGCCTGGACAATTTTGCCACCCGTTTTATAATAAATGATATTTGCCTGAAATTAAATATACCCATGGTTCACGCCGGAGTGTACAAATATTTCGGTCAGACCTTGACAGTGATACCCGGCCAGGGACCTTGCCTTCGATGTATCTATCCTGACGGGGAAAGGTTGGATCAGGCACCTAGTTGCGCTTATGACGGTCTTATCGGAGTAATTCCCGGTGTTTTAGGCACTTTGCAGGTAATGGAGATACTGAAGCTCCTTCTGGGTATAGGGGAGGCCAATAAAGATAGCTTATTGTATTTTGATGGATTAAGTTTAAGTTTTGACCGGATTAAATTAAACCCTCGGCCGGATTGTATCTGCAGAAAAAAATAAGGATAGTAACTTTTCCTTCCATAATGTGAAGCCTTTTTTTATTTCAAATATGGATATGAGATTCAATTCTTAAATCAAAATGGAATTAATCTCGTCTAAATAATCAGAGTTGGGGAATAATAAAAAAACTAACGGATAGAAGCATGATGGAAGGAAGATTATGGTCAAAAAAAGTTTATTTTTAGTTGTTGCTTTTGCCCTGTCAATCTACGTAGGATATTTGGCTGTTCAAGAAAGTGCTGTAAAAGAAAAGGAAAATGCAACGTTGCCTCCGGCTAGTCAGGTGGAACAAGAAAATTCCATCCGGGAAACTATTAAGAAAATGAGCCTGGAAGAAAAAGTCGGTCAACTGGTAATTGTGGGGGCAGACGGGTATGAAATTAATGCCCATGTTGAAGAACTGATTAAAGAATACCATGTGGGGGGATTTGTCCTCTTTAAGAAAAACATTAAGGATGCCCGGCAATTGCTGGACCTTTTAAATGCCTTAAAAGAAACCAATGCAGTTAATAAAATTCCTTTGTTCTTATCCGTTGATGAGGAGGGGGGAAGTATTTCCCGAATGCCGGATGAATTTATGAAGATGCCCACCAGTCAACAAATAGGGGAAATTAACAGCAAAAGTTTATCATATCAAGTGGGCAGTATCATTGGGGAAGAATTAGAATCCTTTGGCTTTAATATGGATTTTGCCCCTGTTCTGGATATCAACAGTAATCCGGATAATCCGGTAATCGGGGATCGGGCCTTTGGGGCTAATGAGAATGTGGTAAAGGAACTGGGTATTCAAACTATGGAGGGTCTTAGATCTCAAAATATCATCCCTGTAGTGAAGCATTTTCCGGGCCACGGGGATACTTCAGTAGATTCCCATGTAGGGTTGCCTAGGGTAAACCATGATATAGACAGACTGAAGAATTTTGAATTGGTTCCTTTTGCAGCGGCTATAAAAAAAGAGGTAGAGGCAGTGATGGTCGCTCATATTCTGCTCCCGAAAATTGACCCTAATTACCCTGCTTCCTTTTCTCGAACCATTATTACCGATATTTTAAGAACAGATATGAAATATGACGGGGTTGTGGTTACAGATGATATGACTATGGGGGCGGTACTCAATAATTATGAAATTGGTACCGCCGCTGTAGAATCAATAAAGGCCGGAAGTGATATAGTTTTGGTATGCCATGGTTATGAAAATGAAAAAACAGTACTTAAGGCCATAAAACAGGCTGTTGAATCCGGTGCCATTCCCCAGGAAAGAATCGACCAAAGCGTTTACAGAATTCTAAGATTAAAACAAAAGTATCATCTTACGGATGAAATAACGGAATTCCCGGTTGTGCAAAGGATAAATGATAGAATTAGAGGATTGTATAAAGATTTTCCCGCATTAACTAGTTAACTTTGCCCAGGTTGTTAAACGGCCAAATTCTAAATAAGGCTTTTCCTTCAATATCATCAACCGGGACGAAAGAAACATCGGCACTTCTGCTGTCATGACTGTTTTCCCTGTTATCACCCATGACAAACACAGTCCCGGGAGGTACAATGGTGTCAATATCCCCTTCCGTATAGCTGCCGTTGATGTAAGGTTCTTTTTGCTCAATACCGTTGACATATACCTTGCCGTCTTTAATTTTTATCCTGTCTCCTCCCAGGGCGATAGCTCTTTTTACATAGTAAGTACCCGGTCGGTCAGGTGCATTTAATATAACTATATCGCCCCGATTGGGTGATCCGATGGAATAGACGATACGATTGGTAAACAAGCGGTCCCGATCATTTAAAGTGGGGTACATGGATTGACCGTAAACCTCTGTAATTTGAAAAAGGTATGTCCTGATAATTAAAGCGATTACTATGGCCAATAAAAAACTTTTTAAATATTCCCAAATAATTTTGCCCATTGATTTTTTCATTAAATCCACCCCTCAAAATCATATTATACCATATTTTGCAGAAATACCTTAACTTAATTTATGAATACCAAAAAAAATCACGACTAATAATAAGCTGGGAGGTGCAGAAAAATGAAAAGGCTTTTCCGGCTTATTTTGTTTTTGGGTCTTATTTTGCTTCAACCCCTCAATGCAGGAGCGGAACCGAAGGTACGGGCGGAAACGGCGGTCTTAATAGACGGTCACACAGGAGAGATCTTGTGGGAAAAGGATGCCCATAAATTTCGCCATCCGGCAAGTACCATAAAAATATTAACCTGTCTTTTGGCTTTGGAAATGGAAGAACTGGAAGACCCGGTTGTCATAGGAGAAAAAGCGCATCAAACCTATGTTGGTCAAACCATCGGATTGGTGAAAGGAGATATCATGACCGTAGAGGATTTAGTAGAGGCGTCCTTATTATGGTCGGCAAATGATGCAGCCGTTGCTTTAGGAGAGCATATTGCCGGGGACCCAAAAATCTTTTCCCTTCTTATGTATCATAAGGCCTGGGCTTTAGGGGCATATAAATCCAGTTTTCGCAATCCCAACGGCTACTCCGTGCCGGGGCAGTATTCCACCGCCTATGACCTGGCATTAATCGGACGGGCTGCCATGGGCAATAAATTTTTTGCTGATACGGTAAAAAAACGTGAGGTGGAAGTGCACTGGCTTAATAGAAAAAAATCAAAAACCCTTCCTAATACCAACAAACTTTTAGAATATTATCCTTCCGCCAACGGAATAAAGACCGGCACTACCAATGCGGCGGGGGGCTGTTTAGTGGCTTCGGCAAGGCGGGGGGACAAATGGCTTATTGCAACTGTTCTGGGAAGTTCCAGACGATATGCCGACGTGGCTGCCCTATTTGATTATGGTTTTGAGAAATAAAAAATTTAGTGGTGCAGTTTAGTAAAAAGTGGTTATAATAGAGGGGAGAATCAAAAGAGGAGCATCCCTAATGAAAGAAGTGATAATTTACACCGACGGTGCTTGTTCCGGGAACCCCGGTCCGGGAGGATGGGGAGCCATATTAATATATGGGGAGCATAGGAAGGAAATTTCAGGATATGCACCTTTGACCACTAACCAGCGCATGGAATTAACGGCGGTGATTGAAGGGCTAAAACAGTTGAAAGAAGCATGTCAGGTGAAAGTTTACAGCGACAGTGCCTATTTAATCAATGCTTTTAATCAAAATTGGCTGGCCAAATGGCAGAAAAACGGTTGGAAGAATATTAAAAAGGAACCGGTGGAAAACCAGGATTTGTGGAAGGAACTGTTGGAACTGGCTAATAAACACAAAGTGGCATGGCATAAGGTAAAGGGTCACTCTGATAATATTTTTAATAACCGTTGTGATGAATTGGCCCGCAATGAAATTAGCAAAAATCGGTAAAATCAGTTTCACAAACGATTTCATGATAAATTTTGACAAAGAAAGCCTTCTTAAAAACAA
>DUPU01000149.1 GCA_012838175.1 Clostridia bacterium
AAGAACAGGGTTATAATTTAATTGGGGTAACAATGTTGGTTTGGCCGGAAGACCAGCCTGATCCGGAAAGACCGGGAGCATGTTGCAGCCTCTCTGCCGTGGAGGATGCCAGAAGGGTGGCCAATACCCTGGAAATACCCTATTATGTGATGAATTTTCGGGATCTCTTTCAGGAAAAAGTAATTGACTATTTCATTCAGGAATACTTAGGCGGGAAAACGCCCAATCCCTGTATCGCTTGCAATCAGTATGTAAAGTTTGAAGCTTTGCTCCGTAAAGCTATAGCCTTAGGGGCAGATTATGTGGCTACGGGCCATTATGCCCAGGTTTTTTTTGACCAAAGTCGGGGAAGATTTCTTTTGAAGAAAGCTTTAGACACCAGTAAAGACCAGACCTATGTTTTATATAATTTTACGCAGGAACAATTATCTCGGATTTTGCTTCCTTTAGGAGCCTATACAAAAACCCAAATACGAGAATTAGCGAAAAAAATGGGTTTAATTTCCGTTGCGGAAAAACCGGAGAGCCAGGAGATTTGTTTTGTGGCTGATAATGATTACCGACGTTTTTTACGAGAAAAAGCGGGGAAAGAAATTAAGCCGGGACCCTTTTTGGATAAAAAGGGGAATATCATCGGGACACACCAGGGCATTCCTTACTATACCATTGGACAGAGAAAAGGCTTGGGACTGGCCTTAGGAAAGCCTGCTTATGTAATAGACATTATCCCTGAGAAAAACGGGGTAGTGATTGGTGAGCAAAAAGACTTATTAAATAATAAGCTTGTTTCTGCCCAGAATAATTTTATTCTAATAGAGGATTTGGACAAACCTATGGAAGTGACTGCTAAGATTCGCTATAAATCTGAAGAAGCACCGGCAATTATTACACCTTTAGGAGATAAAAGAGTCAAAGTGGAGTTTCGGGAACCGGAAAAAGCCATTACACCCGGACAGGCAATAGTGTATTATCAGGGAGATTTTGTGGTCGGCGGTGGGGTAATTGAAAAAGGGAACGATTTTTTTTAGAAATAAAAAAACGTCGCTGACGTTTTTTTTTTGCTTAAATTGTGAATACTACTTGATAATGAATACGGAGGAAGAAATACTTGGTAAAAGGACAGCAAATTAAAGGACTACGCGTAATTAATTTCCATGACGGGAAAGAAGTAGGCCGGGTGGGAGATCTACTGATAGATGTGGAAAACGGTATGCTTCAAGGAATTACCATAGAAAACCGGGGTATTATAAAAAACATCAAATATGTGAAACGGGAGCATATAGTTCAAGTGGGCCGGGATGCTGTATTAATTAATGGATTGTCTGTAGTAGAAGATTATGATCATCATGAACAAAATAAACTGTCTTGGCAAAATAAACTGGGGAAAAATGTTTTTTCCCGGGAAGGCACAGATATCGGCACCATTCAGGACATGTTATTTGATTTACCCGAAGGGAGGATCATCGGCATAGAAATGTCCGGGGGAATTTGGACGGATTTAAACCAAGGGAGAAAAATGATTCCCTGGCAGCAGGTTATTCCGGGCACCGCAGAAAATGTGATGGTGGAGGCAGAGAAAGATTTATGGCAATAGTCCCACCGGTTAGGTATTAAAAGGAAGGTGTGTATTATGTACTGCCCTGTATGTAATGGACGGGAAATAGGAAAGATAGGAACGAACCAATATTTTTGTTGGAATTGTCTGGTTGAGTTTAATGACCAGGAAGAGGTTTTTGAAATTTCAGAAGATGGGTCTTTAGTCAATCTTAATGCTGCTCAAAATTATGAATAATCTTTAAGGAGGTGAACTGCTTGAACAGATCATTTTTCAGGGGAATTCTTGCCGGCAGTATCTTGGGAACCCTTATTGGTATGTTTAGTGCTCCTCAAAGGAAACCCATTCCGGAAAGCGCACAAAATATTATGGATAATACCAGGAACATGCAGAACCGGGCCAAAAAAGTGCTTAAAGGTATTAGCAAGGGTGTATCTGAGATAATCAAATAGATTTATTCCAGTGAGGGCAATCCTCACTTTTTCTTTCTTCTTCAGGAGGTGAAATTTTGGATCCCAGATTACGCAAACTAGTTTTATTTACATTAATTATCATAGGTGTCATATTGTTTTTATTATTTCTTCATCAAATCAAAGGAATTATCATGCCTTTTTTTATGGCAGCATTGCTGGCATACATTTTGTTACCCCCGGTGGAATTTTTAGTAAAACATAAGGTACCCATGACTTATGCCATTATTTCAGTATATTTGGCATGCACCGGATTTATTATGATTTTGGTTTTATATATATTTCCCGGAATTTTTTCCGAACTTAATAGGTTTGCTGCTGACATTCCCGAATATGCCCAGAGTATTCAGAAATTTTTGCGAGATTGGCAGCAAACTTATACCAGATTTAATATTCCGGAAAGTATTCGGCAAATTATAGACGAAAACTTATTATCAATAGAGGAAAAAATAATTGACATAGTAAGAAGCGGGGCGGCTTTCATCGTCGGTTTATTTAGTTATACCTTTAGTTTGATTATTCTGCCTATACTTACATATTATTTTCTCAAGGATCATGAGATAATCACAAAAAAGATGGTTTCTTTCCTTCCGCCTAAATATCGGGAAGAAATATTAAGTCTCTGGTCCATGATTAATGTGGTATTAAGGAGGTTTATTTACGGCCATCTAACGGTAGCTGTAATTGTGGGTGTTTTGACCGGAATAGGGTTGAACCTGATTGGAGTGAAATACGCCGTTACCTTGGGCTTCATCGCCGGTGTGGCTGATATTGTACCCTATTTCGGTCCGATTATCGGCGCTTTACCTGCAGTTTGCCTGGCCTTGCTCCAATCAAAAAAATTAGTTCTCTATACTGTATTAGTGATGTTTATTGTACAGCAATTGGAAAGCTCTGTTATCTCTCCTAAAATAATCAGCGGAAGTGTAGGATTACACCCTTTAATCATTATTTTTGTCTTACTTTTAGGAGGCTCTAAATTTGGTGTTTTGGGAATGCTGGCGGCAGTTCCTATTACAGCGGTTCTACGTATCTTAATTAATTATTTTTATCAAAAGGCGGTAGGTTACCGGGTTGATTGACATAAATAAAGTAATTAAGTATAATTTGTAAACATATTGGTTAATTTTATCCAACAATCTAGGAAAAAACTGTGTAATAATTAGAAAAAGTGCTAAAATAAATAAAGAAGGTTTCACCTTTGGGGAAGGATGGAGGAAAATAATGACCGGAAATGAGTTGAGAGAGAAATTTCTCAAATTTTTTGAAAGCAAAGGACATACCATTGTACCCAGTTCATCCCTGGTACCTCATAATGATCCTACTTTATTATTTACCAATGCAGGGATGGTGCAGTTTAAGGATGTTTTTTTGGGTCTGGACAAAAGACCTTACAGCAGGGCAACCACCGCTCAAAAATGTGTCCGAGCGGGGGGTAAGCACAATGATTTGGATACAGTGGGAAGGACAGCCCGGCATCACACCTTTTTCGAGATGATGGGAAATTTTTCATTTGGGGATTATTTCAAACGGGATGCCATAACCTATGCCTGGGAATTTCTTACGGTGGTATTAGGCCTGCCTAAAGAACAGCTTTATGCCACTGTATATTTGGATGATGATGAAGCCTTTAACTTATGGCTGGAGCTGACGGAGATTCCCAAGGAAAGGATTATCCGCTTGGGGGAAAAGGATAATTTCTGGGCAATGGGAGATACCGGGCCCTGTGGACCCTGCAGTGAAATCCTTATTGACCGAGGAGAAGAATATCGCTGCAATGCTCCCGAATGCGGTATCGGAAAATGTGACTGCGACAGATGGCTGGAACTGTGGAATTTAGTTTTTATGCAATATAACCGGGATGAAAACGGGGTGATGACACCTCTGCCCCGACCCAGTATTGATACCGGAATGGGCTTGGAACGGGTGGCCTCAGTACTGCAGAATGTGCAGTCAAATTATGATACGGACTTATTAAAAAACCTAATTAATTATATTGAAAAAATGACCGGAAAGACTTATTACGCTGATGATCGGGGTTTTCCCTTCCGGGTTATCGCTGATCATGCCCGGTCATGCACTTTTTTGGTTTCTGATGGGGTATTGCCCAGCAACGAGGGTAGAGGTTATGTGCTCCGGCGTATTTTAAGAAGGGCGGCCCGTTTTGCAAAAGTATTGGGCTGGGACAAGCCTTTCTTATGCGAAATGGTCCCGGTAGTAGTTAGTTTGATGAAAGGTGCCTATCCCGAAATTGAAGAGAAACAGGAATATATTGAGAAAGTAGTGCGCATTGAAGAAGAAAGGTTCCATGAAACCTTGTCCGAAGGGATGAGGGTAGCGGAAGAAATCATTGAGCGTACCAAAAAGGAAGGAAGCACACAGCTCAACGGTGAAGATGCCTTTTTGCTATATGATACCTATGGTTTTCCCCTTGATTTAGCGGAAGATATTGCGGAAGAATATGGGATGACCGTGGATAAGAACGGTTTTAATGCTGCGATGAACGAACAAAGGGAAAGAGCCCGGGCAGCACGGTCTGATTCCAAGGCCTTTGACGAAGCCGTGGCCATGACCTCATTGCTTAATGGAGTGCCCGAGACTGAATTCCTGGGCTATGAACTGTTGTCCACGGAAAGCAAAGTTCTGGCTTTGATTAGGGCAAACGAAAAGGTTTCTGCTGTTTCAGAATCCGTTTCCGCTTATTTGATATTGGATAAGACTCCTTTTTATGCAGAAAGCGGGGGTCAGGTAGGAGACACGGGAATAATCCAGGGTCCGGCGGGAAATGCTTTGGTTAAGGATACTCAAAAACTGGCCAACGGGATTTATCTCCATCACATTGAAGTGGAAAAGGGTATCTTAAAAGTCGGAGATATTGTTCAAGCTCGGGTTGACGGGGAGAAAAGAAAGGCGACGGCGAGAAATCATACTGCTACCCATATCATCCACCGGGCTTTAAGAAATATCATCGGTGAACATGCTCAACAAGCAGGATCCTTGGTAGGTCCGGATCGCCTGCGCTTTGATTTTTCTCATTTTTCCGGGTTAAGTAATGATGAAATTGCTCAAGTGGAAGACATGGTGAACCGGGTAGTTTTGGATGCTTTAAATGTGGAAGCTTTTGAAACGGAACTGGATAAGGCGAAAACCTTAGGTGCCACCGCTTTATTTGGGGAAAAATACGGAGATAAAGTTAGGGTGGTAAAAATCGGTGATTACAGCATGGAACTTTGCGGAGGCACCCACTGCCGTTCTACCGGTGAGATAGGTCTGGTGAAGATCGTGAGTGAAGCCGGCATCGGGGCAGGCCTGAGACGTATCGAAGCTGTGACCGGCCATAATACCCGGGAACTTTTCAAAGAGCAGGAAAACTTAATTGCGGAAACTGCTCAGGCCTTGAAAACCATTCCTCCAGAGGTGGTTAAAAAGGCGCATGCTGTCATGCTGGAATTAAAGAACAAAGAGAAAGAAATTGAAGCTTTGCAGGGGAAATTGGCAAAACAAGCAACCGGAGATATTCTGGATCGGGTGGAAAAAGCTGACGGGGTAAACATAGTGGTGGCAGAGGTTCTGGCTTCTGATATGAATGCTTTGAGATCCACGGCAGATTTAATTAAAGACAAATTAAAATCAGGAGTAATAGTTTTAGGTGCCGTGGCTCAAGATAAGGTTAATTTTGTGGCCATGGTCACAGCGGATTTAAAAGATATGGGGCTCCATGCGGGAAATATTCTGAAAGAAACGGCAAAAGCCGCCGGTGGCGGGGGAGGCGGCCGGCCGGATATGGCCCAAGCAGGCGGGAAGAATCCTGAGAGATTACCCCAAGCTCTAGAAACGGCCCGGAAGATAATTAAAGAACAAATACTGAAAAATCAGTCATAATACAATAATGAATCATGTCATGAAAATATGGAAATTACCATTTTTCCACAACAAGAAAAAGGAAAATGATTGAAATCGGCGAATACAAGAGAGAAAGATAAATGGATGGGGGTGGTTTGATGGCTGGAAATAACATGGAAAAAACGATGAAATTTAAGGTGGAGAAAGAAGAAAAGTTAAATCCCAGGGATACTTTGCTTATAGTTTATGAGGCCCTTAAGGAGAAAGGCTATAATCCCATAAACCAATTGGTAGGCTATCTGATTTCCGGAGATCCGGCTTATATTACCAGTCATAATCAGGCCCGTAGCTTGATTCGCCGTGTGGAACGGGACGATTTGATTGAAGAGTTGGTGCGGAATTATTTAGAAAAGTAAATTCTATTCCAAGACGGCTGGCTTGTCGTCTTGTTTTTTTGGGCAGGTAAAAGGAAAATTAATATGATTTATGCAAAACTGGGACAAACAGGCTTTATGGTTTCTAGAATCTGTTTTGGGGCATTAACAATTGGGCCCCTGCAGGCAAATTTAAGTTTAGCCGAAGGTGCGCAAGTAATCAAAACCGCATTGGAATTAGGAATCAATTTTATTGATACGGCGGAAATGTATAAAAATTATGATTATATTAGAGAAGGTCTGAAAGGATGCCGGCAGGATGTAATAATTGCCACCAAATCCTATGCCTATAATAAGGAACTGGCCGAAAAAAGCCTGGAAAAGGCCCGCCGGGAGATGAACCGGGATCGGATAGATATTTTTATGCTTCATGAGCAGGAATCTTATTTAACCATCAAGGGACATTGGGAGGCATTGGAGTATTTATGGAATGCCAAGGATAAAGGGATTATCGGGGCAGTGGGCATTTCCACCCATACCGTGGCAGCTGTTCAGGCGGCGGCGGAAATTAAAGAAATAGATGTGATTCATCCCATGCTCAATATACGTGGTTTAGGTATAGTGGATGGTACTGTAGACCAAATGCTTGCCGCCATTGCTCAGGCTAAAGAGGCAGGGAAGGGTATCTACACCATGAAAGCAATCGGGGGCGGAAACCTGTTGGGAAATGTCCAAGAAGCGTTAAATTGGGTTTTTCGCCAAAAAGGGGTAGATGCGGTGGCCATTGGGATGAAATCTCCTGAAGAAGTGCGCATTAATACGGCCTGGCTTTTGGGCGAAGCCCCTAATAAAAAAGATTTGGCCAAGGTATCTCTTGAACCGCGTCGTCTTCTTATTGATCGCTGGTGTGAGGGATGCGGCAGATGCGTGGACGTCTGTTCTCAAAAAGCACTTTCTTTATTTAAAGGCAAAGCCGTTGTTGATCAAGAATCCTGCCTGTTATGTGGTTATTGCGGCGCGGCATGCCGGGAATTTAATATTAAAATTGTGTAAATTATAGGAAGGAGAAAGTTTTATTATATGCGCATTATGGGATTGGATGTAGGAGAAAAAACTATCGGCATTGCCATCAGCGACCCTTTAGGCTGGACAGCCCAGGGTTTGGAGACGATCAGGAGAAAAGAAAATATAAGTGAGGATATTGACCGATTAAAAAAGATTATAAAAGAATACTGTGTAGACCGGATCGTGGTGGGGCTGCCGAAAAACATGAACGGAACCCTGGGACCTTCTGCGGAAAGGTCGCAAGATTTTGCCCGTCTTATTACTAAGGAAACCGGTATCCCGACAGAGATGTGGGATGAGCGTCTTTCCACTATGGAGGCGGAAAGAGCTTTACTGGAAGGTAATGTGACCAGGGCGAAAAGAAAAAAAGTTATTGATAAAATGGCGGCGGTGATTATATTGCAAGGATATTTGGATTTTTCCGCGAAGAATAAAACTTGATAAAAATGGTTATAACTTAATGGAAACCATTGACATAGAATTCGAGATGGGATACAATGACGATAATTTGAGGAAATCGAGGTGTAAAAATGGCTGATTTGGAAGACCGCAAGGTAATCTTAATGGATGAAGACGGAGCAGAACATGAATTTGAAGTTTTGGATATTCTGGAAGTAGACGGAGCAGAATATGCTATTTTATTCCCAATGGACGAAGGGGATAATGAGGATGAGGTTGATGAAGCCATTATCCTGAAGATAGGCATTGATGAAAATGGGGAAGAAATATTATATGAAATAGAAGACGATGAGGAATGGGAAAAAGTGGCGGATGCATATGACAGTCTTCTGGAGGATGAGGAAGAAGAGGAATAAGATATCCAGGATAGGCAGAAATATAGATGATTTCGAAATGGAAATGCGTAACTAAAGTGTTGCGCATTTTTTATTTTTATTATTCATAACATAGACTTAAGAGGAAGTGGGGTGGGGTGACCATCTTTGCTACAAAAAAGCAAAAAAATAATCATCATTTTCATCGGTATTTTTTGCTTATTTTTAATTACCGTCGCTGTGGCAGAATCCATCATTATGAACAGCAAAACGGTTTTGCCCGGTGTATATATTAATGGATTGGACGTAGGCCGGATGGAGATAAATCAGGTTGAAGATGCCCTTACTCCCCTTTACCGGACTGCCTTGGACAGGGAAATAGTGATTAAAGGGGAAGGGAAAAAGTGGTCCTTTTCCCCGGAACAATTAGGTGTCAAAGAAGACATGGAAAAAACCCTGAAAGAAGCTTGGAATATTGGACGGCAGGGAAGTATCTGGGAAAGATGGCAAATCAGGTGGGAAACCAAGAGAAAATCTCGTCCGGTACCCCTGGCATTTCAAATGGGGGAAGAGATTTTAGCTGATACTGTCAAGGAAATGGCACAAATGATAGATCAAGATCCTGAAAATGCGGAAATCCAAATTGATAATGATAATCAAGTGGTTGTGATACCGGGTAAGAACGGATTCAGAACAAATATTGGGGAGAGTGTAGAAAAATTAAAAGAAGTTTTGCAATCAGCTGACCAAATGGAATGTGAATTAATTATCCGGGTGGTTCCGCCGGATATTACGGAGAAAGAAATATTGTCATGGGAAATTAACGGGGTGGTCGCCGGTTTTGAAACTTATTTTGACCCGGCAAAAAAAGACAGGTCAGATAATATCAGAATGGCTGCATCTGCCTTGGACCATGTTTTAGTCATGCCTCAGGAAATATTCTCTTTTAATGAAGTTGTTGGCCCCAGGACTACGGAGGCGGGCTATAAGGAGTCCTTGGTTATTGAAAACAATGAATTTACTCCGGGAGTAGGAGGCGGAGTTTGCCAGGTTTCAACCACCCTTTATAATGCGGTGTTGCTGGCCAATTTGCCAATTTTGGAACGGCATCCCCATTCCTTGCCTATTTCTTATGTTCCCCCGGGGCTTGATGCAACAGTTTCATATAATTGGGCGGATTTGACTTTTTTGAACGACCGGAAGAAACCTATATTACTGCATACTGAATATCAAAAAGGAAAAATAAAGGTGATGATATTCGGCACAACCGGCGAGTTTCCCCAGGTTAAGCTGTCCAGTAAAATTGTGGAATACTTGCCTGCAGAAAAAAAGATAATAAAAGATCCCAGCTTGGCAGCGGGTCAAACCGTGGTAGTGGAAAAAGGCCAACCTGGTATGATTGTCGAGGTATATCGAGAGTTTATTTCAGAGGGAAAAACCGTATCCCGGGAGCTGATTTCCCAAGATAAATATAAACCTCAAAAAGAAGTCATCAGAATATCTCCTTACAATTAACGGACTTTGTGGAATTGAGAATATTGTTAAAGTGTGCACGGATGTGTATAATGATGAATAAGAATAAAAAACTTGTCTGATTCGGGTAAATTTGTGCCGACAGTAAGTTTTGCTCATATATGATAGATATTTTAAAAAGGAACGGGGAAAAATAATGGCCCGACGACGACACAGAAAAAAATTCAGGCTATTTGTTTATCTAGTGCTAGTTATAGCTGTTGTGGCCTTTTTTTATGTAAAAGGTTTGGTTAAGCCGGTGGAATTGACTCAGGAGGTCTCATTGACCGTACCTGCCAGGGCTACCACCGGAACAATTGCCCAAATCTTATTGGAAAAAGGATTGATCCGCAGCGACTTTGTATTCAAGGTATATGCAAAAATTGAGGGTTTTGAGGGTAAACTTAGGGCCGGTGAGTATCATTTTTCGGGACAAGTTTCTTTAAATGATATTCGGGAAAAAATGTCCCGGGGAGAAGTACATACCGAAACATTTACCATACCGGAAGGATATAA
This sequence comes from Clostridia bacterium, assembly GCA_012838175.1. GTDB lineage: Bacteria > Bacillota > Dehalobacteriia > Dehalobacteriales > Dehalobacteriaceae > DUPU01. The sequence goes on from DUPU01000149.1 coordinate 10,109, forward strand.
TCTTCAGCAGATGGCTGATTTGATGGCAAAAAAAGGTTTGGTGAACAAGGATCGGTTTTTACAGGTTGCGAAAATAGGAGAATTTTCCTTGGTATACTTGCCTGAACCGGGCACAGAAGGACGATTGGAGGGTTTTTTATTTCCTGACACCTATCAAATTATTAAAGGATGGCCGGAAGAGAAGATTATTAATATGATGTTGCAAAGGTTTGATGAAGTATTTCTTCCTGAGTGGCACAAAAGAGCGGATGAAATGGAAATGACTATTAATGAGGTAGTAACGTTGGCGTCAATTATCGAGAGGGAAGCGAAAATTTCTGCCGACAGGCCTCTTATTTCCAGCGTTTTTCATAACCGCATGAAAAAGGGCATGCACCTGGAATCATGTGCCACAGTGCAGTATGCTTTAGGTGAAGTAAAAGAGGTACTCCTCTATGAGGACTTGGAAATAGATTCCCCCTATAATACTTATGTGCATGGCGGTTTACCACCTGGTCCCATTGCCAGTCCGGGGAGAGATTCTTTGGAAGCTGCCCTTTACCCGGCGCAAAGCAATTATCTCTATTTTGTGGCCAAGCCTGACGGTTCCCATTACTTTAGCCGCACCTTGGCTGAACATAATGAAGCAAAGAGGAAATATTTGAAGTAGCATGTATTTGAAAACTAGTGATACGGGGATACTGGCAAGTGAATAGGATCATAGATTCTGATTTTATGAAACAGCTGGCGGAGGAATGTAAAAAAAATTATATTGCATTAATATCTCCTGAAACAGCAGATTTATTAACCTTGTTAATCGATTGCGGAAAATATAGCCGGATTTTGGAAATAGGAACCGGCCTGGGTTATTCCACCATTTGCTTAGCCCAGGCGGCAATTCCTCATCAGGGATTTGTTGTGACCATAGAACGCTTGCCTCAAAGAGTGGAGCGAGCCAGGGAATGTTTTGCTTTATACGGATTAACCAATATCCGTTCCTATGCCGGAGATGCTCAAGATGTCCTGCCCCATCTGGAAGGACTTTTTGATTTTATTTTTATGGATGCTGCCATGGGACAGTATCTTGATTTTTTTCATCAGCTATTTCCCAAACTTAGTCCCGGGGGATTGCTGGTGGCAGATAATATTTTATTCGAGGATTTAATCACCCGGGACAGGTTTCATATTCCGCGCCGGAGAAGAACCATGCAGCAAAGAATCAGAGAATTTTTGCAAACTGTAAGGTCACATCCTGAATTGACCACCCGAATTTTTTCCATCGGGGACGGTTTGGCTGTATGTAAAAGGAATTGTTAAGATGTCAAGTGATAGTTTAGAACAGTTTTTGCCAGTGAATATTTGTGAGAGAAGGAAAATTGATGAATAAACCGGAACTATTAGCACCTGCAGGAAATCTGGAAAAATTATATATGGGAGTTATATTTGGAGCAGATGCCGTTTATCTAGGGGGAAAATCCTTCGGCCTGCGGGCCGGGGCGGGAAACTTTTCCAATGAGGAAATGGCGGAAGGGATAAAATTTGCCCATGACCGGGGAGTCAAAGTCTATGTAACGGTGAATATTTTTGCTCATAATGATGATTTGAGGGGTCTTTCATTTTATCTTGAAACCTTGAAAGATTTGCAGGCAGACGCGATTATTGTATCCGACCCGGGCATCTTTCGTTTGGCTCAAAAAACCGTTCCGGACCTTCCTGTTCATATCAGCACCCAGGCAAATAACACCAATTGGTCTACTGCCTTATTCTGGCAGGAGATGGGGGCAAAAAGGATAGTTTTGGCCCGAGAACTTTCCCTAAGGGAGATTGAGGAAATACATAAACGCACGGAAATAGAATTGGAGGCTTTTGTCCATGGAGCTATGTGTATTTCTTATTCCGGACGCTGCTTATTAAGTAATTACTTAACGGGGCGGAATGCCAATAAGGGAGACTGCGCCCAGCCCTGCCGGTGGAGTTATCAACTGGTGGAAGAAAAAAGGCCGGGGGAGTATTTTCCGGTGCTAGAGGATGAAAGGGGCAGCTATGTTTTTAATTCTAAGGATTTATGCCTGGCAGAGCATGTTCCTGATTTGATAAAGGCCGGTGTAACCTCATTTAAGATTGAAGGCCGGATGAAAAGTTCCTATTACCTAGCCACGGTAGTAAAAGTCTATCGAGAAATAATTGACACTTATAGTCAGGATCCTAAACATTTTTCTTTTAAAAAGCAATGGCTGGAGGAATTGGGAAAAGTAAGCCACAGGCATTATACCACTGGTTTTGCCTTTAAAAAACCGGGAGCCGAAGACCATCGCTATCATACTTCTTCCTATGTGAGAAGTTACGATTTTATCGGAATTGTGAAGGAATATTTACCAAATACCGGTGAGATGCGGGTGGAACAAAGAAACCATATGTCTGTGGGAGACAGAATTGAGATTGTACCGCCTCAAGGACCCTTTATTTCCTGGCGGATAAATGAGATGAAAAACGAAGAGGGGGAAGCAATTGAGCATGCTCCCCATCCTCGCCAAGAGGTAATTATGCCTGCACCTGCCGGCGGGGTGCCGCCTTACTCTTTGCTGAGACGGGAGCAATAGGAGGAGTTTACTTTGAATAATGATTACTCGGATTTTTCTGATGAGAATTTGCATATTTTGGTGCAGGTAAATCCAAAAGATATTGATGTTTTTAATAAAATTATTGAGGCGTATGATAATTTAGCCTTGGTCACCGCCCTTGATCCTGCTCAAGGGAAGTTATTGGTACGGGTAACACCGGATACAAAAGAAGATACCCTGAAACTTTTAAACCACCTGCCTTTTCCCGTAGAATTCATCGGCGGAGGCGAGTGACGGAAATCAAACACCGTCTTTTTTTAATTTGTTTATATGCTTTATACTACGGATATATATTTACTGCGCATGTATATTTACTCTCAATTCAGCCCACCCTAAGTAAATGGCAATAAGTTACAAGGGGTGGTTTTTTGCATCTAAATAAAAACCGAATCTTAATCCTTTACCTGATTTTTTCTTTGGCTTTTTTTGCCTTGGTGGGACGGCTTTTTCAAATTCAATTCATTGACGGTCCCCGGTATTCCCAGCAGGCGGTGGCCCAGCGTCAAAAAACCATCAATTATATCCAGTTTCCCCGGGGGACAATTTACGACCGGGATTTGCGCCCTTTAACCAATGTGGAGGAGCAACCCTGTGTGACTGTTTTCCCGGGAATGGTAAGGGATGTAAACCGTACAACCGGTTTTTTATCCGGGGTATTGGGAATTTCATCTGAACTTATCGCCTGGAGAATAGAAAATCAATCTTCCGGGTCAACTTCTTTGGCCAAAGAACCCTTTATCCTGAAATCCGGTCTTGCACCAGATGAGGTGAAATTAATTAATGAGGCCAGATTACCGGGGGTTTATGTTTTGCCTTTGGTCCCTCGCTATCAGGCGAGCCGGCCGGCCGTACATATTATAGGATTTGTCGGCAATATCAATGAAGAAGAATATCAGGAAATGTGTTTCTTGGGCAAAGATTATCAAATCAATGACAAAATCGGCAAAAGCGGACTGGAAAAGCAATATGAAGATTATCTCAGAGGCGGAAGCTCGGAGAAGATCGCCGCCTTGGTGGATGTGCTGGGCAGACATTTGGAGGGATCAGGATTCACCCGTCTTGCGGGGGAAAAGAAAGAAGTTGATTCCCATAACCATGTGGTTACAACCCTGGACTTAGACTATCAAAGGATTGCGGAAAATGCCTTGGAAGGATATAACGGCGCCGCCGTAGTTATGGATGTATGGACGGGAAATATTCTTGCTCTTGCTTCCAGCCCCAAATATGATCCTTTTATGCAGGAGGAACCAACCACAAATGATGCATATATTAATAAAGCTTTGAAAAATTATCCCCCTGCTTCCGTTTTCAAAATACTGATTGCGGCAGCCGCTTTGGAAGAAGGTTTGCTTAAAACGGAAGATTTATTCAATTGTACGGGAGAGATTACTCTTTCCACCGGTCAAACCATATCCTGCTGGAATCAAGCAGGCCACGGGGAGATTTCATTTTCAGAGGCTTTTGCCTATTCTTGTAATCCCTTTTTTATTGAAACAGGCTTAAAACTGGGCGGGGATAAGATTATCAAATATGCGGAGAAATTTGGTCTTCATGATGATTTAATTATCGGCTATGATCTTAGCTCAACCCGGCATGTGCATTTTAATCCACATGTACCCGGAGATATTGCCAATGTATCTATTGGGGAAAACGGGATTAGTTTAAGCCCGGTCTTAATTGCCAAGCTGGTTTCACAAGTGGCAAACGGAGGTTTTAGCATTACGCCCCGACTGGTTTTAAGGATTCAGGATGAACAGGGTGAGAGCTTAAAAGAGTTTCATAACCCTGCCGGATTAAGAATAATCAATAATAATACTGCTGTTGCTTTAAAAAATATGATGAAGTTGGCGGTGGAAGAGGGAACGGGGAAATCCGCCCGGGTTTTTGGCATGGAAACTGCCGGCAAAACAGGTTCGTCGGAGATCGGCGGCGTCTGGTTTGCGGGATTTGCTCCCGTAGATGTTCCCCGCTGGGCAGTAGTGGTATTTATTCAAAAGGGGACTTCCGGAGGAAAGGAAGCGGCTGCTGCTTTTCAAAAAATTGTTTCCGAACTGGCCCAAGTAGAAAAAATATTTTAAAAGGTTAAAAGATTTCCCTCTAAAAGTGTCACATTTTTTGGTTTTTCATCATAAAATGTACGACCGACACTTTTGGAGGTGAAACTATGGGTCCTGAATGGGCGGCAATGTTATCCCTGGCATTTCTAAAAGGACTCCATGTATTATTCGGTTATATCAGCAACAATGCTTTTCCTCAGCCTTTATCGGAAGAGGAAGAAGCAAGGTGTTTAGAAAAGTATGAAAAAGGTGACGTTGAAGCCCGAAACATTCTTATTGAACATAATTTGCGTCTTGTGGCCCATATTACGAAAAAATTTGAAAGTACCGGAGTAGATAAAGACGATCTCATTTCCATAGGTACTATCGGTTTAATAAAAGCCATTAATACTTTTAATTCCGAAAAAGGAACAAAATTGGCAACATATGCGGCCAGGTGTATTGAAAATGAAATTTTAATGCACCTCAGGTCTACTAAAAATATGAGAAGTGAGATTTCCTTATATGATCCTATCGGCACCGACAAAGAAGGAAATGAAGTTGCTTTGATGGATGTTTTAGGGACGGAAGGGGATTCGGTGGTAGAATCGGTAGAAGCATTCTATGAACAAAAACAATTGCTGGAAAAGGTAGATAATTTGGAAAACCGGGAACGTTATGTACTTCAGTTAAGGTACGGTCTTTTTAACGGTTTCAGGAGAACGCAACGGGAAATAGCGAAAAAATTGGGTATTTCACGCTCCTATGTTTCCCGTATTGAAAAAAAGGCGATTCAAAAGCTGATCCGGGAATTAGCGGATAATGGTAACCATAGTGTATAAAATAGGACCTTGTTTCACTGATAATTAACCCTTTGACCCGCGGTAGGGTCGGAAAAGGCGCCGGATTAATTTTTTTAAGTGAGGAAATCCGGCTATGAGATCATATACAAGTTCCAGTGTGTTCAAACTGGAACTTTTTTGTTTTCCCAGGAAGACATTTTGAAAAACAAAGGGTAAATGGAAAGGAATTTAAAGAAAAAAAAAGAATAATAGCGGAGAAAATAGAAAGGGAGGGATTAACATGATGTGGAAGGAGAGTTATCGAATTGGGGTTCCCCTAATTGATCAGCAGCATGAGGAACTCTTTCACCGGGTCTCTGTTTTTATCCAAACTGTTAGGGAAAAGGGAGACTGGAACGAAAAGCTACCTAAAGTCAAAGAGACTATGGACTTTATGCAAAAATACGTAGTATTTCATTTTGATGATGAGGAAAGCTTTCAGGAGAAAATCAATTATCCTGATTTGGAATCTCATAGAATTGCTCACGCTAAATTTAAGCAATCTGTTAATAATTATGCTGAACGTATGGTTAAAGAAAATTATTCGGAGGACTTGGCACAAGAATTTAGCGGCAAGTTAATGGCTTGGTTAATTATGCACGTTGCCGCCACTGATCAAAAAATTGGGGAGTATCTTAGGAAAAAAGGCGGTGAGCAGCTATGAAAGCAGATTATGTAAATCCTTTTTTTATGTCAACCAAAGAGGTTTTCCGTTTAATGCTGGGTTTAGATGTAATTAGAGGGGATTTGAGGATACTGGAGGACATGGTACCGAGTAAAGAGGCTAATGCTCTTCTGGGTGTAACCGGCGATCTGCAAGGGTCTGTTTTATTCAGTTATCCCCGGGAAATGGCATTGGAAATGGTGAGAATCATGTCCGGAATGGATATGCATGAAATAGACAGTTTTGTATCATCTGCATTAGGAGAGGTAGCAAATATTATTGGCGGAAATGCTGTTACCAAACTCACAGAAAGCAGATTAACCTGTGATATTGTGCCGCCTCAGGTTTTTGTGGGTGAGTATAAGTCCTTGTCTATGGCAACCGGAAAGGCCTTGCTTATTCCCTTGAGAACATCAATCGGGGAATTTGATATGACCGTTTTTTTGAAGGAAAACACAAAATAACCTATGATATTCCTGCCCCTTGAGGGGCTTTTTTTTATGCAGGCAGGAAATTATGTCAGTTTGGCGAATGGGTATTTAATTAATTAAGCATATTATCAATGAAATGATCTATTGGAGGGTAAGGATAGTATGGAAAAAGTGCAAGAAGTACACAATACCCTGGAACTATTAATAGATGAGCTGAAGCTTTCGCCTTATGGCCTGGATGTTGCTATAGACAGTTATGACAATCAAAAGTTATCATGGACCATACGTATGAAAGAGCATTTTGTACCTGTTACATTAGAAGAAATAAATGAAAAAAGGAAAACCCAAGATAGCTTGTATCAAGTTTTAAAAGATATTTTCTTGGAGAAATTTCAATGGTTAACATGGGAAAGGATATAGATTACATAATCAAAGACAACAAGGAACTTCAGAGTTTAAAGGGGAGAAGAGATTGGGCAAAAGCATATTAATGCCGGATTTATTTGTGGATTCCATTATGGATATTCCTCTGGAATTATTAACCCGGAAAAATACGAAAGGGATAATTTTTGATTTAGATAATACTGTTACTGAATGGAACAATCCGGAAATTAAGCATGAGATACTCCAATGGTTTCATGAACTGCCTCAGCATGGTATTACTGCCTGCCTCCTTTCCAATAACAAAGGTCCTCGGGTAATGGATGCGGCAGAAAAACTAGGTATCCCTTATGTGGCTAAAGCGACAAAACCGCGACGGCGTGCTTTCCGCCGGGCCATGGAAGTATTAAAGACTTTGCCGGAAGAAACCGTTGTGGTGGGGGACCAAATATTTACCGATATTTTAGGAGGTAACAGGATGGGACTTTATACGGTCTTGGTTTCACCAATAAGTAAAAGAGAGTTCATCGGTACCCGGATGATGAGGCTAGTGGAACGTTTTGCCTTAAGAAAACTAAAAAAAATGGGCAGATAGATTTGTTATAGAGAAGAGAGACCTTGGGTAGACTATTAACTAACTGGTTTTGGGGGTTAGATTATGGGTGAAACCCGTAAAATAAGTTTGTTAATACCTTCCTCGGGGAAATTAAAAAATATATCCGAACTGTTGTTACAAGTTAGATTAAAAATGAAAGAGATTAAATTAAACCAACCGGAACTGAAAGAGTTTTCTTTAGCCAATGTGGGTATGTATCGGGAACAAGGAGGAGTCCGGGTCAATCTTTATTTTAGTAAAAACGAAGAAAAAGAATTTGTATCCATTGAGGAGAGAGCTGATATCTAGCTCTTTTCTGGTTTATTAATCTGAGCTGATGTTGGGGAGGGGTAATTTTTATGAGAATTTTAGGTATTTTCGGTCATCCGGTTTCCCATTCTTTGTCACCAAAGATGCATAATGCCGCACTTGAGGCAGTTGGTTTAGAAAAAGAGTTTATTTATTTGAAATTTGATATTTTACCCCATGACTTGAAAACAGCAATAAATGCCCTGAAAGTTCTAAATGCTAAAGGGGTTAACATTACCATTCCCTATAAAGAGGCAGTGATTCCCTTTTTAGACGGTCTAGATATGTCCGCTCAAGCAGTGAATGGGGTTAATGTGATTGTAAATGATAATGGAAGACTTATTGGCTACAATACTGACGGTATTGGCTTTATCCGTTCATTAAAAGAAGAGTCCGGGGTAAATCCCCAGGGAAAAAAAGTCCTGGTATTAGGGGCGGGGGGAGCAGCCAAATCTGTCTGCGCAGCTTTAGCCGCAGCCGGAACAAGAGAAATTGTCATTGTGAACCGAACCATAGAACGGGCGGAATCCGCAGGGGAAATAGTAAGGAAAATTGGGTGCAAGGTTCGCACCTATGACTTTTCCCGGAAAAAATTTAATGATTTAACTGAAGAAATCAGCAGTTTCTCAATTATTATCAATACCACTTCCGTTGGTTTATATCCTCCTGACCAATCACTTCTAACTGATTTTCAGGATTTCTTGCATCAAGATCAAGTGGTAGCGGATATTATTTACCTGCCTAAAGAAACTTTATTGTTAAAACAAGCGAAAAGAAAAGGATGCGTGACCTTATCCGGAGCAGGGATGTTGATTTACCAGGGGGCTGAAGCCTTTCGCCTTTGGACAGGGTTAGATGCCCCGGTGGATATTATGAAAAAAGTTTTGGAAGAAGAGTTGAAGAACGTCGATTAGTTGATAAATTAGCGCCTTGGGCGCTTTTTTTGTCTGAACGGCTCGTAAAGTTTTGGGAAAAACTTAAAGGGTTATTTATACTATTTAGGGAATATTTAACAGGTTATTATCTTTGAGAAGAGAAGGGGGGAGATTTGTTTGGCCTCACTGACAATTGACCAGGTAAGCAATATTTTACAAGTTGAGGTGAGCACTCTAAGGTACTGGGAAAAAGAATTTAGTGAATTTTTAAATATTAAATGCCAAAAAGGGCAAAGAGCACGTTACACAGAAGAAAGCGTTGAAATGTTTTCTCAGATAAAGGAGCTTCTATATAACGAGCAATACACAATCAAAGGGGCAAAAAGACGGTTAGAAATGGAGCGAACCCTAACCAGTGCCCTAGGGATTGAAGCAAACTTTAAAACTACGGTATTTTTTATGTTTTCAGCTATTATTCAAGAGCTGCAAAAAGCCCGGGAAGAAAGTAAGAAACTGGCCCATGAGTTAGAATTGTTAAGGAAGGAGAAAGAGGAAATAGAATATCGTCTTACTGAAGAACAGCAAAAAAGCTTATGGAAATTTCTCGCCAGAAAATTCGGGGCATAATTTACAAAAGAAAGCAAGAAACCGCAAATTACGGTTTCTTTATTGCTTTTTTATGGTTATTCTTCTATTATTAAAGTGAAGTATAAAGAATAAATGCCAAAAATAATTTTCATACAGGGGATAGTTCGGTGACAAATATAAAGAAAAAACTGGGAGATATTTTAATTGAAGCAGGCACCATTAATTTTGCCCAACTACAAGAGGCCTTGCGCGTGCAAAGGCAAACCGGTGAGCGGTTAGGACGGGTTTTGGTAAATCTAGGCTATGTCACAGAACAGGATATAGCTAACGTGCTAGAGGTGCAGTTAGGTATAAGCCAGATTAAATTGGGGAATATTCTGCTGGTTCCGGATATAATTAACCTTATTCCGGAAAATTTAATTCGCCAGCACCGGGTTGTACCAATCAAAAAAGAAGGTAATAAAATAACGGTGGCGATGGTGGACCCTCTAAATGTGGTGGTGTTGGACGATCTGCAAATTGCCACAGGTTGTTTGATTGAACCGGTAATCGCAACGGAAAAGGAAATCGATGGGGCTATTCAGAAATTATTTGGTTTTCAGGATTTAATCCAACAAGCCATTAGGGAGTTTGAAGTTCTCCCCAGCGCTAATGTGCCGGCATATGATTTAGATGAGATTCCTGACGACATTACTGAGGAGGCACCTACCGTAAGAATTGTCAATTCTTTGATTCAGCAGGCAGTACGGGAACGGGCAAGTGATATTCACTTTGATCCCCATGCGGAAGAAGTGCGAGTCCGTTATCGAATTGACGGGATTCTTAAGGATATGATGATCCTGCCGCGGCAATCATTAGCTTCCATAATCTCTCGCATTAAGATTATGGGTGAGATGGATATTGCAGAAAAAAGAATCCCCCTGGACGGCAGGATTCAAGTTAAAATTGCCAAAAAAAATATTGACCTGAGGGTGTCAACTATCCCTACAATTTACGGGGAGAAGGTTGTGATCCGGATTTTAGACAAAAATGCCGTCATGCTGAAATTGGATCAATTAGGCTTTGCCCCTGATATATTGGAAAAGTACCGCAAATTGATAAAACGGGCTTATGGGATGATTCTCATAACCGGTCCCACCGGGTCTGGAAAAACAACAACCCTTTATTCCACCCTCAGTGAGTTGATTTCTCCCGAAAAAAACATTATTACCATCGAAGACCCAGTAGAATATGTTATTGACAAGGTAAATCAAATCAGGGTAAATCAAAAAGCCGGACTTACCTTTGCTGTAGGTTTGCGGGCAATTTTGCGTCAAGATCCTGATATTATTATGGTAGGCGAAGTCCGTGACAGTGAAACTGCCGGTATTGCGGTACGTGCCGCAACCACCGGGCACATGGTTTTCAGCACTTTGCATACTAATGATGCGTCCGGTGCTTTGCCGCGTCTGGTTGATATGGGAGTAGAGCCTTTTTTGGTGGCCTCTTCTGTGATCGCAGTAGTTGCCCAGCGCTTGGTGC
>DUPU01000150.1 GCA_012838175.1 Clostridia bacterium
AGCAGTGAAAAAGGCCGCAGGCCGACAAGGGGGCATGAACCGCTTTGATGTTAGGCAGATTTTCCCTTAATGCCTTAATTACATCCCCCTCCCTTTGCACCGAAATGATTACATTATGTTCTGCGTACATCCCTGGGGTGATGCACTGATACCAAGCGTTGTTTCGATAATGAATGGCTTTAGGGATGAATACGTTTTCCGTACTGCGGAAGCAGGCATAATTAGTGAATTCGGCAAAAGGCCCCTCGGGATGGCGGGTGCCGGCCAGAATCTCTCCTTCAATCACAATCTCCGCCCAATAAGGAACTTCTACATCAATGGTACTGCATTGGGCAAGCTCCATAGGAGAACCGAAAAGACTTCCCAACCGGGCGAACTTTCCTTGATCATAGGGTACTAAAGCCATTGAACCAAGGGAAATAGCAGGGTGAACGCCCAACACAACCGCAGCCTCAAGATTTTTGCCCATTTTTTCTGCTCTCCGGTGGTATTCCCAAAGACGCTGCCGGGAATGCAGGCTGATAGACAATTTATTCTTTCCCTGAAACTGCATTCTGTGGTAACCGCAGGTATCTGCGCCGGATTCCGGATCTTTGGCAACAACTAACCCGGCAGTGATATAAGGGCCGGCATCAATGGGAAAATGAGTCAAAATCGGCAGTATGCTCAGGTCCAATTCTTCTCCCATCAGGGTATTTTCCATAAATGGAGGGTTCTCTCCCAAAACAGGAGGAAGAGCTTTCTTGATCTTCTCAGCAAAGGCAGTGGGAAGATCTTCTGCATTAACACCAATACCTAAAGCCAGCCGTTCCCTGGTAGCAATCGTATTGGCAATGACGGGAAAGGTTGACCCGATAATTTTATGGAAATGGACTACAGGGTAACGACCCTGCCGCTCCAATTCCAAGATGAGCGCCGTTGGCTCAAATTTGGGGTTTAGTTCTTGTTCAATATGGAGCACATCTTGAGGATGTGTTTTTTCAAAATCAGCCAAAAAATTTCTCCAGTCTTGTTTCATCTTTCTTCCTCCGTCTAAATTACTCCTGATTTCTTTACATTTTTATAAATGCTCCTGGTAAAAATAGTTCCTCCTACAATGCCGGCCAGGGTGGAAATCGTCGAGGAAACTATAATAACCGGTAAGGGTAAGTGCAGGAGTACACTTAAACCAATGGCTACACAAATATTGCCTGTTACGTTACATGCAATTTGTGCGAATAGGTGATGAGACCATTTATCCATGGAAAGCTTCCAGGCAACCAGGGAAAAGGCTAAAGACCCTAAGCCATTAGCGAAAATAAAAAAAGGAGCTAACGGCGATAACCCTGATGCAACGGCTATCAGCGCTTGAACCTCTGCTGTGATTAAGCCGGCAGGCTGACCGAAAAACAGTACGACCAGTCCGGTAAAAATTGCCCAAGTAACTCCTCCGATAATTACACATGAAGGATTGATCATAGTATCGATCCGGTGGGCAACTTGCTGCACCAAAACAAACACTAATCCTAAAAATACGGCTCCTATTAATGCTTTGGTGTCCAGACGGATAAATTTGTGGTTTCCTTTCATTGTTGTGGTGATTTCTTGCATCTCTGACTCCTCCTTAAAATAGATTTTATTAAAAAAAGTCCTCAGCCAAAATAATCTGGCTAAGGACTTTACCATCATCCCTAGGATAGACCCCTCCACGAGGACTTTTCCCAATAAATAGGCAGGTTTCCTGACTTGCGTTTCATTG
>DUPU01000151.1 GCA_012838175.1 Clostridia bacterium
TCTATTTACCGACCCCATCCTTACTTTTTTCGGGGCTAGCCCGGAAGTGCTGCCTTATGCCAAGGATTTTACCGGCATTATCATGTTGGCATCTCCACTGGGTTCTATCAGCATGGGAATGGTAAACTTTATCAGAGCGGAGGGCAATCCTCGAATGGCCATGTATACCCAGGTAATTGGGACACTGATCAATATAAGTCTGAATTATGTTTTCGTGATGAAATTAGGCCTGGGGATTAAAGGGTCTGCCCTGGCCACCGTTTGTGGTCAAATATTCTCATCCATTTGGGTTCTCAGCTATTTCCTATGGGGACCAAGTCTTTTAAAAATAAGGTTAAAAAATTTCAAACTACACAAGAATTTTGTTTTTAATATTACCGCAATTGGCTTTGCCCCCTTTGCCATGCAGTTGGCCAACAGTTGCCAAAATCTTATTATGAACGAAACCCTGTTGACTTTTGGGGGAGACATCGCCCTGTCTGCAATGGGAATTATCTCCAGCGTAGCCACCCTGATGTTTCTGCCTATTCTGGGAATCAGCCAAGGTGCCCAACCTATCATCGGTTATAATTATGGGGCTCAACAATATCATAGAGTAAAAGAAGCCTTGAAAAAAGCAGCAATTGTGGGTACAGTGCTCGCCCTAAGCAGTACTATTGTTGTTCAGCTTTGGACAACCCAAATTGTGGGTCTGTTTAGCAATAATAATACAGATTTAACTACTCTAACTTCCCATGCTATGTCTGTTTTCTTTATTATGTTCCCGGTGGCCGGCTTTCAAATTGTTTGCTCCCAATATTTTCAAGCAGTGGGCAAACCGGTGCAATCAACAATTCTGGGCTTATCCAGACAATTGTTGCTGTTAATTCCCTTACTATTGATATTACCCCGTTTTTGGGGTATTGAAGGTGCATGGAGAACACCACCGATTGCTGATCTTTTATCTACTCTCATCACCGCATCGGTAATCTTCCTGGAAATGAAGAACATTAAGAAAAAAGAGTTGGGCATATCCGGAAAGAATTAAAGGAAAGCCCAATTAGTTTGGGCTTTCCCCAATAGATAGACTGATTTATCAAAAGGTGCCTAAAGCTCCTCCGCTTGCAAAGGGTTGCTTTCCAAAATTTCCTCCACCTCTTCATATCCGGTGGGAAAAGCATAATTATATCGTGCAGGCAGGGCAAAAACATACTGATTGTTTTGAGCCAACTGTTTCGGACCCATCGGTGCTGCTCCGATGTGGAACTTCTCTTCTTGCAAGGACTTCCACTGATCCTGGGTAAAAATCATGATGGGGATATCCTGCCGTGGCTCTTCCGCCGTCCATGCCGGATGCCGGATAGAAATGATTGAGCCGGTTTCAATGACTTTGCCCTCTTCACCGGCACCTAAGCCCAGGCCTTCCCATTTGTCATTCACAATTGAATATCCTTGCCAGCTTTCCGGCAAAGAAAAACTAAAACCATATTGGGTATTCTTATAAACTATGGCTGTGCCGCTTTCTGCATAGTCACCCATGTTAACATCTGTTATCAACCAGTGTTCCTCTGCTTTCTCCACGGTAAGGGTAATGGATCGTTTAGCCCCAATCCCCTCTTCTGCACTTGTTACCTCAATAATCGCTCCTTGTACTTTATAGGCAGCTTCAGACAATTTTTCTATATTTTGAATATCTATGCGTTCCGGCCAGGGACTTGATGTCATTCTTCCCGGAGCATGAAGGGGATCTTTCAGCCATTTTTCCAAAAGAGCCGGAGAAACAAACTCAGCATAGTTTTCTTGCATACTCTTTTCCAAGACATCTTCCGGGGCTAAAAGTGAAACTGTTTGAAGTTTGGTGCCGAAAGCTTCCACCAGGTCCGCTACCGCCGCTTCATTGCTTTCATCAGTCCTTTCCTCTTCCTGCCTTTCTCCTTCCCCTGGGTTTAATCCCGCCTGATTCCCTTGACTCATGCAGCCAAGCAATGAAATACTCAATAATAGCATCAATATCATCATTAAATGTTTTTTCACTTAGTTGTGACCTCCCAAAAATTATTCTCTATTTTATAGAGACGTGTGAGCCGCGATTTTGTTTCACATGAATTTTACACGAATAAGGTAACAGGGGGTGTACAGGGAGACTGAGGTGTTGTCACCCTGCACTTAAAAAGTATCATCAGTTCATTCCGGCAATTACCCTTGAGTTCGACCAAAAATCTTTTTTTATCAATTAATATTATTTATAATGGATATATTAAAGATTTGAAAAAAGCATCTTTTCCGTCATTTTTTAAAGGCGTAAACGTCAGAGTTACTATAGACTTTGGGAAGGAGTTTTTTGTAAGCGTCAAATAGGCACGTACTTACCCAACCCCAATATTAGTAA
>DUPU01000152.1 GCA_012838175.1 Clostridia bacterium
TCCCTTCGGGGCAGGGCAGTTTGTCTCCGGTTTACATGTCTTTTGGTTTATCTTGGCGGCCGGACTGATCAGAAAGCCGGGGGCAGCAACAACGGCAGGTCTGCTGAAAGGGGTAATTGAACTTCTTACGGGCAGTACCCATGGGGTAGCCATTATCTTGGTATCTCTTCTGCAGGGCCTACTGGTGGATGTAGTACTTATGATTACCCGACGGCATAATTTGGGGAGCTATATGCTGGCGGGTGGGGTTTCCGCCGCTTCCAACGTATTTGCCTTCCAAATTCTTTACTTTTCCGGTGCTCCTATTGCCTATATTTTATTGATCGCTTTGATTGCCTTTGTTTCCGGGGTACTTTTTGCAGGAAGCTTTGGCCACAGTGTCCTGGAGATAGTGCTGCAGGCCCGTCCTTTTCGAGCTTTTGGCGCTCCCGAAGCAATTGGTACTCAAGGATCAAGACAGGCAGGAAGCAATAAAACAGCCTTCCCGTCCCTGAAATTTACCGTAACCGTTCTGCTGGTGCTTTTACTCTCCACCAGTGCGGTTTATTATTTTGCCGCTGTTTTTGAACCTCCCTGGGTCGGCCCCCGGTGCCAGGTGGAAGGGGCGGTGAAAAATCCCCTTTCTTTTCAACTGTCTCATTTTGACCGCTATCAAACCACCATCTCCGCAGAATTAAAGGGAGAGATCAGCTATGTTCCTCCCCGGGAGTACACGGGTATTCCCCTAAAAATAATTCTTCAAGAGGCAGTACCCCTGGAAGGGGCGGAAAAACTCAAGGTAATGGCCACAGACGGCTATTTGGTGGAATTTGAATTAGAAAAGGTATTAAATGACGACCGCATGCTTTTGATCCGGGAAGAGGATATGCTGCGTCTGATTGCAGGAAATTATGAGGGCGGATACTGGGTGAAGATGGTAAATAGGCTGGTAGTTGAATGACGAAACACATGAAACAAAGAAAAACGAAAGAGTTAAGGATACCATGGGAGAGAAATTTAAATGACAAAACCGGTTGTGGCTATTCGGGAACTTACCTTCACTTATAGCGGGTCTGACGCCCCTGCTTTGGACAGGATCAATTTAAAGATAAACCGGGGCGAGTTTCTGACAATTACCGGCGCCAGCGGGTGCGGGAAATCTACCCTCGCCCTTTGTTTGGCCGGGTTTATTCCCTATGCTTATGCCGGGAAAATGGATGGAAAGGTCCTGATAGAGGGCAAGGATACCGGAGACTATCCTGCCGGTGGACTTTCCGGCATTGTCGGCCTGGTCCAACAGAACCCGGAAGCCCAGCTTTGTACCCTAACGGTGCTGGACGAAGTGGCCTTTGGCCCGGAAAACCTGCGGATTCCCCCGGAGGAAATAAGAGAACGGGTTTCCTTTGCTTTAAAAGCGGTAGGGGCTGAGGATTTAACCAATAGACAGGTACATACTCTTTCCGGAGGTGAAAAACAACGGGTGGCCATCGCTTCTGTCCTGGCGATGACTCCCTCACTTCTGATTCTGGATGAACCTACAGCCAGTTTAGATCCTTCCTGCACCGGAGAAGTACTCTGGACTTTGGAAAAGCTGAGAAGAGAGCAGGAAATCTCAATAATTGTGATAGAACACCGCCTGGAAAAGCTGATGCCCATTTCTGACCGCCTGCTGATCATGGAAAAAGGAAGGATCATTAAGGATATTTCACCCCGGGAATACCAAAAGATGTATTATTCCAATAGGACATGGCTTAGGGAAGTACGCCCTTGTTCTAATGCGGAGAAGGATACACAGGAACCTCTTCTTACTGTAAAAAATCTGCGCATCAGTTATGAGACAAAAGACATCCTTTCCGGAATAAGTTTCTCTGCTTATCCTGGGGAAACCATTGCGGTGATGGGAGATAACGGAAGCGGCAAAACCACTCTTTTACTGGCTTTATTGGGTGTGATTAAATCTCAAGAAGGAATAATTTGCCTGAAAGGAGAAGATATAACCCAAAATAAGGTAGCTAAGCGGGCAAAAGAATTTGGGCTTTCCTTTCAAAACCCTAACCATCAAATCTTTGAAAACACTGTTTTCAAAGAAGCCATGCTACCGTCACGTTTTTTAAGCCCGAAAGCACCGGAGGAAATAGAGGGTATTATTAATCAATTGCTGGAGAAATTCGGCTTGAAATCATATGGGGAGAAAAATCCCTTTACCTTAAGCTTAGGGGAAAAAAAGAGGCTTACTTTGGTATCAGTTATCGCTTATAATCCCCGGATTTTAATTTTGGATGAACCTTTGGTGGGCCAGGATAGTGAACGGATTGACCTTTTAATGGATGTTCTTCAGGAACATTGTGCCCGGGGCGGAATAACGCTGATGGTTTGCCATGAACCCAATGTGGTAAATTATTGCTGTCATAGGGTTCTGTTCTTGGAAAAGGGCGAGCTTTTGATAGACGCATCAGTTAAAGAGGCCTGGGCAAAACTGGCCCGGTTAGGGAAAGAGGATTATCTGCCCCTGGGTTATCAAATTCCATCACGATAAGTGCAAGCTACAGAGCTGGGTAAAGAGGCAATTAGTTTACAATGGGAACGTGGAAAAGGGAGTTAGGTAATGATGAACTTGTTTCGCCATATTATCCTTAAGAGAACACCTATCTCGGTTAGGTCATTATTTTCCGGCCTGACCTATGTTGAAGGTTCCTCCCCAATCCATCTTCTTCATCCCTTGGTTAAACTGGTGGCGCTCTTAAGTTTTAGCTTCACGGTCTTTGCCCTGACCTCTTGCCTGGGGGGGATAATTCTTTTTTGCCTGTTGCTGATCTTTTATCGATGGGCCAATTTAGGTTTGACCTTTTTCCTCACTAAACTACGTTTTATTCTGATTTTTGGTTTTTTGGTTTTTATGATCCAGGTGCTGGCGGTAAAAGAGGGTGCTTTAATCTGGCAGTTTTCCTTAGGCAGGTTTTCTTTCACTGTATGGTCGGCAGGTTTGTTTGGCGGTTTAAGAATGATGCTGCGCCTGATTAATATTATTAGTTCCAGTTATCTTTTTATCGCTACCACAGACCCTAACAGGCTGGCTTATGCCCTGATGCAGGCCGGGCTGCCTTACCGGTTTGGTTTTATGCTGATTACGGCTTTGCGTTTTATTCCCGTCTTTCACCTGGAACTGGTACAGGTAAGGAACGCTCAAATGGCGAAAGGAATTGAACTGGAAGGTCTTTCCCTGGGAAAAATGTTCAGGGCGGTAAAGTATCTTTATGTTCCCCTGGTTATCTCTGCTTTAAGTAAGGTGGATGAACTAACTATTTCTATGGAAAACCGGGCTTTCGGCTTGTATTCCGCAAGAACTTACCTCAATGGGGAAGGTTTGTCCGGAAAGGATAAATTGGCAATTTTGCTTATACCCCTGGTATTCCTGGCTTTTTATCTTATCTTTCGTTTTTTAATATAAATAAACTTTCTTTTTGTTTTTTAGCAGATTTAGCAGAGATTATTAAGACTAACTTCGTGCTAAGCATGACAAGAAATATTTCGACTAACTTGCTTTTTGGGGAGGCTGAAATGAAAGTTTTGGCTGTATCCGGCGTGTCAAGTTCCGGAAAAACAACGGTGATTGAAATGATTATCAAAGAACTGAAGGAAAGAGGTTACCGGGTGGGATCCATAAAAGACATCCACTTTGAAGATTTTGCCATGGACCAAAAAGGGAGTAACACTTGGCGCCACCTGCAGGCCGGAGCGGAACAGGTGATTGCCCGAGGCTTTCATGAAACAGACATTCTCATTCCGAAGAGGATGGAATATGAGGAACTTGTCCCCTATTTTGATCAGGATTTTTTAGTGATCGAAGGGATGCCGGAAGCTCCGGTGCCTAGAATCTTATGTGCTCATGGAGAAGAGGAACTGATTGAACGGTGGACTGAACAGGTCTTTGCCGTATCAGGCAGGATTTCTGAAAGGATAAAAGAGTTTAAAGGTATCCCGGCAATAAATGCTTTAACCTGCATTAAGGAGTTGGTGGATTTAATAGAAGTAAAAGCTTTGGCCCGATAATAGATTTGAAAATATAAAAAATATAATCAGAGGCAGGGACAATATGGATTGGTTATCATTAGTGGAAAAAAAATGTGGTATCAAAATATTAAAATGGGAGAAGTTTTTCAGCCGGCGCAATGAAGTTTTTGCGGTTGAAGGGCTGGGGGAAAAGGCTCGACGGGTAAAATACGCGGTAAAAAACTATTGCCAAGAAGGTACTTTTATAGAACCATGGATTATGGAGGAATTAGCTGCTGCCGGAGTTAAAGTACCCAAATTAATTTGGTACAATGATCATATTATGGTGACAGAATTTATTTCCGGTGCCGTCTTAGCTGACCTGATGGAAAAAGACGATGTCAGGAAAACCAAAACACCCCTCTGGACAGAACAACTTGCCCGCTGGCTCTTTAGACTTCATTCTGTGAAAAAATTTGAAGGCCTTTATTTCTCTATGCCGGATTTGAACCTAAGGAATTTCATCTTTGATGGGAAAGACCTTTTTGGTCTGGATTTTGAGGAATTGGTTTTTCATCAACCGGAAAGAGATTTAGGAGGGGTGGCTGCCTTTATTCTAAGCAGTAATCCCATGTTTGAACCATGGAAGTTTGACGCTGTGGGGCATTTAATCAAATCTTACGATGAATTGCGGAAAATAAACATATGGACGGTAGAAAAATATTTTTTTGCTGAAATGGAAGCAACGGCTATTCGGAGAAAGGGGCAGAGGGATTATTTAAGGGGAAAAATTACAGAATTGAAGGCTCAGAAATTATTTGAAGACGTCAAGTACGCTAGGTAAACAATTCTTAATAATTACTTTGCCGGGTAACAATCCTGTGACTTACTCTGACAAAAAAACGGCATCCAAATGAGGAGCCGTTTTCTTAATTCTTATTTATTTTGCCGACCATAGTCCGTGCAGGTTGCAGTATTCTCTCACTTCCAAAACTTCATCTTTGTTTACTGAAAAGACAGCTTCAGGTTTTTCACCAGGTTTAAATTCTGCCCGGAGTACTTGTTTTTCAGTGAGGACCTCAATAAATCTGATGTAATGTTTTTCCTCCATAGGATGTGGAACACTGCCCACTTTAACCATAATACCTTTTTCCCATGATTCAATTACCGGTACATGTTTTTCTTTTCCAACATCTTCATAAAGAGGGGTTAATTTGTCCATCGGTTTTCCGCAACAGACTAAATTTGCCATACCGATGTCCACAATTTCAACCACATTACCGCAAATACTGCATTTGTATAGATCGCGTAAAACAGTTTTAGACATATTCTTTCCTCCTCGTATAATTAGTTTTGTAATCCAAACCTAACTGAATTTCCAGTTTTCGA
>DUPU01000153.1 GCA_012838175.1 Clostridia bacterium
ATCCCCTGGGCTCCCGCCATAATTAAAGCATGCAGACGCATGCCAACCACCAGGTGCATTTTCCCGACCACATCCATCATTTCCGGAGAAGATAAATTATCTTTAATGAGATAGCTTTCTTCTTTCATTTGCTTGGCCACTTCCCGGCAAAGGGAAACGTCCCCGGGAAAATGGAAAGGTAAAAATACCACTTGATAACCCTGTCCCACCAGATAATCCCCTAATGCCGCCAGTTCTCCGGCATTTAACCCGGGCCAGTGACGCAAGCTGACACCGACAAATTTACTTTTATCTGCATTTAATAACTTTAAATTGTCCGGAACTAAAGGTGCTGGAATCCGTTCCCATCCCATGACAGGGTCAACGGTGACCTTGACAGGCGGCCGGAAGACGCCCATGGATTCTAAATCAGACCGGGACTCCTCGTCCCGCACGGTAACCAAATCCACCTTATTTAATACCCATCCCGTTAATTTGCGCGCCCATGGTCTGTGCACCGGTCCTATGCCTTGGGCATAAATCATCACCGGCTTTCTCAAAAACCGGGCCAAGCAAATCAAAGCCAAATAATATAAAATACTCTTCGGCCCGGTAACATCCTGGAGCAGGCTGCCTCCCCCGCTGATAAATAAATCACAGTCCTTAAGCACAGGTAAAATCTGTGCTAAACTCCATCGATTAACCGCCTTTACCCCATATTGTTTTTCTGTCTTTTTCGGGTCATGGGAAAGAACAGTTACCGCCAACTCAGGAATTTCCTTTTTCAAGGCCTGTATAATGGAAGCTAAAACCGCTTCGTCACCGATATTGTTAAAACCATAATAACCGGACAGGACAACTTTTTTCATATTACGCCTCTTTATCAACTATTAATTGTATACGGTCCCACACTCTTTTTCCTATCTTTACCAAGCCAATTAATAATAATCCCAGTATGATTCCTAACCACAGTCCGTTAAAGGTGCGCACCAGTGAAATCACCAATGGTGTGTGAATGTGGGCAAAAGTATTGACTAAAGAAACCTGACCGATAATCCCTATGGCCAGAATAGGCAAATATTTATCCCGATAGCCCAGAAACAATAACAGCAGCATGAGAGGGTGCCCGATAAGGAATTCCTTTGTTCTGGGCCGGACAGCCAAAAGGTCGTCCAACCTCGCCCGCAAGGCCAGTTCCCAGGCGGAAACCGCTGCGCTCTCATTACCGGTACGCATAATATAAATCAGCAGTATCACCGCTAATGCTCCTAAAAGAACCACATACTTTACCGTGACCGGATAATTTAGAAAGTTTATCACTTTTTTCCAAGATTTACGGCTATAATCCTTTAAGAACCAAAACACAATCAAAATTGACAATATGGGAACCAAATGGGCCAGCTTGACACCCATAAACTGATCCAAGGTATACATATAAGACTTGTCAGCCAACAGTCCCACCATGAGAAGGGCTCCAACTAATGAAACAACAGTCATTTTAATTAAAAGCCAAATGGCCTTCCCCACCCCGGCGGGTTTATGATTTAAAAAGACGGTTACAGATAAAACAGGGAAAATTATTACTGACATCAAAGCCATAGCTTTTCTGGCCATACCGATTTCCCCCAAACCCAACAAAGCGGTAAAACCCGAAAAACCGATTATCCCTAATACCAAGCCCAGTTTGCGGAATTTCAGCAAATCCAGAAGCAATACTCCCCCGGCGGATACTCCCAAACCAATGATGAAAAGATAAATTCGGGAAAAAGGCAAAGAGCCAAAAGCCTCCGGTTTTCCCAATTGAAAACCTTCATCTTCCAAAGATGTCCTCAGCTCACTTAGGTACAAACTTGTATCTTTCAATCCCATTTCGGGAAAAAAACGTACCAAAATTACTCGGATATTCCGGTCCGTAACCGCCAGTGTATAACGGTCTAAAGCCCGGTTTTGGGACATGGAAGCCATTTCATTCTCCGGAATGGAATGCATGCGCACTAAATCCTTATCCATAAAGTTAGCTAAGGTTGTCAAGCCCTTTTGCGGGAAAAACTCCACCATACCAGCAGGAACCCCCAGTTCCTTAATCCGGTCGGCCAAATTGCTCAAAGCCTCACTTTGCCTGGGTATCGGCAATCCTACCCCGGGTAAATTGTTGTCATTAAAAAACACGGCTGAAACTGGCATGTCCTGAAACTGGCCAAAAACAACCTGCAGGTCTTTTTCAGATACATCCAGCCAGAAACGAATTTGAGGTATAGTGTTCAACCCTAAAGATCGCACCAAATTTAATTCTTCCTGATCAAAGCCAAAGCCTAAATTATACAGATTTTTCATAGTCAAAGATGTGCCAAGTATGGGTACCGTTCCCTGGGAGGTCTGCAGATAGTATCTTACCACCCTAGGGTCTTCCCCATCAAATTTATGTGTCAAATGGCTGGCGACCCGGACCATATCCTCTTCCCGGGAAAAGATTAAATAAAGCCAATCTTGGTGAATCTCCCCGGCCTCAGCATTCTGAACCGGCAGCTGCCCCTGGCCTCTTGCCCCTTGCATATCCCACAGCATTTCCGTTCCCGTTTTTACTAAAACTGTTCCGTTGGCGATCAAATCGTTTAAAGTCGCCTCTTTAAAAAGGACCCCGGAAAAATTTCCGTGCAATTCTTTAAGCAACTCTTCCTCGGAAAGGTTTTCCCGATCAGCCAGTTGTTTAACCTGAGCCCAATCCAACACAATATCAACTTGTCTGTTCGCCTGCTCCATGCGATGCCTTTCCCATCCCAAATACAAAGACATGAAAGCACCGGCAATTATCAGTCCAACCAAAAATAATCTCCACTTTTTATTTAACATCCTATTCCTCCATCTATCAGAACTTTTGCTGCTAATTTCCTTGAGGATTAGGTCTGCCCAAATCGGACATAAAACAACATCCTCTGTTTTTATTGTTTAAATAATACCTTTATTTTACCATAACTTTAGAGGATAACAAATTAAAATATAATTAATTCAACAAGGGAAGCGTGTCAAAGAACCGTCCCCTGTCACGAAGAACCGTCCCCTGTCACGGACAAAAGAAAGCGTGACAGAGAACCGTCCCCTGTCACGCTCTACCGGTGAAAGAATCGGGCTAAACCGGTTTTAGGCTGTTTGGGCTCCCATTTTAGAACATTTTTTCCCTCCAATATCGCCTTAGGATTATACTTTAGCAAAACTTCTGCTTTTTCTTCCCCTACCGCCTTTATAAGTATAGGATGCACCAGGTGCAGGCAGGGACCTCTTTCCCCATAAGCCCGGTGTGCATCACCGGCAATGAAATGCACCAGGTTAGATTTTATTAATGAAAGAGCCCGTTTTTTTACCCGGCTTCCAAAGAAGCCCAGCAAACTTCCCCCGTTAACCTGTACCAGCACCCCTTTATGCACCATTTCCCATAGGGGTTCCGGATTATGGCAAAGTACGTGATTTCTTTCCGGGTGAGCCAAAATAGGGGTGATGCCAAGAAGTTTCAATTCATAAAGAACCTGATCAGTAAAGGGAGGCAGAAAGTGAAAAGGAAGTTCTATCAGCAGATGCTTTCCCATATTATTAAGGGTTAAAAGTTTTCCCTCTTTGTACAAACCGGGAATTTCATGGCATATTTCCACTTCCATTCCCGGCAAAATGGTCAGATTTATGTTTTGGGACTTTAATAAGCAATTATACTCCTCTGTGAGAGCAATAATCCTTTCCGGGGCAATTTCCAGGGTACCCCGGATAAAATGAGGAGTGGCGAATACATGGGTGACTCCCGTCTTGGCAAACTCTTCTCCCATTTTGAGAGTTTCCTCGGAGCTTGCAGCACCGTCGTCCCCACAATACAAAATATGAGCATGAATATCAATCATCATACCACCATATTATTCATCGTAATAGTCTCGATAATAGCTCCGATAATATTTGTTGTAACCTTTATAATAATAGCCCCCGCCCATACTGGAGTCATTTAAGACCGTTCCCAATACAGGCGCTTCAGCTTTTTTCAAAAGCTCATTCGTTTCTATTAAGGCCTGCTGCTTTGTATAACCGGCCCGTACTACCACAATTACACCGTCACATTTTCCGGCCAAAATAATCGGGTCGGTGACAGTAATGGCCGGGGGAGCATCTATTAATACCAATTCATACTTATCTTTTACTAGGTTCAACAATCGTTCCATACTTTTAGAACCAATCAGCTCCGCCGGGTTTGGGGGAATGGGCCCGCTGGTCATAATATGGAGATTGGGCACACGGGTTTCCTGAATTCCTTCTTCCAGGGAACAATAACCTGTTAAATACTTTGTTAATCCCCCCTCGTTATTAGATAATTCAAATATCTCATGCTGCACCGGTTTCCTTAAGTCGCAATCCAACACCAAAACCGACTTTCCGGTCTGAGCCAAGGCCACTGCTAAATTTGAAACGACGGTGGACTTGCCTTCTTGAGGTGCGGTACTGGTAAACATCAAAGTTTTTATCTCCCGGTCCACATTGGTATACATTAAATTTGTCCTAAGCATCCGAAAAGCTTCGCTAATATACGCTTTGGGATGATCCATAACGTAAAGTTTTCGTTTTCCCGGTTGCATATCCTTTGCAAAAAACTTTTTCATTTTTTCTCCTCTTTTTATGCAATAATAAATTGAATTATTGTTTCCCTGAAGGAATGGTAGCTAACACCGGCACATCCATCAACTTCTTTAAATCATCGGCTGTTTTAACCGTATCATCAAAGAACTCCAAAACAAAAGCCAGAAAAGCGCCTAATACTAATCCCAAAATTCCCGCTATGGCAAGATTTAATGCTTTATTAGGTTTAACCGGCGCATTTGGCTGAAAAGCAGGAGATACCAAAGTTAAGCTCATCCGGCCAAAGTCGGCGGACTTGGCAATTTCTGTTTCAATAATTTTTTCATTTAAAACAGTATAAGCTTTCTCCAAGGTATCCAGTTTTCTTTTAACAGTAGATTCCGCTAATTGCTTCTCCGATAATTCCACCTGAATATCAGCAATTTCCTTTTCTAAAGAACTGATATTAGCGGAAATACCGGCTATCTTTGCTTCAGTTTGAGCAATTTCCGCATCTTTTTGATTTAACTCTTTAATCAATTCCAAATATAAGGGATTAATTTCCTCAGAAACGGTACTATTCCCGGTTTCAATTTCCGGGACAAATTCTTCAAAAATATTATCTCCCTCTGTCCAGGTTTTTGTAATCAGTTTGGCCGGGGTATTCGCCAAGTTTTCCTCCAATCGTTTTCTGCCTGCCACCAGTTGTTCCAATTCCACCTGACTTTGCAACAAAAGAGTTTTGGAATTGGTAAGAATCTCTGTTTTACTGATCAATTCTTTTTCCAAAATGCCGGAATTCCTTGCCTGGGATTGACTCTGCTGATACTCTTCACTGACACTTTTTAGTTCTTGCTCTGTTTGCTCTAACTGTGAGGCTAAATAAGCTACGGATTCTTTCGCCTGTTTTTGATTACTGATAAACAAAAAATTATAAAATTCGTCAACTAAAGTATTAGCGATAGACTCAGCCAGCATCGGATCCGTATTTAAAACCTTTACCTCGATCATGTTTGTATCTTCATTACCGGTAACGGTAATATCTTGGGCTAATGAGCGAGGTGTATACTCCAGTGGGTCCAAATTCAGTTTTTTAATCACACTGCTCAAAATTTCCGTATTCTTAAATTGCCCGATGAAAGTATTCAGGTTTAAATTGGGAAGGCGGGAAAAACTGTCCACCGTTGACTCCAGGGATCCGTTTTCCTGACGTACAACCCGCTCATAATTTGGCTGAGTGGCCATTAATACCGCCGTTGTTTCATAAACCGGTGTGATTAAAAAACTACTGACAATGTAGCTGGTCAAAAGGGCTCCCACGGTAAATAACAAGATCATCCATTTCCATTTCAATAATACCCTTACATATTCCCTCAAATCTATTTCATCGGTTTCAATTAACTCCTGCTGCTTGTCCATTTGACTCCCCCATTTGCCAATCTCCGTGATTATTTAGGTATTATGTATCAATAAAAACATTATACAACATCTTCCTATTTCTATAAAGAAA
>DUPU01000154.1 GCA_012838175.1 Clostridia bacterium
AATATGCTGAGCTGGTTGATTCAGACAATATTGTCCAGATTCTCACCATTCTGAAAGAAAACTTTGATTACGTACTCATTGATACGCCTCCTTATTTTCAGGATACCACCCTTAGCGCTTTGGAAATATCCCAACAAATTTTGCTGGTAATGACCTTGGATTTGCCTGCGATCAAGAATATGAAATTAAACATAGATCTATTGCACTCTTTAAACCAAAAGTCCAAAAGCAAACTGATTCTAAACAGGGCTACGGAAAATTTAGGCGTCAGCATTCATGATGTGGAGGAATCCCTTGATTTTCTCATTGCAGAAAAAATACCCAGCGATGGCAAACTGGTGGTACCTTCTGTCAATAAAGGCATGCCCTTCGTTTTAAGCGATGGAAAAGCTAAAGTCAGCCGGGCTGTAGACAGGATTGCTCAACTGGTGGTTAATGATACCGGATATCAAAAAGATTTAAAGGAAAGGTACAGGAAAAAATCCTTTTTTGGAAGAATGTTCGGCCGCAGTCAGGCACAGTAAGGAGTGACAGAGGAAATGTCTTTATTAAAGCGTTTGGAAAGAAGAAATGCTCCTGGGGCTACTCCGGTGGAGCAGGAAAAAATACCGGTCCGGTCCGGGGAAGAATATCGGGATAAATACGGAGATTTAAAAATCAGAATCCATAAAGAAATAATTGAAAGCTTGGATAAGGAACTGAAACAGACCAGCGGTTTTTCCGATAAAGAAATTTCAAAAAAAGTGGAAGAGGTAATAAACAACAGTTTAGAACGGGATGCCAGCTTTTTACCTTATTCCGAAAGACAAAAAATTTCCCTGGAACTCCTTAATGAGGTTTTAGGCTTAGGCCCTATTGAATCATTGATTAAGGATAAGGAAATAAGTGAGATTATGGTTAACGGACCCCATCAGGTTTATGTGGAGAAAAAAGGAAAGCTTGTATTAACGGATATTTGTTTCCGGGATGATGATCATGTGATGCATGTCATTGAAAAAATTGTAGCGCCCATCGGCAGGAGAATTGATGAAAGCATGCCAATGGTTGACGCTCGCCTGCCGGACGGTTCCCGGGTTAATGCGATTATACCTCCTTTGTCTTTAAAAGGTCCCGTTATTACCATTAGAAAGTTTTCCCGGGACCCTTTGAAAATTTCTGATTTAATTCGCTTTGGTTCTCTTACTCCTTCTATGGCTAAGTTCCTGGAAGCTTGTGTCAAAGCCAGACTCAATATAGTAATCTCGGGAGGTACAGGAAGCGGGAAGACCACCACCTTAAATGTACTGTCTTCTTTTATCCCTCATGATGAACGGATTGTCACCATAGAAGATGCGGCTGAACTTCAATTGCGGCAGGAGCATGTGATCATTTTGGAAACCAGGGCGGCAAATATTGAAGGCAAGGGCGCGGTCACCATCAGGGATTTAGTGCGCAACTCCCTGCGCATGCGGCCGGATCGGATTGTCGTGGGGGAAGTCAGAGCCGGGGAAGCTTTAGATATGCTACAGGCTATGAATACCGGACATGACGGTTCCTTGACCACCGGTCATGCCAACAGTCCCCGGGATATTATCTCCCGGTTGGAAACCATGGTTTTAATGGCAGGAATGGACCTTCCCGTACGAGCTATCAGGGAGCAGATTGCCTCCGCTGTGGATATTATTGTGCAGCAAAACCGGCTTAGGGACGGCAGCAGGAAAATAACCCATATTACTGAGGTCCTGGGGATGGAGGGGGACACTATTGTGCTTCAGGATATTTTTCTCTATGAACAAACCGGTGTTGACAATAATGGAAAAATATTAGGCACCCACCGGGCTACCGGTATCATGCCCAAGTGTATGGACAAATTTGCCGGAGAAGGAATTTTCCTTCCCCAAGATATTTTCATGAAATAAGTATCCAGGGACAGGAGGTCAATCCGTGTTAACGCTTATTGTTGTGGTAGGAGGAGTGGCCGGGCTTTGTTTCTCTTGGGGAATATATTTAATTCTTACGGAGAAACGACGCAATATTTTAACAAGAATGAAAAAGTATACCCAGACCCACTTAAATCCCCATCAGGAGGGTTTTCAGAAGCAAAAAGAAAGAACGAATTTGAAAAATATTTTACTTTTTTTCGGCAGGATTTTCGCCTCCCGCTCTTTCACCAAAAGAATCGAAGAAGAATTGTCCAAGGCCGGTATACCCTTAAGGGGAGAAGAGTTTCTCGTCATAAATACTCTCACCTTTTTGGGCGGGGCCGCTTTTGGTTTAATTTTCAGAGGGATAGGCGCCGGGATTGTGTTTGGGGCCATAGGATTCTTCACCCCTTATTTGGTTATGAAAAGAAAAAAACGGCAAAGGTTGGAAAAAATAAACGGGGAGATTGGGGATTGCCTTACCGTTATGACTAATTCCCTAAGGGCCGGATACAGTCTGCAGCAAACCATGGATTTGGTAAGCAATGAAATGACGGGTCCTTTGGCTGAGGAATTCAGGAAAACTATCAGGGAAATAAATTTCGGCACTCCCACGGAAACCGCTTTAAGCAATTTGGCCTCTCATGTGGAAAGTGAAGATGTGGACCTAATGATAACCGCTGTTCTGATTCAAAGACAAATTGGGGGAAATCTGGCAGAAATACTTGATAATATTTCCCATACTATCAGGGAACGTATCAGGATAAAAGGTGAAATTAAAACCTTGACGGCTCAGGGAAGAATTTCCGGATTGATTATCGGTTTAATGCCTCCCGCAGTATTTGCCATTCTTTTGGTTATCAACCCTGATTATATTAGAGTGCTCTTTGAAAGCAAAACCGGTTTTTTGTTAATGCTGGGGGGAATTCTTTCTGAATTGTTTGGGGTTTTGATAATCAAAAAAATAGTCCATATTGAGGTGTAATTAAAGGTATTTGGGAAAGGAGGGAATAAAATGCTTATGGTCCTAATTGTCCTGGCTTTTATTACAGGATGGACCTTTGTTTACGGTACTTATTATATTTTGGCTTACGACCGTTTGCTCATGGAGAAAAGATTGAAGATGATAAAAACCCAATCAACATTAAAAGTCCACCGGAACGAAGAATTACAACGGCCTTTTATGGACCGGGCGGTTCGGCCTTTGCTTAGATGGATTTATGCTGTTACCAGGAGATTTACTCCTGTCAAGAAGAGGGTGGATTTAGAGAAGAAACTTGTTTTAGCAGGAAGGCCATTGGGTTTAAGTTCCCATGAGTTTATTTCCCTCTATTATGCTGTGGCGGCACTTCTGGGTTTAACCGGTTTCTTGCTGGCACTAGCCGGCAGGTTGAATATCTTTTCCCGGTTGTTATGCGGCTTATGGGGAATGATTATCGGATATTTTCTGGTTGAATTGTATTTAAAGATAAAAACGAAAAACAGGCAGGAGCAAATATTAAAAAAATTGCCGGATGTTTTGGATTTATTGACTGTAAGTGTGGAAGCAGGGTTAGGGTTTGATGCAGCTTTAAGCCGGGTGGTACAAAAAATAAAAGGGCCTATTTCCCAGGAATTTTCCATAGCCTTACAGGAAATCAAAATGGGTAAACAGAGGAAAGATGCCTTGAAAGATTTAGGCATAAGAACCGGGGTTGAGGAACTGAATGCATTTATCAGCGCTGTAATTCAGGCAGACCAGTTAGGCGTTAGTATCGGTAATGTCTTAAGGGTGCAGTCTATGCAGCAGCGTAACACCAGGCGCCAAAGAATTGAAGAAAAGGCTATGAAAGCTCCGATAAAAATGCTGCTTCCCATGGTATTTTTTATATTTCCTACCGTGTTTATCGTAATTTTGGCCCCGGCTGTGATTCAGATGATTGAAAATCTATCTAAATAATGGGGGTAGAAAAAATTGGACCATTGTCTGGAAAAAAGAATTGATTTCGCCTTGGACCTGTTGCGGGAATTAAAAGATCTCAGCGAGGATTTAACCCAAGAATTTGATCGCATTGAAAAATACTCCCTTAACCTTTATGATGAAGTTTTTGAGCAAGAAAAAAGATGTATCCAAGATGAAATTGAAAATTTTCAAAGAAATACCAAAAAAATAAACCGGTTAAACCAGGAAATTATTAAAGCGATAAATTCCTGGTATGACTTTAGTAAAGATTCCCGGCAAATAAAGAAACTCTCTTTTCCGATAAAGTTTTGGTCAATTCGGCGCAAGCTGAAGAAAAAAATTAAAAATATAAATGAGGAAATAGGCAGGACGGAAATGGAGAACCGGTTTATAAAGGAAAAAATAGCAGCATGGGAACATGAATTGGAACAAAAAGCCTTGTTTCAGATTAAACAGGGGGAA
>DUPU01000155.1 GCA_012838175.1 Clostridia bacterium
AAAATTAATTAATAGCTATCAATAAAAGGGAATCTTTTCCCTTTTTTTGCTTTTATAGTAATATTCAGAATTGCCGGGCTGGTTATTGGCGCAGATTTTTGTTAAAAATCTTTTATAATAACCGTGAATTAGGATTTGGAGTTTGCATTAAAGCTGAATGCTTCCTTTTGTGATCCCGGTGGCTCATCCGGGGAGAGTTTCTTTATACCATGGAATTTCTTGATTATTCCATGGCATCGTTATATCATAGGAGTATAAATAAAAGTTTATTTAAATAGAACATAAATGGATATTAAATGCATATTCCAAGGATTATGTTATCTAACGAATAATAGGTAATATGTGTTTTATATTATATTTTATATCGTTTAGAAATAATGCTGATGCATTTAATTAATGATACAGCCAGGGAAGTTATGGATTATAAAAAAGGGAGGCATAGTGATGGAGATTATCGGGAAACTTGTACTTTATGTTATTATGGCTTGTTGCGGTATAGGTGCGGTTGCCGCAATCATCAACGAGAACAGCGGCCTGGCCAAGTCTTTCCACGAAGGGCTTCAGGCTATGGCAGCACTGTTTCTGCCAATTGTCGGATTGATGGTTTCTGTGCCCTATCTTGTGATCGGAGTGGAAAAAATATTTGGCAACTTGTTTCGTATCATGGGAGCTGATCCCGCTATTGCTGCGGCAATGCTTATTCCTTCCGACTGCGGTGGATATGCTCTCTTTTTAGCTCTTGCCCGGAGCCCGGAGATTGTGGTGATTGCTTTAACCGTTGCCATAATGACTGCTTCCACTGTCGCTTTCAATATCCCTGTAGGGTTGTCCATTTTGAAAAAAGAGGACTATCCTTACATGGCTTTAGGAGCGATGAGCGGTTTTCTGGCCATTCCTTTCGGTGTTTTCATTACCTGTCTGATCATGTTAATTACCAAACCTACTATTCGAACCACATTTACCACCACAGGACCGGCTGATTACCTGCTCAATTTGGACTTGGGGACAATTCTTATTAATCTCCTGCCCATCTTTGTATTTTGTGTTATTCTTGCCGTCTGCCTGAAATTGTTTCCCCAAGGTATGATCAAAGGGTTTATGGTTTTTGGGAAATTGTTGCTTTCGGCGCTGACTCTTATCGCCGCGGCTTCCATTATTGAGCATTACACCGGATTTTTTTCATGGATCATGGGCGGATGGGGATTTGATCCTGTCCTAGCCGACGAGACGGAACAATTCCGGGCGATAGAACTTCTTGGCTCGATTGCCATGATGTTAACAGGAGCTTTTCCCATGGTTTATCTGATTCGAAAATTCTTCGGCAAAAGTCTGGCTAAAATCGGCAAACTGGCCGGTCTGGATGATGTTGGGAGTGCCGGTCTTTTGGCAACCATGGCCAACGGGGTGGCCTTGTTTAATATGATCGGTGATATGAAACCTACCAGTAAAGTCCTATGTATTGCCTTCACCGTTTGTGCCGGTTACAGTTTAGGAGATTGGATTGCTTTTAATGTCAATTTCCAGCCGAATTTGGTGGTTCCTGTCTTTATCGGTCAGTTTTCCGGCGGCATCATCGGCATTATTTTTGCTAAGCTTATTGCCATTCCTCAAGTGCGCCGAATGGAAGCGGATTATGCCGGAAAAGACTTGGAGACTACTTTAACCCATTAAAATTAAGGATTTCCCCAAAAGATGATGAGTAAATCTCATCATCTTTTGTTAGGGAACTTTCCGCCCTAGATTCTTTGAATTTTTCTCCGGCCGGATGTTATATTCACCTTGTGTTTGTTCTTATTGTAAAAAATATATTCCGTCCTCATAGCGCAGGGTATACACTATTCCGGAGTCGGTTAAAAGAGTGGTGTAAAGACTGTCTTCTACTAAACAGGTATTTTTACCTTGGGCATTAATTTTATATAATCCTAATTCATAGCCTGCTCCGTTATAATAAACTCCGGCTTTACCCACATAAAAATCATGGACAGGTTTGTCACTTAGTTTTATCTCCCGGTCTTCGGCAATGTTATATTTATATAACTCTCCCAGCCTGAGATTACCCCTGTCTTCTTTGGCGGCGGTATAATAAATATTTCCGTTGAAAAATTTAACGTCAATGACTCTTTTATCGGTAATTGTTTTTCGATTATTTCCTTCCAGGTCCGTCTGTACCAGACAGCCGGTGGTAGAATCCTCGTAGTAAACTTTTTTATTTACCAACCAAAACCTTTGCGCCGGGGGAGTAATTTTTTCTTGAACGGTACCGTCCCTACTGATTTTATAAACAGAGCTTTGATCCAGGGGGTCGCTTTCTTTATGGCCAAGTGTATAGATGTTTTCCTCATCCAGATATAAAGATTCTCCGGAATAGCTAACGCTGCCGTCATCATGAGCCTTTCTAAGAATCCCATAGGTAAATTCCGGGTCCCCCAGGTTTTCTTTTTCACCCGTTATAAGATTTATACGAAAGAGGTTATTAGCCCAATTAGCCATAGGATGAAATACGGTAAAATAGAGATAATCTCCGGCGACGTCAAAATGGGTAAATGATTTTCCGTCGGCAATCTCTTTAAGTTCCCCGTTTTCCAATTTATAAAGATTTTCCCAGCCCATGGTCAAATCGCCGGAATGCAGGATGACATAAAATTCATTGTTAAGGTAGCCCATGTCGCTTATCCACCCGTCTTCCGGGTTCCAGTTGCCTAAGTCACATAATTTTCTAGATTTTTCATCGGCAAAGCTAAATATATGCAGCTCGCTTTTGCCGTTGACTTGGGAAATATAATAAAGTTCGTTGTCAATTATCTTGTGATGAGAAAAATTTTCTTTACCGGGCAGGTCAATTTTAACTTCCGGGCCATTATCGGTTTTTCGGTAAAGTTCTTCTATGTAACCGGTTTCCGAATAAGTGGTTTTAATATAGTAAATGTGATGATCAAATTTTGCTACCGGCCATAATCTATTCTCATAATCCGCTTCTTTTCTGACATCCGCCAATTTTTCTTTAATTTTGTCTTTTATGGCCAAAGTTTGGGGACTGTGCAAATCAATCACATCATTGCTTAAGATAACCAATTTGTCCAGCCAGGCTACTTCTTTATCCAGGGCTTCTGAAATGCTTCTTAGGGGCAAGACAACTCTTCCTTCTATATTCTGGGGAGGCACATCCAGGGCAACCGGTTCATTATTGACAAACATGGTGGTATTGTTGACCTGAAGTTTTATGGTTTTCTGCTGATGATAATTAGTTAAGATAACATCATGGGGATTTTTTTCATCCCAATTAACCTGCCAATAACCCTTATCCTGGTCTAATGCGCCGGCCAGGTAGCTCATCATTCTAATGGGGACCAAGACCCGCCCATTTCTTTCATATAATTTGTAATCACCAAATACATCTGTTTTTTCCCCGTTTAAGAATACTTTGTCGTGATAGTCAAAAGGGACAATTACTGTCTGATAAAAAACCCGGTCTAAAGGTTTCTTGGGTATTTCTACCGCCAAGGCGGCGCACTGTCCTGCGGCCAAAAGGGCAAGCACAAACATTAAAGCCTTAAATATCTTTAAAATCTTCATCACTTTCCATCCTTTCACCAATTCTTTTTATTCCTCTTGCTTATATAGACATCAAAAAAGGCAAAAAAGTTTCCCTGCAATTTACTCCCGGTTACGCCGACCGGGTTTTAAAGGCATTGGTGTAAGAATGCTTAAATCATATGGTTGAAGCATTTTGTTTTAAAAAAAGCTTCCAAAAATGGTATAATAAGAAGACAAATAGAGCAGAAAAATTGATGTGTATTTTTTTAATTTTAGAAAGAAATTAAATTATTATTCTCTATAGATAAGTTATGGCAAAAAGAATACATAGCAGATGGCTAATTTTTTTAAGAGTTATTGAATTATTAAGGGAACGGGGTAAAAGTTTATGAGCCTAAGATTTATCTATGGCAAGGCCGGGAGCGGCAAAACCTGTTACTGCTTGGAAGAAATAAAAAAACGTGTGGACGCCGGGGCAAGTCATCCTCTTCTGTTGTTAGTTCCGGAACAATATTCTTTTCAAGCGGAAAGGGACTTAATAAGGGTGCTCAAAAAAGGCGGGAGCATCCAAACCCAGGTTTTAAGTTTCCGCCGGATGGCTTTTCGCATCTTTAACCAGGCAGGAGGGATTACCCATCCCCATATTCATCTTGCCGGTAAGTGTATGATTCTGTACCGGATTTTAACAGAGAAAAAGGATGAATTTCATGTTTTTGCCAGGGCGGCGGAACGTCCGGGTTTTGTACATATTTTATCTGCTTTGATCAGTGAATTTAAACGTTATCAAGTTACTCCCAGGGTATTGGAAGAGGTTGGGCAATCCTTTCAAAAAAATGAATTGTTGAAGGAAAAGCTGAGAGAATTGCATATCATCTACTCCGCTTTTGAAGAGATTCTGGAGGAGAGATATCGAGACGGGGACGATGATCTTACCCTGGCGGCTCAAAAACTTAATTCAACCGATCTTTATACAGGAGCAGAAATTTGGGTGGATGGATTTACCGGGTTTACTCCACAGGAGTACCTGGTGTTGGAAAAGCTTCTTCAAAGGGCAAAGCAAGTAACTGTCACTTTATGCACCGATAGTTTGGCAGAACAAAAAAGACCCATGGGAACGGATATTTTTTCTTCCGTAAAACAGGTTTATAAAAAACTTACCCATATGGCCCAAAACAACAGGATTCCCCTTGAAGCACCGGTACTTTTGGAGCATAAGCCTTTATATCGGTTTAAAAACAGCCGGGAGCTGGCTCATTTAGAGGATAACTTCTATGCTTACCCTTGCCGGATTTATCCATACAAGACCCAAGACCTGGTGTTGTTTTCATCTGCTAATGTTTTTTCCGAGATTGAAGCGGCGGCCCGGGATATTATTCATTTATGCCGGGATAAGGACTTCCGCTACCGGGATATTGCTTTGATGGTAGGAAATCTTGCTGATTATGAACAACTGATTCAGGTAATCTTTACCGAATATGAAATTCCCTATTTTATTGACCGGAAGAAAGAAATTACCAACCACCCTCTGGTCCGGTTGATTTTATCCATGCTGGATATATTTATTGAAAACTGGTCCTATGAGGATGTATTCAGTTATCTAAAAACCGGACTAACCAATGTGGAACAAAAGAGTATTGACCTTTTGGAAAATTATGTTTTAGCCTGCGGAATCAGGGGCAGCCTTTGGACCAACGGTAGGGAGTGGCAAATGAGTACAAGCTTTTTGCCGGAAGAAAAGACTTCGGAAGAGGAAACTCAAAAGCTCTTGGAAATTAATCGAATTAAGGTTCAAGTGACAGAACCTTTAATGGCCTTTCGGCGTAAAACGAAAGGAAGAAAAACAGCAGGGGAAATATGCGGAGCTTTATTTGAATTCCTTTGTGAAATCGGGGTGCCGGAAAGGATAGACGCTTTTGTCAACAATTTTCGGAGAAAGGGAGAACTAAGCCTGGCTCATGAGTATAGTCAGGTTTGGAATATTGTAATGGAGGTATTTGACCAGACGGTAGAGGTTATGGGGGAGGAAACCTTTGGTTTGGAACGGTTTTCTCACATCCTGAAATTAGCCCTAGAGGAATACCAGGTAGGGATGATCCCTCCTTCCTTGGATCAGGTGCTGGTAGGCAGTGTGGAAAGATCTAAGAGCCATGAGATTCGGGCCTTATATATTTTAGGTGCCAATGACGGGGTATTCCCAGCAGACGGGGGCGAGGAAGGTATTTTGTTAGACCGGGAAAGGGAGGCTTTAAATCATGCCGGGATGGAACTGGCCAGTGATACCAGAACTAAGGCTTTTGATGAGCAATTCATTATCTACCGGGCTTTAGCCACCCCTCAAAATTACTTGCGGATAAGCTGGCCGATTGCGGACCAGGAAGGAAGGGCCCTTCGACCCTCCATGATTGTCTCACGGCTGCGGAGAGTGTTTCCCAGAATTAAGGAAACCGACGATATCTTGGATAGTTGGAGTTTAAATGACCCGGAAAAGAATTTGGACTTAATGATCGGAAAATCAGCCGTTTTTAAACGGTTAACTTTTGCCTTGCGCCAAAAGGCGGAGGGCAAGGAAGTTTCATCTTATTGGGCGGAAGTTTACCGGTGGTTTTTCGGTCAAAAGAACTGGCAGGAAAAATGCTTGGCTCTCCGGGACGGTTTTTTATATCGAAATGTAGCCCCACCGGTCAGTAAGGAGAAAATTGCCCTCCTTTACGGAAAGCCGGTGTATTCCAGTGTGTCCCGCTTGGAAAAGTATGCGGCATGTCCTTTTGCCTATTACCTGCAATATGGATTAGGTGCCCGGGAAAGGAAAATCTATCGGTTAACACCTCCTGATGTAGGCACCTTTATGCATGAGGTAATCGAGCGATTTTCACGTCTCATGGGAGAAGGGGATTACTCCTGGCGCACCGTTGAGTGGGAGTGGTGTGCTGATCAGATTTCCACTATTATAGATGAGATGCTGGAGAAGATGCATGGTGCAGGATTGGCCGGATCAAAAAGATATCAGGCTTTGGCAAAGAGGATGAAACGGGTTATGACCAGGGCTGTTTGGCTTATAGCCCAGCATATCAGGAGGGGTAGTTTTGAACCTGTTGGTTATGAAATGGATTTCCGCATGGGGGGTAAGTTTCCTCCTATTGTCATTCAGCTGGATTCCGGGGAAACCGTTATCCTGACCGGGCGGATTGACCGGGTTGATGCCTGCAGAACAGAAGAAGGCACATACCTGAGGATTGTTGATTATAAATCAGGGAATAAAGGTTTTAAGCTTTCTGATATTTATTACGGTCTTGAGATACAGCTCATAACTTATTTGGATGCAATTTGGACTCAGGGAGAGCAAGAAGGCAGCGGATTGGCTCCCTGCTACCCGGGAGGGATGTTGTATTTCCGCATAGATGACCCCATTATTCATAAGCAGGGAAAAGTTTCAGAGGAGGAAATTGAAAAGGCAATTATGCGGCAGTTGCGCATGAGGGGACTGCTTTTAGCCGATGTCAGATTAATCAAAGAAATGGACCATTCCGTAGAAGGGGATTCCCTTATTATCCCTGCGCGCATTAATAAAGGCGATGTATTGGGTAAATCCTCCTCTGTGGCATCTTTAAACCAGTTTAGGCTTTTGAGAAAATATGTGCGCCGGCTGCTGAAAGGTCTTTGCCGGGAAATGCTGGCAGGGGATGTATCTATTCGGCCCTATCAAAAGAAAAATATTACGTCCTGCGGCTATTGCAGTTTTTCTCCGGTATGCCAGTTTGATCCGGAGAGAAAAGAAAACAGATTTAGAATTCTTTATGATAAAAAGAATGATGAGGTCTGGAGTTTATTGGATGGTGGTGAGGAATAATGGGAGATACCAAATGGACTGTTGAACAATGGGATGCTATCACGGCAACCAAGGGCAATCTTTTGGTGGCCGCTGCAGCAGGAGCAGGAAAAACAGCTGTCTTGGTAGAGAGGATTATCAGGAAAATTACGGATCCGGTACATCCTATGGATATCGACCGCTTATTGGTGGTTACCTTTACCAATGCCGCTGCAGCGGAAATGAGAGAAAGAATCGGACTGGCGGTTTCTCAAGCATTGGAAAAAAACCCTTCTTCCCAGCATTTGCAAAGACAGCTTACTCTTTTAAATAAAGCCCATATCACTACCATTCACTCTTTTTGTCTTGACGTGTTGCGCAGCAATTTTCAGCTCATCAATATTGACCCGAATTTTCGCATCGCAGATGAAACTGAAGGGATGCTCATGAAATGGGAAGTGCTGGATCGGCTGTTTGAAGAGATTTATGAGGAGGAAGAGGAAGACCCTGTTTTTTACGAATTATTGGATTCTTATGGGGGAAATAGGGATGACCGGGCCCTTCAGGACATGGTCTTAAATCTTTATCACTTTATTCAGAGCAGCCCTTGGCCAAAAAAATGGCTGGACGAAATGACGGAAAGGTTCCGAAAATCAGGAGACGGGGACTTTGGCCAAACCTCTTGGGGTAAGGTGCTCCTGGATATGATTAATCTGGAACTTTCCGGCATGAGGTTAATGCTGGAGGTCGCCATAAGAATTCTTTCCCGGAGTCCGGGAGCGGAAAAAAACTTGGCCGTTTTTGCGGAGGATCTGTCTTTGATTGAAAGCTTGCAGAAAATCTGCCAGGGTGAGAGTTCACAAATATGGGATACCCTATGCCAAAAAATAAGGGATGTCCAATTCAGACGCCTGTATCCGGCGGGAAAAAAGGGTGACCCGGAAAAACATGAACAGGCTAAAAAGCTCCGGGACGAAATGAAGACGCGGCTGAAAAAGATTCGGGATGAATTATGCTCCTACGACTTAAAAGATATTTGGCAGGACATGGAATCCTTATATCCCTTAATGAAAGGTTTGGCCCGACTGGTCAAAAAATTTGACGCCCTATATAAGGAAAAGAAAAGCCGGAAAGGGGTAGTAGACTTTAATGACCTGGAGCATATGTGCCTGGAGATTCTGACTAATCCTTCCGGGCCTGCTGCCGCTTACCGGGAAAGTTTTCTGGAAATCTATGTGGATGAGTACCAGGACAGCAATATGGTCCAGGAATTGATTATCAAGCTGATTTCTCGTATAGATGAAGGGAATCCTAATGTTTTTATGGTAGGGGACGTAAAGCAAAGTATTTATCGGTTCAGGCAGGCCAAGCCGGAGTTATTTTTGGAAAAGTATCATAAATATGCTTTGGAAAAAGGCCGGCCCTTCCGAAAAATTCTTTTATATAAAAACTTCCGCAGCCGTAAAGAAATTTTGGACGGGGTTAATTCCCTTTTTCATCAGATAATGTCGATACATGTGGGAGAATTGGATTATACCGATGAGGAAGCCCTAACCCCAGGCGCCCTTTACGAGGATGCTCCTTCCGATAAGAAAACCTTTGCGGGGGAAAAGGTAGAATTGCACCTTTTGGAAACAGGGGACAGGCAAAATTTCCAAGGCAACAATGAACCGGATGAAGAGGATAAGGAAGGAGAAATAACCGAGGAGGAAGAAAGAGAACTGCTGGATAAAATCCAGTGGGAAGCCCGGTTAGCGGCAAAGAAAATTCAACAGTTAATGCGGCCGGATGTGGAAGGCAGGCTTTACCATGTTTGGGATCAAGGGGCCGGGAAGTATCGTCCCATAGAGTACAAAGATATAGTGATACTTTTGCGTACTACCAGGAAATGGGCGGATATTTTTACGGAAGAATTGGCTTATCAGGGAATACCGGCTTTTGCCGATACCGGAACGGGATTTTTTAAGTCTGTGGAGATTCAGGTAATCCTTTCCCTTTTACAGGTTATTGACAACCCTTATCAGGATATTCCTCTTCTTGCTGTGCTCCGTTCCCCGATAGTTGCTTTTACCTCGGAGGAATTGGCGGAACTTCGTTTAGCCGATCCCAAGGGAACTATTTATGATGCTTTACAGGCAATGGCAAGTCAGGGACACCTTCAAGGGTCGGAAAAAGCCGGAACTTTTTTGTCCCGTCTTTCCAGGTGGCGGGAAATATCCCTCTATCTAAGTACTGACCGGCTGATTTGGCAGCTTTATCAAGAAACCGGTTATTTTAGCCTGGTTGGAGCAATGCCCAATGGAGAACAAAGACAGGCCAATCTTCACATCCTGTTTGAGAGGGCCAGGCAGTTTGAAGCAACCAGCTACAGAGGTTTATTTAACTTTATCAGTTTTGTGGACAAATTAAAGACCAGTCAAGGAGATATGGGAGCCGCAAAAATTCTCGGAGCCAATCATAATGTGGTCCGGATTATGAGTATCCATAAAAGCAAAGGGTTAGAATTTCCGGTCGTAATTTTGTCCGGCTGCGGCAAAAAAATTAACCTGCAGGATTTGAATAACAAAATCCTCCTTCATCATGATTTGGGTTTTGGACCGGACTTTGTAGACCTAAAAACCAGACTGTCCTATCCTTCCCTGCCGAAACTGGCCATCCGGGAGAAAATCCGGAGGGAAACCCTGTCGGAGGAAATGAGAATTTTATATGTGGCTATGACCAGGGCGAAAGAAAAACTGATTGTAACCGGAAGGGTGGATGATATAACCAAAACAAAAGAAAAGTGGGCAGACTGTGCCGCAAGAGGGGGAAAAACC
The DNA here is from genome assembly GCA_012838175.1 of Clostridia bacterium. Classification (GTDB taxonomy): domain Bacteria; phylum Bacillota; class Dehalobacteriia; order Dehalobacteriales; family Dehalobacteriaceae; genus DUPU01. The sequence goes on from DUPU01000155.1 coordinate 10,156, forward strand.
CTTCCTCCTTATGAAATGCTGAAAAGCAATAATTATCTTGATTGGATTGGCCCTGCAGTTATAGATTCCTCTTTTTGGCAAGTAAAGTCATGGACACAAAAGGGTCTGGAGACGGTGAATCCTGAGTCTAGGGAAGAGAATGATAGGTTCATCCAGTGGCTGGATGATTTAAGTAAGAATCAGAATAAGGAGCAAGAAAGGTGTTATGCCGGGGAAATATCTCAAAGACTGGGCTGGGAGTATCCGTACAAAAAAGTTGCAGCAATCCCGGCCAAGGTATCCGTTACGGAGTTAAAGAGATGGTTTGAAGGAGAATTAACGGAAGAAACGGACCGGCTTCCCCAGTCTCCGGTAGCATTGATAAAAAAACCCCTGTTTCTCCAGGACAAAAAGGGTTTAAGCAGGGCAGAAGCTGGAACGGTAATGCACTTTGTCATGCAGCATTTGGATTTCCACAGGACCGATATTGAAGTTCAGGTAAGGGAAATGGTGGAGAAGGGTCTGCTTACTTCAAAACAGGCGGAGGTAATCGAGGTAGAACAAATCAGGTATTTTCTTAATTCCCCTTTGGGCAAAAGAATCTTGGCAGCTGAGCCGGTATACCGGGAAGTACCTTTCTTTATGGAAGTACCCTGCTCTGAGCTTTTCCCGGAATTGACGGAGGAATTATGTGGGGAGGAAAAGGTATTGCTTCAGGGTATGATTGACTGTTACTTCGAGGAACCGGAGGGCATTGTTCTGGTGGATTATAAAACCGACTTTGTACCGAAAGGAAGAGAGGAAAAAATCCGGGAACGTTACCGGGATCAGATTTCCTACTATGGACGGGCCTTGGAGATGCTTACGGGGAAAAAGGTAAAAGGTAAGTACATTTATCTCTTTTGGTCCGGGGAGGTTTTGGAATATTAATGGAATATATTAGTGGTGTAGTGGAACGAATTACCTATATAAATGAAGAGAACGGTTTTTGCGTGCTGAAAATAAAATCCAGGGGCTATTCGGAATTGATCACCGTGGTGGGGAACCTTGCCGCTGTAAATATAGGTGCGATTGTTCGTTTAAAAGGGGAATGGAAGATGAACAGCAAATTTGGAAAGCAATTTGCAGTTCATGATTATGAAGAAACCTTGCCTGCTACCGTGGCGGGAATTGAAAAGTATTTGGGAAGCGGTTTAATAAAGGGTATCGGACCGGTGTATGCCAAAAGAATAGTTCAATGTTTTAGAGAGGATACCATCCGGGTCCTGGATCAGGAACCGGAGAGATTGATGCAGGTGGAGGGAATCGGTGAAAAACGAGTAGAATTAATAAAAAAAGCCTGGCAAGAGCAAAAAGAAATCAAGAATGTGATGCTTTTTTTGCAGAGCAAGGGGGTATCCACGGCTTATGCCGTAAAAATCTTTAAGACTTACGGCAATGAAAGTATCGAGATTGTGAAAGAAAATCCATACCGACTGGCAGACGATATTTGGGGCATCGGTTTTAAAACTGCGGACAAAATTGCCCAACAGATGGGTTTTGAAAAGAATTCCTTTGAACGCTGCCGTTCCGGGATTGTCTACGTCTTAAATGAACTTTCCAATGACGGTCATTGTTTTCTGCCCCGGGAAAAATTGGTGGTGGAAACGGAGCAAATGCTGGGCATAGAAAAAGAATTGATTGATGCCACTTTGGACCGGCTGATTGAGGAAAAGATATTAATTTCCGATGAAGGTGATGCTGTCTTTTTGCCTCCTTTTTACTACAGCGAGGTAGGTACGGCCCAACGAATCAAAGAGATCATCTCCATAAAGAGCAATTACGCAAAAACCGATATTGAGGGTATTATTGAAGACATTCAGCGCCGGCATAGAATTAAATATGATGAAGTGCAAAAGGAAGCGATAAAAACAGCAGCAGCTGCAAAATTTATGGTTTTAACCGGGGGCCCCGGCACCGGAAAAACTACTACTATTTTAGGGATTATTAAGCTTTTTCGTCAAATGGGAGCTAAGGTGCTCCTTGCTGCTCCTACCGGAAGGGCAGCCAAAAGATTAGGAGAAACTACCGGAATGGAAGCCAAGACCATTCATCGATTATTGGAATACAAACCCCCTGAAGGCTACAAGAGGGACAGGGACAATCCTTTAGACTGTGATGTTCTGATCATTGATGAAACGTCCATGGTAGACATTATCCTGATGTATAACCTGTTAAAAGCCGTATCCAATGATGCGGTGGTTATTCTGGTGGGTGATGTGGATCAACTGCCCTCGGTGGGAGCAGGCAATGTTCTGAAAGATATAATTGATTCCGGTGTGGTGAAGGTAATCAGGCTCTCCAGAATTTTCCGGCAGGCTCAGGGAAGTAATATTATCACCAATGCCCACAAAATCAATAAGGGAGAATTTCCCTATCTTAAGGGAGGGCGCAAAAATGATTTCTTCTTTATAGAAGAGGAAGATCCGGCCCAAGTGGTTCAGGTGATTAGGGAGTTATGCACCAAAAGGCTTCCCGCTTATTATAAGGTGCATCCGGTTCATGACATTCAAGTGCTATGTCCCATGCACCGGGGGGAAACGGGAGCAGCTAATTTGAATGCGGTTTTACAGGATGCGTTAAACCCTTCAACCCTTTCCCTGAAATACGGCGGATGCGAATACCGGCTTGGGGATAAGGTGATGCAGGTTAAAAACAATTATGATAAGAACGTATTTAATGGGGATATCGGGAGCATCAGTCGTATAGATATGGAAGAACGTACTTTAGTCATAAATTTTGAAGGTAATTATGTTAATTATGATGCCACCGAGTTGGATGAAGTGGTCTTGGCCTATGCTACTACCGTACATAAAAGTCAGGGCAGTGAGTACCAGGTGGTGGTTTCTCCCTTTACCACCCAGCACTTCATGATGCTTCAGCGAAATCTCTTATATACCTGTGTTACCAGGGCAAAAAAGGTGTTTGTCTTGGTAGGCACCAAAAAGGCAGTGGCCATGGCGGTAAAAAACAACAAGATTACGAAAAGGAATACCCGTTTGGCGGAAAGATTGGCAAAAGAAGGAAATATAAAAAACTGCCCATAAGGAGCAGTTGAATTATTTATTGATAATTCAGCCCAAAATACCGTCCTTTATATGTCCAATCCTGCCTTCTCGCAGGTGGGCATCCTGAGTTTTGTTTTTGCCATCCACTCACAGGTGGCCCGACAGCCGCAAAACATTGGATTCCCTATTCATTCGCGTAGGTTGGACATTATAAAGTAAACGCATATTTCAGGCCAATTAGTTTTTTCTTGTGAGAAAATGATAACATCTTTATGCCCGGAATGCAAGATTACATAGTTCATAAAAAGGGATATGGCAACAATTCCCTAATCGTGTCAGGGGACGGTTCTCTGACACGATTATTGGATATTTTTTTGAGTTAATAATGATTATCATAAGTCAGTTTTGACTTTATATTTTCATCTACATAGTTTTATGTTTTGGGAATAAATTTGAATATAGACGACTGTCCTTTATTTACACTTATTAGATATTATTTGTGCTTTAGCTAACTATTGGCATATAATTTGCATTTATTTCATACAAGCAATATCTTTGAAAATTTCTACGTTTAAATATGGAAGGGGGTTGTTCAAGACAGTTTTATAATGGTAAAATATTATTAAAAAAAGGAGGGGTTATTTTCCATAAAGAACGAGAGGAGAGGTCTTAATTTCGGCTAAAGAAAAATAAAAGCAAAAGGCTGAACTTAAAAGGACAAGGTGTGAAAATTAAAAAAAGGGGGAAACGTTGAATGACTAAAACAAGGTCTTGGTTATCAATAGTACTGGCTGTGGTATTAGCAGTTTGCTTTTCTTTTGGGGCATTTGCGGCAGACGGTGATATTACCAGCCCTGCAGGACAGGCCAATCAGTACATAGTAAGTGCCGAAATTGCCAATGGTTCCGTTTCTACAGATACCCTATATATTGGAACAGTGGCCAATTATCTTGGGGCCGCTGCCGATGGAAGTACAACTGTTTTTGAAAACGGGGAAGCCATTCACCCCCACGATATCATTATTATGAACAATAAAGTCGGAATTGTCTTGGCCGTTGGAACCAGAAATCCTTGGGGTTACCCTGCCGGTTCCATACTGGATGCCGGAAGAATATACGGTGCAGTAGAAAACAAAACTCTTAAAGGCAATGTCACTTTTGGCCGTGATACTGTCTGGTCGGTGGAGTTTTTGATGAACGGTTGGGATTCTTGGGCTCCTAATAACTGTGGTGTGGTCAAATTTGAATTGGTTAATTACGATTTTGATCAAAAAAAGGAAGTTAACTCCGGCGGATTACCTGCGGTTAAAGTAAACCGCATTTATAAAGAAGTAGGTGATTTGTCTTTTGATGTAGTTACTTATTATAGTATCGAGGCAGATAAGGAATATGCCTATATGTTTGATACGGTAAAAAGCAATAATGACGTTGAATCACCTTCCCTTTCCAATCGTTTTTCCATTACCAACAAGGGTGATGATGGCGGTGCTATGGCAGATCTAAAATTACTTACCGGCATCAATACCTATGGGAAAACTGACCGCAACGTTTTTGCCACCACTCTAATTCTTCCCGGTACCAACACCGGTTATGTGAACGGGAACCCTGTAGGTGACCGTCCCTGGAGCAGAAACGGCGGTTCTGTGGGTTATAAGGAGTTAAGAGCAAACTATCCTTATGCACCCCAGGAATACCGTGTTTATGACGAGTATCTATTTATAGATGATCAAGCTGATACAAGAGAAGTGATTGATTTTCTGAATGATTATCATAAGGCTGAAACCATGAAGGTCACCGGTACCGCTTATGAAGCCACCGGCAATAAAACAGTGGCCAACCCGGTGGTGATTGTGCAAAAAGATGGCGAGGTTTATGGCTGGTTTATCGGTGAGAAAGACGGTACCTTTGATTTCGAACTACCCAAGGGTGAGTATGCTCTCTACGTGGAATGCAATGGTTTTGCCAAAGGCCAACCCGTAGCTGTTAAGGAGGGCGATTCCACCGGAATTTCCTTAAAGGCCGGGGAAGCTTTGGTTGAAGTTACTTTCCGTGTACGGGATGAGAACGGCAATCCTCTTTGGGCCAGGGTGGAAGTAGAAGGACTTTATCCTGTGGTTCGTTTTACAGGAGACTCAGTATTCTATGCTAAGGATGAAAACAGCAAGGGAAACATTGTGTTCAAGGCTCCTCCCGGGGAATTTACGGCTAAGGTTTTCGGGGAAGGCTATTATTTTTACTCCGATCCGGTAACCCTTACCTGTAATACCAAGGATAAAACCGTTTATAATGTGGAGATTGCTATGGAGTATGCAGCCCCTGAAGGCTGGATTTCTACGGATCCCCACCATCATACCAATAAAAATGATGCTTTTGCCTTGCCTCAAGATGTGATTAAGTCACTACTGGCAGCGGGACTGGATGTGGCAATTACTAGCGACCACGATTTCACCACTAACAACTTTGAGTCATATAACTATGCTTTGAAATACAACATGGTGGGTTTTTTGCCTTCAGAGGAGATTTCCTGCAGTTGGGCCCACTTTAATGTTGTTCCCCAGACCAAGGAAGGCTATCGGTTCTTCCTGGACGAAAATCAGAAAAATAACGTTATGGATCAGTTTGCAGATTTTAAAGTATTTGTTCGGCAAACCCATGATGCCGGTGCCACTATAACTGCAAACCATCCCTATTATTCCTACGGACTTTTCTATACCAATGAGAATTCCCAGGTTCCCGGCGGTTATGACAACAGTTTTGACAATATAGAAATCAATGCTTGTTGTTCTGATGAAGAAAATATTGCTACTATCAACAAGGCGGCGGAGCTTTGGAATGCTTATCTTACAGGCAGTCAGGTGTCAGGAGCACCTGTAACTAAACCTCATTATCTCCTGGCCGCTTCCGACACTCATGATGTGATTTATCCCGGCATTGCCAATGATAAAGGCGAGAGCAGCATTTATCACAGTGGGAAAGGCCGCACTTTTGTTTACCTGGGTGATACATCAGGCATGTCCCTTGAAGAAGTAGGTTTGGCTACCGGTCAGGCTATAGCCGACGGCCATAGTTATGCTTCTTTGGGGCCGATCTTTACTCCTAAGGATATGTTATTCGGAGAAACCTATGCCGTTACCAAAGCCGACGACTGGACCTTTAGCGGCACCTTGGAAGTGGAATCATTAAACGGCATTGATACCATTCTCCTTTTAAGCAACTTGGGCAAAGAGACCTATGATTATAACGGTTTAACCATTAATAATGTCCTGAGAATCAATAGTGGATATAACGGAATTAATGAACTAACCTATGAAATCAGCGAAAAAATTACCTCCGCCTCTAAGGCTTGGTTTGCCGTCATGGCCATTGATTCCAGCGAAAACAAAATGTTTGCCATTACCAATCCCATCTGGGTTAATGCTCAGGGCTATCAAAAAGATATAGCCGGGCATTGGGCTCAGGGGAATATTGAAAAACTTATCGGTAT
>DUPU01000232.1 GCA_012838175.1 Clostridia bacterium
ATACGATGCATTTGATCAATAGCCAGACAGAATAAAAGTAACCTACTTTTGTTTATTTCTTATTCTGTTTGACTTTTACAAATAAAACACTCTAATATCCATTTTATTATAGTGTAAATTCTCATTTTAAATCAGATGAATCTACCGTAATTTTATCACATTAAAATATTTGAAAAAAGTTTTAACCCTCCTGCAATTCGAAAAAATATTTTCACTTTACAGCAGGAATAATTTTTGTAAAATATATTGCAGGAGAGTGATATAAATGCAATATATTTTTAATGTAAAAGAAGGAATTCATAAATACATTAAACTTGGAAGGCATTATTCATTTCCGCCCCCACCGACTAAAAGATGTCATAACCCAAGGTGTAATAAAATGGTTCATTTCCGTAAACATGGTTTCTATGAAAGATACTATTATTCAACTGAGTATAAAGGAAAAATAGTAATAAGGCGGTACATATGCCCCTTATGTGGATGTACCATATCATACATTCCTCACTTTTGCCTTCCTGGATTTATTAATGCAGTAAAGCATATTTTTGAGTATATATACAATTCATTTTATCGAGAAGGTAGCATTAATTCAGTTATAGAGCAATTAAATCTGAAGTATGACTTACAGTTTTCAAGACAAATTCTATACTATTACAGGAAAAAATTTATTAAAAACATTGACACGATACAAAATGGGATAAGACAAATAATAAAAGGAGTGAAGTTGCCCGATAAAACTCTTGAAGACGTAGAAAAAGCAAGAAATGTTTTAGCAATAGTGATAAGTGAATATCTCGATATTCACTTATTCTCTCAAAAATATTATCAAGCTACTACTAAAACATTCCTTGCAACAACTAAATCTACAAATTAATTATAGCATTAAATTAGAGTTTTAAAAAGCATTTCTGAAAGTTCTAACATGAGACTGGCCAGCAACACTGTATTTGCCTATGTTTGAGCAAATAATTATGTTAATATTAAAATAAAAAATAGCTTGACCGGTCATGGTTTCCTGAAAATGTAAGAGGAGGTCAAAGATATGTTGGATGATGATACAAGAAATGCTATTGCGTTAAAAAGATTTTCACTAATAAGTCCAATACTAAATGGCCAGGTGAATAATCGCAGGGAGTATTATGTCCAAATTTCGTCAAACCCTATAGAAATGCCATACTATGGCATAAGAAAATACGCACCTAAAACAATAGAGTCCTGGTACTGTGATTATATGCGTGGAGGACTAGATGCATTAAAACCCGGATATCGGGGTGACAAAGGAAGTTCCAGAAAGATAAATGCAGAACTTGCTGAAAAGATCCTTGAGGTGAAAAAGGCATACCCTAAAGCACCCAATACAATCATCTATGACAAACTGATAGAAGATGGCATACTAAAGGAGGGACAGATATCTCTTACAACGCTATACAGGTTTTTAAATTCTTCAAACTACAAGGACATACATGAAAGTGAAGAGAAGAAAGAAATTAAAAGATTTGCACATCAATATATAAATGAGCTATGGTATGGAGATCTAATGTACGGACCTTACATACAGGATGGCAGAAAGAAAAAGCCTACTTACCTATTGGCATATATAGATGATGCATCAAGGCTTGTACCCCACGGGGAATTTTACTATACACAAAGCTTAGAAGCGTTAAGGCATTCATTTAAAGAAGCCGTGCTAAAAAGAGGTATTCCCTCTATGTTGTATACCGATAACGCCAAGATATACCGTTCGCAGCAGTTTGAATTCATGTGCGCAAATATAGGTTGTTCTCTAATCCATTCGAAACCGTTCGTTGCTAGTAGTCGAGGCAAAATAGAAAGACTCTTTCTAACTGTTAGAAAAAGATTCCTATCCCAACTTGATATAAGTGATATCAAGAGCTTAGAAGACCTAAATCTAAGGTTTTGGAAATGGCTTGATGAGGATTATCACAAGAAACCCCACTCATCACTTAATGGATTAACTCCATTAGACTTTTTCATGTCACAGATCTCGAGGGTAAAACTATGCACCGACCCTGCACAGTTGGAAGAAAAGTTCCTTCTACGGATAAAACGTAAAGTTAACCATGATGGCACATTCCCTATAAACAATATACTATATGAAACTGATATTAAGTTTGCAGGCTCAAGATTTGAGATTAGATACGATCCTCAATGGCTTGATATACCCTTTATGCCAGTATTCATATATCA
>DUPU01000156.1 GCA_012838175.1 Clostridia bacterium
AATGCTGCTTCTGCCGCCTCTGAGCCAGCGGTCCTGCCGATAGACTCCGAAGCTGCCTTTACCAATCTTTCAGCCCTTTTCAAGCTTGGCCGTTTCATCTCCTGCCGCCAGGTCTTCATTAGACCTGCCACCCCGGCTGTTACCACTTTTTGGGGTGTCGAATGATGTCTCAATGTCAGCCAGGCAGCGTCTCTGTTCCAATCCTTGAACACTTCACTGAATTCCGGAAAGCGGATGTCCAGCCAGCGTAATACCTGATTACTTAATATGGTCAGCTGCTCCAACAGCCGTTCCCTCTCAGCTACTGCTTCCCTGAGTTCCTGGAACAAATCTTCCGGTATGTATACCTCCCGAAATCTCCCGTCCTTCACCAGCATGGCTATGGTTTTCGGATCCTTCCGATCATTCTTGGTTGGGCTGTTATCATCCAACTCTTTTGTACACTTTACGTGAAACGGATTCACTATCCCGAGCCGATGGCCTTGTCTTTGCAGGTGATCCCCCAGCGTGAACCAGTAGTGCCCTGTAGGCTCAAAACCTACAATCGCCTCGGTTTTTCCATGCTCCCTCATAATTTCCTGCATCCAGTTTTCAAGAGACTCATAACCTTGTCTGGTGTTACTGAACCTGAGGAGCTTTGCTAGTTCTAATCCTCTGAAATCAAAAGCTCTGGCATAGTGTGTTTCCTTTCCTACGTCTATTCCGACGATAAGGGTTTCAAATTTGATTTGCAAAATCTTCTCGTTTTGTGTACGCTTCATATTAGATGCCTCCTGTATTTTTTGATTGTGGTTACTGCCATGCAACTCACATATCAAATTCTACAGTTTGGCATCTTCTTTTTCAAAGTTCATTTTTATTCCTTACAGGAATGCTCCTTAAATTCGTTTATTTAGCTAACTCTTGGCATCAATACTATTGACTCAACATGTTCTGCATGAGCAAATATATCTACCCCATTTTCCCCTAATTTTATATTCTACATAAACACAGAAAAACCTTCAATATTTTTTATAAACGGCTTAAAAACGTCGATTAACCAAACGATAGCTTTAGGGTTTGAGATACACATTTGACGCAACCACAATTTGAGTGGTGTCGCACCCAATTGGAAAAAGATTCGGGCGCTTCTCATATAAACACCCTGGTGAAATTATTTAAATCCATGATAAGCCAATTTAATACATTTTTCAAAGAAAACTCTTAAGGAACCCTCGGACTACTGTTTCCCGGCGCCAAAGGCAGACTGCCGGTTTCAGGTACACAAAAAACATCCTGCAATATCTTGACGCGAACTTTTTTTGCATAAATATATTGTTTTATAAGCGTATTATGGTATAATGTAAATAAAGTCAGAAAAACCAGTAATTGTGAGGTTGATATGATTGTTTGAAAGCATTACGGAACAAATTATAGAAAAATATGCTCCGGAAAAAATACTGTTATTTGGTTCTCAGGCAAAAAATAAGGCAAAAGCCAAAAGTGATATTGATTTGTGTATAGTGATGGAAACAAACAACAAAAGACAATTATTGGCAGAGCTTTACTATACAATTCAATCCGAAAAACCCATTGATATAATTTTATACACCCCGGCGGAATGGAACGAATGTATAAAGGATTCTACAAGCTTTGCCTATAAAATACAAAAGGAGGGAATCCTGCTGTATGGCTGACAGTGTTAGATATAATGACTGGTTTGACAAGGCTTTAAAGGATTTGGAAAGTGCCAAAATTCTTTTTGAACATGACGGAGATAACGCCATCGTGTCGTTCCATTGCCAGCAAGCAATTGAAAAGGCTTTAAAGGCCTTTATATTAAGAAAAAAATCCAACTTG
>DUPU01000157.1 GCA_012838175.1 Clostridia bacterium
CGGATGCCGTCTCCTGACACAACATTGGCGCTTGGAACATTTTGGAAATATGTGTCAAAGAACCGTCCCCTGACATGTTTTTTACAGGTTGAGTAAAAAAGGATTGCTTTTTCGTTCTTTACCAATGGTGGTACTAGGTCCATGACCGGGGTAAACGATTATGTCATCACTTAACGGCAATAGTTTATTTTTAATGGAAGTCATTAAAGTATCATAGTTTCCACCAGGCAGGTCCGTCCTCCCGATAGAACCGGCAAATAAAGTATCCCCCACAAAAACCACATCTTTTCCGACTAAGGAAATGCCCCCTGGGGTATGTCCCGGTGTATGGACCACTTTGAATTCATATTTCCCAACCTGGACGATATCCCCCTCTTTCAGTATCCTGTCACCTTGGGGACTGTTCTCATTTTTACCCATCATTGAGCCCAGATGCAGCCTTCCGTCGGTAAGAAAATCGGCATCCTGTTCATGAATTAAAATAGGTGCCCCCGTAAGCTTCTTTAATTCCTTGTTTCCCCCTACATGATCCCAATGGCCGTGGGTGTTGACAATTCCGGTAACCTTAAACCCGTTTTTCGTTACTAAATTGAAAATCCTCTTCCCTTCATCACCCGGGTCAATGACAATGGCTTCCTTTGTTTCCGGGCAAGCAACCAAATAACAATTGGTCCCGAGCATTCCCACCTGAATTCCTTGTATATACAAAACATACCCCTCCTCATTTAGATTCAAAATAGTCTCTTGCTGTCCAAAAGCATGGTGACAGGGCCGTCATTATCTATAGACACCAGCATATCCGCCTGAAAAATACCTGTCTCTACTGAAATACCCTTGGATTTTATAAATGAAACAAATTCTTTATAAAGCTCATTTGCCTTATCCGGTGGAGCGGCGTTGGAAAAACCGGGGCGGCGCCCTTTTCGGCAATCACCGTATAAAGTAAACTGGGATACCGCTAAAACTTCTCCGTTAATGTCTATCAGGGATAAATTCATTTTGTCCTCGGTATCGGAAAAAATACGTAAATTAATAATCTTTTCCGCCAAATATTCAGCATCTTCATTTTCATCTTCTTTTCCTACTCCGAGAAAAACACATAAGCCTTGATTAATAGCTCCTACAATTTCACCCGCTACAGAAACTTGGGCTTTTTTAACCCTTTGTACTACAGCTCGCATTTTTTAATCTCCTTGTTTTAACTATTTACTTCAATTATTTGCTTCCGCTGGGCGTAACTCTTTTTACCTCGATCACATCTTTTAAACGTTTTAGCTTGTTTATGATATACTCTAAATGGTCCAGGCTCTTAATCTCGATTCTGACGTTTACGGAAGCCAGTTTATTCTTTGTTGCCCGGGCATGGACAGCATTAATGGTGGTTTTGGTATCGGCAATCGCACTCATAATATCCATCGCCAGACGAGGCCGGTCCACAGAAATTGCTTCAATTTCAACTTGATATAGGCCTTGATTTTCCTCATCCCAAGCAACCTCAATCAGCCTTTCCTGTTCATGTTGATGGCTGTGCAGTATATTGGGACAATCCGTCCGATGAATGGAGACTCCCCTCCCCCTGGTAATATAACCCACAATAGGGTCTCCGGGAAGAGGATTGCAGCAGCGGGACAATCTAACCATAGCATTATCAATTCCCCGTACCAAGACTCCTTGAGAGTGCTTACCGGACTGGGACCAAGGTTTTACCTCCGGAGAGGACAAGGCTGTCTCTTTTTCCCTTTTGAAATCCTCTTTAATTTTAGTTAAAACCTGAATGGGAGAAATGATCCCATCTCCCACTGCAACCAGCAAATCATCCCCGGTTACATAGTTAAAGCGTTTCGCGGCTTCCGCCAATTTTTCCGGTTTTAAAAAGTAAGATATTTCCTGACCATATTTTTTAATTTCTTTCTCTAACATTTCCCTGCCTTTAGCCAGGTTTTCATCTCTTTTTTCTTTTTTGAACCATTGCCTGATGCGGTTTTTTGCTTGAGATGTTTTAACAATTTTTAACCAATCCCGGCTGGGGCCGCTGCCTTTCATCGTAAGAATTTCCACGATATCCCCATTGGCCAGTTTATGGTCTAAAGGAACAATTTTCCCATTAACTTTTGCTCCAATACACCAGTGTCCCACTTGAGTATGAACCCGATATGCAAAATCAATGGGTACTGAGCCGGCAGGAAGTTCCACCACATCTCCTTTGGGAGTAAAAACATAGACTGAGTCGGTAAATAGATCCACCTTTATTGATTCCATAAACTCCCGGGCATCTCTCAAATCTTGCTGCCATTCCAACATTGCCCTAAGCCAGGCCAGTTTTTTATCAAATTCCTTATCTCCGCTTTTTCCTTCTTTGTAGCGCCAGTGAGCGGCAATCCCATATTCCGCGGTCCGGTGCATGTCCCATGTTCTGATCTGTATTTCAAATGGTTCCCCTTTAGGTCCGATCACTGTGGTATGGATAGACTGATACATATTTTGCTTGGGCATGGCAATATAATCCTTAAACCGGCCTGGAATCGGCTTCCATAGGGTGTGAATTATCCCCAATGCACCATAACAATCCTTAACCGTATCTACAATAACCCGCACAGCCACTAAATCATAAATCTCCGACAGCTCTTTTTGCTGGTTAATCATTTTTTTATAAATGCTGTAAAAATTCTTCGGCCGGCCGGTAACCTCGGCAGAAATACTAACCTGTTCAAGTTTTGCAACTAAAACACTGCAAATTTCATTAACATATTGTTCCCGTTCCTGACGCTTTACGGCAATCTGTTCCACCAAACTATAATATTTATCCGGTTCTAAATAACGAAAAGAAAGATCCTCCAACTCCCATTTTATCTTAAATATCCCCAATCGATGAGCCAAAGGGGCAAAAATCTCCAAAGTTTCCTCGGCAATTTCTTTTTGCCTTTGTATGGAATGATGATACCTTAAAGTACGCATATTATGCAATCTATCGGCCAGCTTAATCAATATTACCCGAATATCCTTGGCCATAGCCAGGAACATTTTCCTAAGATTTTCCACCTGTTGTTCAACTTTTGTTTTATATTCCAGTCTACCCAGCTTTGTAACTCCGTCTACCAAAAGAGCAACCTCTTCACCGAATTCTGTTTTAATGTTTGTCTCCGTAATCCGGGTATCTTCCACCACATCATGGAGCAGCCCGGCAGCAATGGTAATATCGTCCAACTGGAGCATAACCAGTATCTCCGCAACTGCCAGAGGATGATTAATATATGGCTCGCCGGAGAAACGGATTTGATCCTTATGCGCCCGGGCAGCATAATCATAAGCCCGCTGAATAAGGTTTTCATCACTGGCCGGATTGTATTTTTTAATTTGTGCGATAAGTTCCCTAATATCCGATGCCATGCTTTTAACTCCTTCGGCAGATTTCTTCCGTGAAACGTGATGACAGAGCCAACCCGGCCCAATGGGCAAAATTTCTTTTGGCCGTCATCCCCTTTTGATAGCTGGGTGAATCCTCTAATCTACATTTGTTTCCATTATCTATTAATTCTAAACAATAACGATTGCCCAGTAAAGTGAGTTTTATTAATCCTAACTCCTTCATAATGGAAATCCAAGCATCAAAAGCTTTCTCTTTTTCCTGCTCAAATCCCTCAATCTTAATTTTTCGCAATATTTCTTCTTTAGAGCCAATTAGTTGATTGGCGGAAGTAGTCAGATATCTAACCCCTCGATATATTCTTCCCAACAATTCCCGGTCAGGGAAAAGGGCATTTAATTCATGATCCAAACTCTCTAAATCCTTTTTATTAAATAGTAAATGAATTCTTCCTCCTTTTGAGGAACTAACCAAATAAGTAAAGCCTAAAAAATCCTCCTTATTTCCTGGGCTATGAAAAAATACCAGATGATTGAATATGCCTTTCAAGTCTGCAGATATTAAATCTCCAGGCAAAGCTCCTGCAAAAATAAGGGTATTTACAGTTTTGTTCATTACTTTGGTTAAAGCCAATCTATGCTGCCAGAGCCTTTGAGAACCATGACACTCTTCTAATCGGACACCCGGCAAAGATGCTTCGATAATTAATTGCTTCAATGATTCCATATTTTCCCGGGAGGAAACATAAATAAGACAGGATTCATTTTTTTTCAGCAATTCAATAAGATACTGTGCCCGGTCCTTTGTATTCCGGTAATCTTCCCAAATAATCCCTTCCGAACTGGGAAGGGGAAGCTTTACAACGGGGCGCATTGTATTTGTTTCATGGGGTTTAATATCCTTTATTATGGCTTGAACTTTTTCATATCCGTTCCAGCTATTCTTTTCTAATGTTACTGCCACATCAACCCTGGATAAAGGATTCAACCAAGACAGATGATGAGATAAATTAAACCCGATGCCGTCCAAACAATATTGCCCCGCGTCAAAAGTTACTTTTAGGTGGGATTGATTATTGCCTACTGCTTTTGCTTCCCTGATTCCTAAATTTCGATAAACAAAAACGGGCTGAGGATTGCCTAATCCAAAAGGAAATAATCTTTCACAATCTTTAATATATAATTCTTCCTGACCGTCAGTATCTAATTCTAAATCTACTTTTAAGGACGGAAGCAACAAATCCTTATTTATCAAACCATGGGCATAATCATTAATTGCTCTTTGAAAAGCCCCAATGTTTTCTTTTGCAATTTTAACACCTGCCGCCATCTTATGACCGCCAAATTGCATTAAGTAATCCTGACACTGTTTAAAGGCTGCATAAATATCAAACCCTTCAATACTTCGGGCGCTTCCCTTGGCTACATCCCCTTCAATAGCCAGCAGGACTACCGGGCGATGGAATTTCTCTACCAGTCGGGATGAAACAATGCCGATGACACCGGAATGCCAGCTTTCAGAAGCCAACACCATGACAAAATCCCGGTCCAAATCAACGGTCTCTTCAATTAATTGTAAAGCCTGATTCAGTATTTCACCTTCCAGCTCTTGACGCTGACAGTTCATTTTATCCAGTTCTTTTGCCTGTGTTTCGCATCTAGAATATTCCACCCCGGTTAAAAGTTCAACAGCCGCACTCCCTTGAGCCAATCTCCCTACCGCATTTAGACGGGGAGCAAGAATAAAGCCAATATGCCCCACAGTTAAGGGTTTCTCTTCCAAACCGGTTAGACCGGTTATTTTCATTAATGCCTTGATACCGGGTCTTTCGGCTTTTTTTATCTTTTCCAATCCCAGTGAAACAATTATCCTGTTTTCATTGATCAAGGGGACAACATCAGCTACCGTACCTAATGACACCAAGTCTAAATAGTCTTCCAAGACAATTTTCCCACTTTTTTCATTTCTCCCGGAATTTATCTCCAGAGCCTGAGCCAGTTTCCAGGCCACTCCTACCCCGGCTAAATCGGGAAAAGGATATCCGTTGTCAACAATCTTTGGATTAATAATAGCCGCCGCTTCCGGAAGCACCTCCGGGGGTGTATGATGGTCTGTAACCACAACTTTGATTCCTAAAGATTGAGCCAGTTCCACCTCAGATATAGAGCTGATGCCGCAGTCTACAGTAATAATAAGTTTAAAGCCTTCCCTATGGGCCCATAAAATGGCTTCTGCATTTAATCCATAGCCTTCTTCTAATCTAACCGGGATATAATATGCCAAAGATGTGGTTTTGTCCTTTAAATATAAATAAAGTAATGAAGTAGCGGTAATTCCGTCAACATCATAGTCGCCGTAAATAAGTATTTTTTCACGTTTTTTTATACTGTCTTCTATAATACTTACTGCCTGGTGCATTTGACTAAAAGCAAAGGGGTCATTGATATCTGTAGGATCAAAAAATATAAAATTCTTAATATCATCCACCCTGGTCATGCCTCTGTTAATGCATAACTGAGCCAGAACCGGTGATACCTTTAATTCCTCCATAATTTTTAACTGCAATTTACTGTCATAATCCGGGATGATCCACCTTTTTCCGCTGATTGTCATATAGCCTCCTAAAAAAACATCACTTCCTGGTTACCTAAAAAAGCACCAGCGGTGCTTTTTTATTACTTGAATAAATTACGATTTAGTAACTAATTGTTCTTCCGCCGGAGTATCTTCTTTTTCCGGTTCTATAACTTGAGCCTTCTCCGCTTCCTCTTTTGTTTTTAACTCTTTTTCCAGAAATTCAATACGTTTTTCTAAAGTACGAATTTTTCTGAAAAATGAAATCTGCTTAACCAAACTTAACAGAAAAACTATTAGTGCTCCTGCTAAGACCGAAGCCAGAATTACCACTACCAAAGAGATATCCTGAAACCTATAAAACAAAAAACTAATTTCTACCGGTGTAGCATTTTGCACGGCAAATATGGCCACACCTAAAGCAAAAACAAGGGTAAAAATTAACAATAATTGCATAATCGACACTTCACTTTCATAAATTTTAATTATCATTATTAGAAGTTCTACATTTTCCCTTTGTTTCCTGCAGTTTTTTTCTAATTTAGCAAGCCTGTTTATCCATAGTATCCATTCAGACTTTTCATACTACAGGCGGTCGGATACACAAAAAAAGAACCCTGGCAACGCAGGGTTCGATCTTCAAGGAATGAATAATTATTAATCTATGCCCGGGCCTTTTTTGCTGTAGCCCAATTGTTTAAATCAAACCAGAAGGGGCTGGCAATGAAAATAGAGGAGTAACACCCGCTGGCAATTCCAATTAAAAGTGCCAGAACAAAAGCCTTAATAGTTGCTCCGCCCAATAAAATCAAGGCAATTAACGGGAAAAGAGTGGTTAATACTGTATTAATAGAACGGGTTAATGTTTGCATAATACTTCGGTCCACCAAGGTTGCCCGGTCTTCTTTTCTGCTACCTCTGCGATTTTCCCTAATCCGGTCAAAGATTACAATGGTATCATTGATAGAGTACCCGATGATGGTTAAAATTGCAGCGACAAAAGCGCTGTCAACTTCTATCTGTAACATAGAGAAAACCCCGACAGTAACAATTACGTCATGTAGTAGAGAGACAACTGCGGCAATTCCAAACTTAAACTCAAAACGGAAGCTAATATAAATTACCATCAGCACAGCTGCTATAATCAGGGCATATAAGGCATTTAATGCTAATTCCTTTCCGATAACGGGGCCCACATGCTCATTTCTTAATATTTCATTTTTCCCAAATTGGGAGGTCAGTCCGGCAATAATTAGATTGCTTTGTTCTTCCGTCAATACCGGAGTCCTGACAAAAAAGTTGTTTTCATCCGTTTCCTGCACGGAAAAAGCTTCTTTTACATGCTGGGAAAAAACCTCTCTTACTTCCCCGGAAGTAACACTTTCTTCAAACCTTACCTGAATAATATTTCCTCCGGTAAAATCTATTCCCAGATTTAAGCCCTGCACCGCGAGGGAAATAATTCCCGCCAATAGCACTACTATCGAAATAGTATACCAAATCTTTCTTCGGCCGATAAAATTAAAAATATACATTGTGTTTTCCCTCCTATACCCAGTATAATTTCTTGTTCTTCAAGAATCCAATATTTGATGCCCAACGCAGTATTATACGGGTAAAGGCTATGGCAGTCAGCATACTGGCTAAAATACCAATGCTTAGAGTAACGGCAAATCCCCTGATTGATCCAGTACCGAAATAAAAAAGCACCGCTGCGGCAATTAAAGTCGTGACGTTAGAGTCAAAAATAGCTACAAAAGCCCTTTTGAAACCAGCATCAATAGAAGCATGTAAAGACTTGCCCGTCCTTAATTCTTCTTTTATCCGTTCAAAAATAATAACATTGGCATCCACTGCCATACCTACGGAAAGTAAGATACCGGCAATACCCGGCAAGGTTAGGGTAACATTCAATAGGTTTAAAACCCAAAGCTGAATAAGCATATAAAGGAATAAAGCAATATTGGCAAGAATCCCCGGTAAGCGATAATAGCCAATCATAAAAACAAGAATGGCAATAATTCCATAGATAGCTGCTTGATAGCTTTTGTCCAAGGAGTCCCTACCTAAAGTTGGGCCAACCGTTC
>DUPU01000228.1 GCA_012838175.1 Clostridia bacterium
ACTCAACTTTCCCACTTACAATGTGGGCTTGATCTTTGAAAAATTCATATAGAAACGCACATTAAAACAACAGAAAACCCCCTTGGAATGGTATAATTGAATTGGCCAAAACCCAACAATACCAGCCGCTAGGAGGTTTCCCATGACCAGTATTATATCAAATAATGAAAGCAAAAAACAGATGCTTGAGTCTCGGATTGACTGTTTTTTTAGCCAGTTTAATATTTCGAAAATGCTGCTTAAATGCAATTTCTACAAACAGTCAGGTATTCATTGCACTGTCGTCCTAAAAGAATTATTTTCCCTGGTTTTTCACGGCAAAAATCTCTTCCGAACCCTAGCTGTGCAAAGCGAGGAATTATCTTTCAAGAAAAATACTGCTTATCGCTTCCTTAATGATAGCCGTTTTAACTGGGAAAAGCTTATTCGAATGATTATGACACACCTAATATTGCTTATTGATCGACTAACCGAAAAGAATCGTCAATCCGTACTTATTTTTGACGACTCACTTTTCAGCCGTAATCGTAGCAAGAAGGTTGAATTGCTGGCAAAAGTGTTTGATCACACCAGCCATAAATTCTGTAAAGGTTTCAGAATGTTGACTTTAGGCTGGTCTGACGGGAACACCTTTCTTCCCATCTCCTTCAACTTACTTAGCTCAACTAAAGACGAAAATGTGCTTTGTGGGGCCAAGACCGTAGACAAAAGGACGCTTGCTTATAAACGTCGAGTTCAAGCTAGGCAGTCAACTCTTGATGTCATGCTTACCCTTCTTCGTGGTGCTAAGGATATCCCGGCGAAATTTGTACTGTTTGATAGCTGGTTCACAATGCCAAAGACTGTAGTTCGTGTAAAAAAAGAGAATCGTGATGTTATAGGAATGATCCGTATAACAGAGAAAATCCACTATCAATACCAAGGTCAATGGCAGAACGTCAAAGACATTTATAAGAAGATTAAGTTGGCATCTAATGCTAAAAACATCATTGGTTCGGCTTGCGTCAAACTTAGAGAAGACAAAACAGCAACTTCTGATGAATTTATTGATGCCAGAATTGTTTTTGTAAAAGACCGCCGTTCTGATAATTGGCTTGCCCTACTTTGTACCGACCTTTCCGTTAGTGAGGAAGAAATCGTTCGAATCTATGGGAAGCGTTGGGACATAGAGGTTTTTTTCAAGGTTTGCAAATCATATCTTTCCTTAGCTAAAGAGTATCAAGGCCGTAGTTACGACATGCAAGTAGCGGCAACATCCATCGTATTCCTTAGATATGCCATGTTGTCACAGGAAGCAAGAAACGCCACTGATGATAGAACGTTAGGTGATCTGTTTTATTACCTTAGAGAAGAGTTGGCAGATATAAAACTCTCTCATTCTCTAATGTTGCTTGTTGATACCCTTCGCCAGGTTCTAAGTCAGTTGCCCTTACTCAGTCAAGAAATGGCTAATGAGATAATGAATTCATTCTTGAACGCAATACCACATCCTATAAAGGAAAAATTATTGTTGTGTGCGTGACTATATAGATTTTTCAAAGATCAAGCCACTGTTTGCAGCTGGGAAAGTTGTGTTA
>DUPU01000158.1 GCA_012838175.1 Clostridia bacterium
AGGTTATTCAAAAGCGTAATTATGCAATTTGCTCAAATAATAATATATGAAGCAATTAATATTTTTTCATGGAGGGAGAAGATAAATGCACATAAATACTAAGCTTTCTGATTTCAAGTTGAGATTTGCAGGAACTAAGGATGCTGGGTTAATATTAATCCCCAGGAATTTGATGGATAAATCGTGCCGAGGAGAATGAAGACCGTTATGGGTCAAAGAGATGAGAAGAGACTGCCCAATATTGAAGCTTTGTATATCCATATTCCTTTCTGCCGGAAAAAGTGTTTTTACTGTGATTTCGTATCCTTTCCCCCGGAGGGATTACCGGTACAAGAATACTGTCAGGCATTGGTCGTTGAAGGGGAAATGTACCAAAAGCTCCTTCCCAAGAATCAAAAAGAAATCAAGTCCATATATATTGGAGGCGGAACGCCTACCTGCCTTCCGGCATCATCTTTGGTAAAGATTATTACCAGAATGGAAAACCTCTTTCCGCTGGCAAGGGGAGGGGAAATTACCGTTGAATGTAATCCCGGAACCGTGGATAAAGTATATATGAGCATGCTGAAAAGAGCCGGGGTAAATCGTCTATCCGTAGGAGCTCAATCTTTTGACCGGAGATTGCTGCAGGAAATGGGCCGCATACACGGTAGAAACGATATTTTAGAAACGGTATCCCAGGCTAAAGAGGCCGGGTTTGCCAATATTAACTTGGATTTAATTTACGGTTTGCCCGGTCAAACTATGAGACAGTGGTTTGATACCTTGTCTTATGCCGCATCTTTGCCGGTTACCCATTTGTCTGTCTATGGTCTGAAGCTTTCAGAGCAATCCTTTTGGGGAAGGTCTTATTTAAATGGTGATTTAAATTTGCCTGATGAAGATATGTCGGCGGAAATGCAGGAACTGGCTATGGATTTATTAGAAAGTAAAGGTTTTATTCATTATGAAATTGCCAATTTTGCCCGGCCTGGTTTTTTTTCCGTACATAACAGGGTATACTGGGATAACGGAAATTATTTAGGGATCGGACTTGCCGCCTCTTCTCACTTCGAAAACAGGCGACAGACCAATTGTGCCGCGTTAAATACATATCTTGCCCAGTTGGAGCAGGGAAAATTCCCCGTCGGTGCACAGGAGATACTGGATAGAGAAACAGAAATGGGAGAAACTGTTTTTTTAGGATTGAGGATATTAGATGGGTTAAGCTTTCATAGTTTTCAACAACGTTATGGAGTTGATTTTCGCCAAAGGTATGAAAACCAAATTGAAAAATTGAAACGTTTAGGATTGGTGGAATATGATAATGATAGGATTAAACTGACAAAAAAAGGGATATTTTTAGCAAATGAGGTGTTTCTAGAATTCTTGCCATAAGGGTTGACAAATATAATGTAAGGTGGTATTTTGAATTTAGCACTCAACGACCCAGAGTGCTAACAAGGTAGGGGAGGGCTTAACGTGGATGAGCGGAAAAAGAAGGTATTACACGCAATTGTTAAAGATTATGTTGCTACCGCAGAGCCTGTCGGGTCCCGTACTATTTCAAAAAAATATGGGTTAGGGGTAAGTTCCGCTACAATTAGAAATGAGATGTCGGATTTGGAGGATCTGGGGTATATTGAGCAGCCTCATACTTCCGCAGGTAGAATACCTTCTGATAAGGGCTATCGGTATTATGTAGATTGTCTTATGGAAAAAGAAGAATTAACTCAGCAAGAGGTTAATCAGGTTAAGCGGCTTTTTGCTCCTAAAGTTACTGAAATGGAGCAAATAGTACAGGCTACATGTCGTCTCTTGTCTCAACTAACTAACTATACCGCTATTATTTTAGTGCCCAGACAAGGTGAAGGATGCCTGGAGCGGATCCAATTAATACCGGTCAGTCTGTATCGAGTGATGGTGGTGGTTGTATCAGATACCGGGTTTATCAACCACCGGGTTTTAGAACTACCCAATCCTATTGAACCGAAAAAACTCCAGGAAATGAGCAGTTTCCTTCAAAGTAAGCTTTTTGGACTTAATATGGAAGAAGTCAATTTTACTTTACTGAAGGAAATCACCAATCAATTAAGCACTTATGGGGATTTTACGGATCTAGCCTTTGAATTAATGGAACAAGTGTTAAAAGAATCAAATGATGACCGTGTTTTCCTGGGTGGGGCACTTAACATGTTCAATCAGCCGGAGTTTCGGGACGTGGAGAAACTAAAAACCCTTCTTTCCAGCCTGGAGGAAGAACGGATATTAAAAAGCCTGTTAAAAAAAGACGGCCGGGAAGGGACGAAAATATCCATCGGGGGCGAAAATTCCTACGAAGGAATTAACCAATGCAGTGTTATTACCGCAGATTATAAAATGCATGGAAATACTTTGGGTACGATCGGTATTTTGGGACCAACAAGAATGAATTATTCCAAAGCGGTAGCCTTGGTGGAATATGTTACTGAACAGCTGTCTTGGATTTTGGAAAAACTAGCAAAGAAATAGGGTGAAATGATTTTGTCTTTAAAGCAGGTAAATGAGAATTCAGAAATTGATGAACGCCTGGCGGCTTTGATTAACAATGCCAATGCGGTGCGGGCCGTATCTTCCGCAGTGGAAGGAACCATTGGTCCTAAGGGTCTGGATACCATGTTAGTGGATAAATTCGGTAATGTGGTTATTACAAATGCCGGCGTAACCATATTGGATTTGATGGAAGTAAGTCACCCGGCGGCCAAAATGCTGATTAATGTGGCCAAAGCCCAGCATCAGGAAATTGGTGACGGCACCACTACAGCCACTTTGTTGGCTGGGGCTTTAATCGGTCATGGGGTGGAACAAGTGGTGAAAGGGGTGCCTGTTGCCCGGGTAATTGAAGGTCTGCGTTTTGGTACCCAAAAAGTGCTGGATGTTTTTCAAAGGCAAGGGAAAAATATTTCTGATGTCAATGATCCTCTTTTAAAACAGGTGGCGTTGGTAGCGGGGCGGGAGCATGAAGATATTGCCCATTTGGTAGTAGAGGCAGCGATACTCATCGGCCGGGAGAAACTAATGGATCCTTATTTTAAATTGGCGGATACGGTTTGTTCTACCGTGGGTGCCCAAAACAAGGTATTTTTAGGAGTAATTGTGAATAAGGAACGTCTCACCAGGCAGATGCCTAAAATTATTGAGGATGCCCGAGTTTTAATTATAGATGATGCCCTGGAGCCGGAGGAAATAGAGGATGAAGCTTTAAGCACGGAACTGGGCTTTAACAGGTATTTAGCCCTCCGCCGAGAGTTTGAGGAGCATTTACATAAGATAGCGGATTTAGGTGTTAATTTGGTACTGGCAGACCGGGGCATAAGTGATTTAGGAGAAGAAATTTTTTCAGACTTAGGGATTATGGCAGTACAAAGAGTTTCCAGTAAGGAACTGAGGCGGGTGGCAGAACACACCGGAGCCCGCATGATAAAAAGAACAGGTTTGAAGAAGGATATTTCCGAACTAAAAGCTTATTTGGGCAGGGCCGGCCGGGTCTTTGAGGATGAAAAACTAGGTCAGATTTTTATTGAAAAGGGTCAGGGAAAACCTATGGCTACTATTCAAGTAGGTGCAGCCACAGAAGAAGTGGTGGGAGAAAGAGCGCGGATTGCCAAAGATGCCGCGGCTGCAGTGCAGGTAGCCATCAGGGGCGGTGTTCTTCCCGGCGGGGGAGCCATTGAACTTGCTGCCTTAAGAGAAGTGGAGCAAAATCGCTCCCAAATGAAGGGAATGGCTGCTTACGGTGTGGATTGTGTGATGGAAGCTTTAAAAAAACCCTTCAGCCAAATTGTTTATAATGCGGGATTTAATCCTTTAGAAAAACTGGGTGATGTGGTTTCCGCCCAAGCGGAATTAAACAACCCCTCTTTAGGAATAAATTGTGATACCGGCGAAGTTGCCGATATGTATAACTTAGGTGTGATCGATCCTGTTTTGGTAAAAATTCATGCCTTTCAAGCTGCGGCGGAGGTGGCCGAGGCTATTTTGCGAATCGATACAATTATTAAAATGAAAACTGAGGAAGAGGATGAGATATAATTTTTGAAAAAAGGTGGGTGGCTGGGATTGAATTTCGAGGATCTAAAAGACCTAAAAGATGTAAGTGATGAAAAAGAATTAAACGAGACCTTGCCGGAGGACAGTAATCCTGAAGAGAACCGGCCGGAGGATGGGGCAAAGGAAGAGCAGGATTCGGCTTGTAAAGAAGGAGAAGAAACCCCCGCTGAAGGCAAAACTTATCAGGATCTGAAAGAACGGGTGGAGAAACTGGAACAGGAAAAAGCAGAATTAATTAATCTGTCCCAAAGAGTACAGGCTGATTTTGATAATTTTCGCCGGCGTACCCGGGGGGAAAAAGAAGAACTGATTAAATACGCTTCAGAAGACTTGATTACTAAGCTTCTTCCTGTGCTGGACAATTTTGAACGGGCTTTGGCAGCTGCCAGGGATCAAAGTGAAGGGAAAAGCTATTATGAAGGAGTGGAAATGATTTACCGGCAGTTTTATCAAGTTTTGTCCAATGAGGGACTGGAGGTTGTGGAATCTCTGGGTTGTCCCTTTGATCCTAATTGTCATGAGGCGGTTATGTTGGTGGAAAAGGAAGATACGCCAAAAGATACGGTTGTAGAAGAACTGCAAAAAGGATACCGCTTGAAAGGGAAGTTAATTCGACCTAGCATGGTCAAGGTGGCAAAGTAATTCTTAGTTGAAACTTTTATTTGGAGGGATATATATGGGTAAAGTAATCGGTATTGATTTAGGAACTACCAACTCTTGTGTCGCTGTTATGGAAGGGGGAGAAGCGGTAGTTATTCCAAATGCTGAGGGAGGCCGGACTACTCCTTCCGTAGTGGCTTTTTCCAATACAGGAGAAAGGTTGATCGGCCAGGTTGCAAAAAGACAGGCAATTACCAATCCGGACCGCACTGTCATGTCTATTAAAAGGCATATGGGCAAAAAACATGATACAAAAATCGGGGATAAAGTATATACTCCCCAAGAGATTTCGGCCATGATTTTACAAAAACTAAAAGCTGATGCGGAAGCCTACTTAGGAGAGACAGTGAGCCAGGCCGTTATTACCGTGCCGGCATATTTTTCTGACAGCCAGCGCCAGGCCACTAAGGATGCAGGTAAGATTGCCGGATTAGAGGTATTAAGAATCATTAATGAACCTACGGCGGCGGCTTTAGCTTACGGTCTGGATAAGGGAGATGAACAGACGGTACTGGTTTTTGACTTAGGTGGCGGAACTTTTGACGTTTCTATTTTGGAACTAGGTGACGGGGTATTTGAGGTTAAAGCCACCAGTGGTAATAATCTCCTAGGGGGAGATGATTTTGACCAAAGGATTATTGACTACTTAGTTGCTGAGTTTAAAAAATCAGAAGGGGTGGATTTAAGTAAAGACCGCATGGCCATGCAGCGGTTGAAAGAGGCGGCGGAAAAAGCGAAGCATGAATTATCGGGAGTGCTGACAACTAATATAAATTTACCCTTTATTACGGCTACTTCTGAAGGTCCGAAGCATTTAGATATGAATTTAACCAGAGCCAAGTTTGATGAGTTAACGGAAGACTTGGTGGAGAAAACAATGGGCCCCACCCGGCAAGCTTTGTCTGATGCAGGCCTTAGCCCTGATAAAATTGATAAGGTATTGTTAGTCGGCGGTTCCACCCGGATTCCGGCAGTACAAAATGCAATTAAGAAACTTTTAGGTAAGGATCCCCATAAAGGGATCAACCCTGATGAATGTGTAGCCCTTGGGGCTGCAATTCAAGCCGGAGTTCTGGCAGGAGAGGTGAAGGATGTACTTCTCTTGGATGTAACACCTCTTTCTTTAGGCATTGAAACTTTAGGCGGGGTATTTACCCGTTTAATAGAAAGGAATACCACCATTCCTACCAGCAAGAGCCAGATTTTTTCCACAGCGGCTGATAATCAAACTTCAGTGGAAATTCATGTTCTCCAGGGAGAACGGCATATGGCCGCTGATAATAAAACCTTAGGCCGGTTTACATTAACCGGAATTCCTCCTGCTCCCAGGGGAATTCCTCAAATTGAAGTAAAGTTTGATATTGATGCCAACGGAATTGTCCATGTAACGGCTAAAGATTTGGGCACCGGGAAGCAGCAGGATATTACCATTACTTCTTCCAGCGGATTGACGGATCAGGAAATTGACCAGATGGTAAAAGAAGCGGAAAGATACCGACAGGAAGATGAAAAGAAAAAAGAAGCGGTGGAAGCAAGAAACCAAGGGGATGCTTTGGTTTATCAAGTGGAAAAAACTCTGAAGGATTTCGGAGATAAAGTAGGCTCTGCAGAAAAAGCCGAGATAGAGCAGGCAAAAGATGCCTTGAAAGAAGCATTGAAAAGGGATAATATTGAAGAGATTAAACAAAAATCGGAGGCTCTTTCTCAGACACTACACAAGCTTACTGAGCGTATATATAAAGAGGCGGGTGCCCAGGCCGGTGCTCAAGGAGGACCGCAAGGAGCGGGTACAGGCGGAACGGGCCAAGGTCCTCAAGATGATAATGTAGTCGATGCTGACTACGAAGTAGTGGACGATGACAATAAAAAATGATTTCGCTGCTAAAATAAAATGCAATTAATTTTTATAAATAGAACAGGATCTTTTCCTAAACTGAATCTCTTATTTAGGACAGTGAAATCAAGGATTACCCAACGTATTTTCGCTTCAGCAAAAATACTATCTGCGAGTTCATTTGGTGAACTCGCATTTCAAAGTCATTTTTCGGCTTTGTGCAGTGCAAATAGAAATTTGCCGCCCAGGAAGGTGGTTCAATGAGTAAGCGAGATTATTATGACGTCTTGGGTGTATCCCGGACAGCAAGTGAAGAGGAAATAAAAAAAGCATATAAAAAACTGGCAAAAAAGTATCATCCAGACTTAAATCCTGACAGTAAAACAGCGGAAGAAAAGTTTAAAGAAGTTAATGAGGCTTATGAGGTATTAAGCGATCCCGAAAAAAGAGCCCGCTATGATCAGTTCGGCCATGCCGGGACCAACGGTGATTTTGGTGGTTTTGGCGGTTTTGGCGGGCAGGGTGATTTTGGTGGTTTTGGCGATATATTTGACATGTTCTTCGGTGGAGGTTTTGGGGGCGGATTTGGCGGCGGAAGCCACCGTCCTTCTCCCCAAAGGGGAGCGGATCTCCGTTTGGATTTATCCATATCCTTTGAGGAAGCAGCTTTTGGAGTGGAAAAGGATGTGGAGATACCACGGTTGGAGAACTGTGATGTCTGTGGCGGTTCCGGTGCCGAACCGGGAACACAACCCATAAAATGTCCGGTGTGCGGAGGCAGCGGGAAGGTGCGGAATACCCAATCAACCCCATTCGGCCAGTTTCAAACGGTGAAGACCTGTCATCGCTGTCACGGGCAAGGCACTTATATTGAAAAGGCATGTAAGCATTGCGGAGGCAGCGGCCGGGTGAAGAAAACACGGAAAATCCACGTGAAAATTCCGGCCGGTGTGGATAATGATTCCAGGTTAAGAATTGCTCATGAAGGTGAAGCAGGTACACTTGGCGGGCCTTCCGGAGACCTTTATGTTTATATAACAGTAAGGCCTCATTCCATATTTAAAAGAGAAAATGACGATGTGATATGTGAATTTCCTTTGACTTTTGTTCAAGCCGCCTTGGGGTGTGAGGTAGAAGTACCTACTTTGGACGGAAGGGTGAAACTGACTATTCCGGAAGGGACACAGACAGGCACCTCATTCCGCCTCCGGGGACGGGGTATTACCAAACTCCGGGGTTACGGTCGGGGTGACCAGCATGTGAAAGTGAAGGTAGTAACTCCTACCAAACTAACTGAGGAGCAGAAAAGAATTCTGCGGGAATTTGAAAGTAAAACCACAGCCGATGTGCACCAAAAAGGTGAAAAAGATAAAGGAAAAGGTTTTTTTAATAAAATGAAGGATGCCTTTATGGGATAAAATATGAAATTCGGGGTGCTTAATTTTGAATTATTTAGAGGTAACGATAACCACAACTGAAGAAATGTCCGAATCCCTGGCTAACTTGTTTTGGGAATTAGGGGCAGGCGGGGTAGTAATTGAGGACCCGAGAGTATTAAGACAGCATTTTGAGGACCAAACCTGGGATTATTGGGAAATACCTGAAGAACTTTTGGAAGCGGAGAATATTGAGCTTAAGGGGTACTTCCCTATTGATTCCCGATTGGTGGAGACTATGGCTGCTCTTAGGGATCGTACTGAGGAGATTAAGCACCTGTTTCCCGGGGGAAGGGTGGAGATTACGGAGACGGAAGTGGCGGCAGAAAATTGGGCAACATCTTGGAAAGCTTTTTATAAACCGGAAAAAATCGGTGTACGGGTGGTAATAAAGCCCTCCTGGGAAGATTATCAGGAACAAAAAGATGATGTAGTGGTGGAGATGGATCCGGGTATGGCTTTTGGAACGGGGAATCATCCCACCACTGCTATGTGCATCCGAGCTTTGGAAGAATACGTTTTTCCCCAGTGCCGGGTATTGGATGTGGGGACAGGTTCCGGGATTCTTGCGGTAACTGCAGCGAAACTGGGTGCCGGCAAGGTATTGGCTGTGGACCATGATCCCATCAGTATTGATGCTACCCGGCAAAATATAGACTTGAACCGGGTTGAAGACCAGGTTTCTGTATTGCAGGAAGATTTAGTATCCGGCATTGAAGAAAAGGTGGATATTATTGTAGCTAATATTATCGCTGACGTTATTATAAAACTAATTCCCCAAGCTCTTCCTTTGCTGGACAAAAACAGTATTTTTATTGCTTCCGGTATTATTAAGGAAAGACAATCTGAGGTGGAAGAAGTTTTTCGCCATCATGCATTTTCTATTGAAAAGACCCTTCAAGAAGGGGAATGGGTAGCTCTTATTGCCCGGCGAGGTTAAGATATGCATAGGTTTTTTGTTTCTCCTGCACAAATTGGAAACTTGATTACCATTACCGGAAGTGATGTAAACCATATCACCAGGGTACTTCGATTGAAAACCGGGGATGAAATCATTGTGGCCGATGGGACAGGTTGGGAATACCTGGCTGAACTAACCGTTACTGATCCGGAAAGAGTGGAGGCTGTGATTAAAGAAAAATTTCTCTCCCATCAGGAGCCGCCTTTGGATGTCTATCTTCTTCAGGGATTGACCAAAGGAGAAAAAATGGATTTGATTATCCAGAAGTGCACGGAAATCGGGATTAAAAAAATTATTCCGGTGCAAATGGAGCGTACTGTTCTGAAACTAACTGAGGAAAAGGCGGAAAAGCGGCGGGAACGGTGGAAGCGGATTTCTTTTGAGGCAGCCAAGCAGTGTCAAAGGTCAAAGGTTCCCGAAATCATGCCTGTTTGTGAGTTCTCCGAGGCCATTAATCAGTTGCCACAAGCTACGGTTATCATCATGCCCTGGGAAGAAGAAAAGGGTTATGGGTTAAAGCAATTTTTTAAAACGGTTTCGTCAATAACTGCTCCGGTGGCTTTGATTATTGGTCCTGAAGGAGGTATCTCTCCCAAGGAAGAGGCTTATGCCGCTCAACAGGGAGCAGTAAAAGTTTCCCTAGGCCCAAGAATTTTAAGGACGGAAACGGCAGGTTTGGTAGCACTAACTATAATAATGTATGAACTAGGTGACTTGGGAGGAAACACTATTGGACAGTCCTAAAGTAGCAGTTTATACTCTTGGCTGTAAAGTAAACCAAAATGAGTCTGATGCCATGATCAGCTGCTTGGAGAGAGCCGGATATCGGGAGGTTCCCTTTGAGGAAAAGGCGGATCTTTATATTATTAATACCTGCACTGTTACCCATCTGGCGGACCGAAAGTCGCGCCAAATGATTCGGCGGGCGGTGAAGACGAATCCCAATGCCATTGTTGCAGTAACAGGATGCTATGCTCAAACATCCACCGGGGATGTTTTGGGTATTCCCGGAGTTAATTTAGTTATAGGGGCCAGGGACAGGCACCGGCTGCCGGAATTGGTGGAGGAGGCAAAGGGGGCAAAGGAGCCGGTTAATGCTGTAAAGAATATCTTTGAAGTCCATGATTTTGAAGAAATTACTGAAGAAAAAATTGTGCCCCATATGGTACGGGCATATTTGAAGATTCAGGAAGGCTGCAATCAATTTTGTTCTTATTGTATTATTCCTTATGCCAGGGGACCTATGAGAAGCTTGCCTGTGCACCGGGTGTTGAAAAAAGCGGAAGAACTGATTCAAGGTGGATATTTGGAAATTATTCTTACAGGCATTCATACCGGAGCATATGGCATAGATTTGTCGCCCCGGACAAGTTTAGCGGATTTGGTGGAAAAGTTGATAGGGTTAAAAGGATTGAAACGATTACGCATCAGTTCCCTTGACCCCCATGAAATCAATGAAAAGTTGCTGAAAATTATGGCTGAGTCCCCGGTGTTATGTCCTCATTTGCATATCCCTTTGCAAAGCGGGGATGACCGCATACTCAAACGTATGAACCGGGTTTATAATACCGCCCGGTATCGGGAATTGGTTAATGAAATCCGGAGGAGAATTCCCGGTATTGCTCTGACCACAGATATTATGGTGGGATTTCCCGGAGAAACGGAAGAGGAGTTTCTTCATACTTATAACTTTTTAGAAGAAATTGCTTTTTCCGGACTTCATGTATTTAAATATTCTCCCCGGAAAGGGACACCGGCGGCAGATTTTCCAGACCAAGTTGCTCCGGCGGTTAAAGAAGAACGGAGCAATAAGCTAATTCAGTTGGGGAAAAGGTTATTAAAAAAATATGCCGAAAACTATATTGGGCGGAATCTGGAGGTTTTGGTAGAACAAACAGTTGATATTTCCGGAAAAGAATATTGGGAAGGACACAGCGGCAATTATTTGAATATTGTCTTTAACTCTGATCAAGAATTAAAGGGCCAATTAGTTGACATACATTTGGAACGTTTTCAGGATGGCCGGGTGTTCGGAACACTGGTAGGAGATACATCTGCTAAAGTTTGAACTGAAATCAATCATAAGCGTTTAGATTGACAGGCAAGGCTGTAATAAAAAAGCTTAGTGACAGTGTCCCGGAGTCAAGAAATATATCTTGCTTCTGGCATCTTGCATCTTGTATGGGAAAGGTGGTGAAAATGATGGATTGTATTTTTTGTAAAATAATCAAGAAGGAAATTCCCTCCCAAATAGTCTTTGAAGATGATGAGATTTTAGCTTTTAAAGACATTAACCCCATGGCTCCCGTACATATATTGCTGATCCCTAAGAAACATATTTCTGATATAACTGAAATTAGTTCCGATGACGCAGAATTAATCGGTCGGATCCATGTAACCGCTGTGAAAATTGCCAAGGATTTGGGTATAGATCAGGACGGCTTTCGCCTGGTGAATAATTGCAAGAAGCATGGCGGACAAGAAGTTTTCCACCTGCATTTTCATTTAATCGGCGGACGAAAACTAGGGGCATTTGCCGGATAGGGTTGACTGGAAGCAGTCTTTCCATTATAATTAATGTTGTGTATTTTCAATTTTTTTATTTTTAGTCCTGGCAATATTCGCATCTATATTCATTGCATCATGGATAGTAGCGGAGGGAGGGAGACTAAGGTTGAGTGAGGTTCGAGTAGGTAAGAATGAGACGCTGGACAGTGCATTGCGTCGTTTTAAGCGTACATGCCAAAAAGCAGGTGTATTGGCCGAGATAAGAAAGCGTGAACATTATGAGAAGCCCAGTGTAAAAAGAAAGAAAAAAGCAGAAGCGGCCAGAAAAAGGAAGTGGCATTAAACCCTCCTGTTCCAAAATGGATAAATAAAATTCATAACCCGGCAGTTTAGATGCCGGGTTATGTTGTCAATAGGCTTAGCATATTGGTATAATAGGATAAAAGTTGGGTATTTTTAAAAAGAGGTGCACACATGAATTACGGGAAAAAATTATTATTGGGACTGTTATGCACATTGTTATTTTTCCTTCTTCCGGTGCCCGGTTCAGCTGAACCGGGGGACTTGGTTTATGTCATACCTGTTGAAGGGACGATAGATCCAGCTTTGGCATCATTTGTAGACAGAATATATGACGAGGCGGAAGATTTGGGTGCCGCCCGGGTGATTCTGGAAATAGATACCTACGGGGGTTATATTGATTCCGCCATTCGCATTAAGGAACGGGTGATGTTGTCCCCTATACCCACATCCAGTTTTATTACGAAGAAAGCAATTTCTGCCGGGGCATTGATTGCCCTTTCCGGGGAAACAATATTTATGGCACCGGGAACAACCATGGGTGCGGCGGAACCCAGAGTGGGAGAAAAAAAGGCGGATGAAAAGGTAGTTTCCATGTGGGCCCAGGAATTAAGAGCCGCGGCGGAAACATACGGCAGACGAGGGGATATTGCCGCAGCAATGGCAGATGCCGATTTGGAAATTGAAGGTATTAAACCAAAGGGGAAACTCCTTACCTTAACTCAAAAACAGGCTTTGGATCTAAAGATGGCAGATTATTCCGCCGGGAATCGGCAGGAATTATTAAAGCTTTCTAATTTGACCGGTGCCCGGGTGGTGGAGGCACAGCCTACTTCTGCGGAAAAAATGGCTCGTTTTGTTACCAGTCCCTATGTCAGTCCCATTCTATTGACCATTGGCATTGCCGGGTTGATATTGGAATTATTAACTGCAGGCTGGGGTATTGCAGGAACCGTCGGCTTGATTTCCATGGCTTTATACTTTGGGGGGCATATTATTGCCGGCTTTTCCGGCTGGGAAGCGGTGCTGTTATTCATCGTTGGGGTTATACTAATGCTGGTGGAGGCATTTATCATACCCGGATTCGGTGTGGCGGGTATTGCCGGTCTGGGTGCGATGATATTCAGTATTTTTCTCACTTCAGTTAGTGTAGAGCAGGCCATTATTTCCCTGATTATTGCTATTATTGGTACAGTTGTGCTTATTGTACTCAGTTTTAAATTTATGAAAACCAGGCGCATGTGGAACCGTCTTATCTTAGGAGTACGCCAGGAGAATAAGGAAGGTTATGTGGCACCGATAATGAACCTTTCCGAACTTTACGGGGCGGAAGGAGTTACCCTTACTCCTTTAAGACCGGCAGGTTCTGCGGAAATTAAAGGAATGCGGGTGGATGTAGTATCGGAAGGCAACTTTATTCCTCCTGAAACTAAAATTCAGGTGGTTAAAATAGAAGGTACCAGGGTAGTGGTAAGACCGATTAATTAAGTAATTTTTATTGAGGAGGAAAAAACATGTTTCTTGAGTTAAGCGGTATAGTTCTTTTTGTTTTAATCCTACTTGCTGTGGTCATTGTTTTTAGCTTTATACCTGTAGGATTGTGGATTTCCGCCCTAGCTGCCGGGGTCAAGGTGGGGATAATTGACTTAATCGGTATGCGTTTAAGAAGGGTTGTTCCGGCTAAAATTGTTAATCCCCAGATTAAAGCGGAAAAGGCGGGGCTGAATGTTAGTATAGGCAAGCTGGAAGCCCATTATTTAGCCGGAGGTAATGTGGACCGGGTGATAGACGCTTTGATTGCCGCGGAACGGGCGAATATTCCTTTGGCTTTTGAGCGGGCCGCTGCTATTGATTTGGCAGGACGAAACGTTTTAGAGGCAGTGCAGATGAGCGTTAATCCCAAGGTCATTGAGACTCCCGTTATTGCCGGTGTGGCTAAAGACGGCATAGAAGTGAAGGCGAAAGCACGGGTAACGGTAAGAGCTAATATTGACCGTTTAGTAGGGGGCGCCGGAGAAGAAACCATTATTGCCCGGGTGGGTGAAGGTGTTGTTACTACCGTCGGTTCCAGCTTTTCTCACAAAGAAGTGCTGGAAAATCCGGATAAGATTTCCCATACGGTGTTAAGTAAGGGTTTGGATGCGGGAACGGCTTTTGAGATTCTCTCTATTGATATTGCTGATGTAGATGTAGGGAGAAATATCGGTGCCCAATTGCAGACAGACCAGGCGGAAGCCGATAAAAGAATTGCCCAAGCCAAGGCGGAAGAACGCCGGGCTATGGCTGTGGCCAAGGAACAGGAAATGAAGGCTGCAGTTCAGGAAATGAGAGCAAAAGTTGTGGAGGCGGAAGCCAAAGTTCCCGAAGCTTTGGCAGAAGCATTCCGCAGCGGCCGGCTCGGGGTGATGGATTATTACAATATGCAAAATATTTTAGCCGATACAAAAATGAGAGAAAGTATTTCCGGCATTGGCAAGGAAGGCGGTCCGGCATCTGAGCCTCCGAAGAAATAATCTTTATGACGCTGATAAATATGCCGAGGGTGAGGTGATGTTACCATCGATCTATTTGGTATTCTCTTATTGATATTATTTTGGATTTTTTCCAATGTAGGGAAGAAGAAGACTCCTCCCCGGGGACGGCAACCTTTGGATAAGGCCGGGAGACGGCGGCTAATGGACTCAGAAAAGGAGGGTACCCGAACCAAATCAGCATGGGAACCGAAAACTCCTCCGATGATGCAACCCATGGAAGAAGTTCCTCCCCCAATGGGACATTTTCCCAAACTTGAAGATTGGGGAAAGGAATTGAAAGAGATTTTGGAAAAGGATTTTTTCCCGGAAGAGTTCAAGGGGGAAACTATTGCTGAAGAAATTCCGGCCAAAGAAACTGCCGCGGAACGAAGAAAGACCTATCGCATTAAAAGCAGTCCGACCATAAAGAGACCGGTTGCCCCGAAAGTTACTTTTGAAGAAGTTGCAGCAAAGGCTCAATCTTCTTCACAGGGCGGAAGTTCCGTTTATAGCCCGGAATGGTTATCTTTGAGTTCCTCAGGGATAGTACAGGGAATTATTATGTCAGAAATTCTTCAACCTCCCAGATCTAAACGTCCTATGAGACAAGAAATATACTGGAAATGAGTATATGGGGTTTGTGGTTAGAAAAAGCCGCAAGCCCCAATTTATTTTAAAACATTGTTTGGTAAGAGTGTAAAAGAAAATTCAGTAAGCAGGAAAACATCTTAAGAAAAAGAATATAAATTTAGTTTCTATTATTATAATTAGGGCCATGGTTTTTTTAGGCCTTTCTCTTTTCCGATGATGGGAAGATAAAGGTTTTTTTATAAATTTGTTCCGCAGGATATTGCAAAGAGAGAATAGTGCAAAAATTAAACTGATAATTCTATATAGAATAAATATAATTAGATATACTATTTAAATTAATAAGATGGACAATATGGCTGAAATTGAAATAAATAAGAAGAAAACATATGGATAATAGTATAGAATATAACATTATTTGGACTGTTGGAATTGCTATGAAATTTATATATACTATAGGGGAGAAAATATATATTATATGTCTATAATTGAATCTGTTCATAACACTATCATCTATCAACTGTATAAATATATGTATATATGTGTATTGTGGATATGGGGGAAGTTGCTTACCCCATTCTACGGAAGGGAGGTAAAAAAATGTTTAAAAGTGAAAGAACCAGATGCTCCCAAATTTTTTAAGTGAACTTTTATGACTTATAAAAGTCAAAAGTGACTTACAGATTCAAGGTGCCACTGGATAACTTGCTTGTCACGATTAGTTTTTCCTGTTATTAATATGTGGCATGATTCTTGCAATAAGAACAGTAGGGAAGTTTTATTAATGGGAAACATGGGTTGGGTATAATGGTTCTCGAAATTGACCGAAAGAAATTAGGAGGATGATTCAATGACTAATGCATTAGGAATGATTGAAACTAAAGGTCTGGTTGGTTCCATTGAAGCAGCTGATGCCATGGTTAAAGCCGCCAATGTTTACCTTATCGGAAAGGTTCATGTAGGAGGCGGGCTTGTAACGGTAATGGTAAGAGGCGACGTAGGGGCAGTTAAAGCTGCAACTGATGCCGGAGCTGCTGCTGCGCAGAGAGTAGGTGAGTTAATTTCCGTACATGTCATTCCACGGCCTCACAGTGATGTGGAAATGATTCTTCCCGATGATTATAAGAAATTTGCTAAGGCTGAGTAATGTTAGACGGGGTTTGCGGTCTAAAAGGCAGCAGGCCCCGTAATACATGTTTTCTTTGGAACTTTACCAAGGAATGAGAGGTGATTAATTAACCATCAGAGAAATATTTTCTTTAAGAAAAAAATGTGGCCTGGTGGTTTATGATTTTAACGGTCTTAAGGAGTTGAGGGCCTAATGGACGAAAGTAAAATGAAGCAACGTGTGATTCAAGAATATGTCCCTGGTAAACAAGTAACCCTTGCTCATGTTATAGCTCATCCGGTGCATGAGATTTATGAAAAGATGGGTCTTCCCGAATTGGGGGCAATAGGTATTCTGACTCTCACACCGGGGGAAACGGCGATTATTGCTGCGGATATTGCCACCAAAGCCGCAGATGTGGAAATAGGCTTTTTGGACCGGTTTACCGGGGCTGTGGTAATCGTTGGTGATGTGGCCAGTGTGGAAACAGCTTTAAAAGAAGTAAATAATTATTTAGAAAACCAGCTTTATTATGCGCCGGCGAGGATAACGAAATCATGAAAAAGCCGCGGGTTATGCTGATAGGAGCTGTGGGAAGCGGGAAGACCACATTAGCCAAGGTGCTTAACAACGAGGGACCGGATAAAGTTCGCAAGACCCAGGCACTGGAGTATTCTGCTTGCTCCATTGATACTCCGGGCGAGTTTGTTGAGAATCCGTCTTACTACCGGGCCTTGTTTGCGACATCTTTAGAAGCGGATGCGGTGATTTTTGTACAGGATGCCACAAGAGACAGGTCAGTTTTCCCACCTGGTTTTGCCGCCGCATTTTCCAAGCGGACCATCGGGGTAGGGACAAAAATTGATCATCCTCAAGCAGACGGAGAAAGGGCAAAAAGTTTTTTAAAGAGACTGGGCCTTAACGGACCGGTGGTTTTAGTGTCAGCCTTCACAGGAGAAGGAATTGAAGAAGTAAGGAAGATATTGAATTGGGATTGAATCTTTCGAGAGGAGGTAATTATTTTGAATTTATCAGCGAAGGTTTATAATAAGTCTTTTACCTTCAAAAGTGTGAAAGAAGTTTTAGCCAAAGCCAACGAAGAAAAGTCCGGTGATATGTTAGCAGGTATCGGCGCAGAATCTGCTACGGAACGGGTGGCAGCCAAGCTTGTTTTAAGTCGGTTGACATTAGAGGACATTTATAACAATCCGGTGATTCCCTACGAGATTGATGAGGTAACCCGGGTGATTTATGATGGCTTAAATATTGCTATTTATAATAAATTTAAAAATTATACCGTGGGTGAGCTGCGGGATTATATTTTGGACAGTGACACTACCGGTGAGGATTTAAAACATTTAGGCCGGGGTTTAACCAGTGAAATGATTGCAGCGGTAGCTAAACTCATGTCCAATCTGGACCTGGTATACGCTGCGAAAAAAATAAGAAATCAAGCCCATTGCAATACTACCATCGGTGTTCCGGGAACTCTGGCTTTTCGGAATCAGCCTAACCATCCTACAGACAGTGTGCACGGAATTATGGCCTCCATTAAAGAAGGCTTGTCCTTTGGTTCCGGTGATGCGGTTATTGGGATTAATCCGGTGGAGGATAATGCGGAAACAGTAAAAAGACAGCTGGAAACGGTAAAAGAATTTATGCATAAATGGGAGATTCCTACCCAAGCATGTGTTCTGGCTCATATTACTACTCAAATGAAAGCCATTGAATTGGGAGCACCTGCTGATCTTGTTTTCCAGAGCATTGCGGGAACCCAGGCAGCCAACGATGCTTTCGGGGTATCCGCAGAACTTATTGCAGAAGCTTATGCACTGGCAGAACGAAAAGGAACGGGTACCGGCCCCAATCTATTATACTTTGAAACAGGACAAGGCTCCGAAATTTCTCTGGAATGCCACCACGGTGTGGATGAAATGACCCTGGAGGCACGGACCTATGGATTTGGACGTAAATTTAAACCCTTCATGGTAAATAACGTATCAGGTTTTATCGGACCTGAAACAATTTATGATGGAAAAGAAGTTATCCGGGCCGACCTGGAAGACTTATTCATGGGCAAATTGCACGGACTGCCTATGGGGATCGCACCTTGCTATACCAACCATATGAAAGCTGATCAGAACGATCAGGAGATTGGCACGATGCTGTGTGCCATGGCCGGTTCCAACTATTTTATGGGAGTTCCCGGCGGTGATGATGTAATGCTTAGTTATCAGGATACCAGTTACCATGATGATGCCAGTGTCCGGGAAAT
Source organism: Clostridia bacterium (assembly GCA_012838175.1). Taxonomy (GTDB): domain Bacteria; phylum Bacillota; class Dehalobacteriia; order Dehalobacteriales; family Dehalobacteriaceae; genus DUPU01. Next base: position 18,252 of record DUPU01000158.1, read on the forward strand.
ACTGGGACTTCGGCCTCTGCCGGAGTTTGAGAAATGGTTGGAGAAGATGGGTATTATGGAAGACGGTCGCTTGACGAAAAAAGCAGGAGACCCGTCTATCTTTGACAAATAATTTGGGGGGTGACAAGAAATGGGTGCAGATAATCAAATGGAAAAATTAATTATCGAAAATGTGATGAAGGAATTGGCAAAGAGAGGACTGTTCGGCGGCGAAGCCGAGGAAGTATGCAAGGAAGTGGTGAAAAAAGCGGGAGACTTTGCTACTGCAGCGTGCTGTAATGAAGCTCCCATTGAAGTGCCTGATATTAGTGGGGTTTGGGTGCCAGATCCGGTTAACCTGGATGCCATCAAGGCCATGAAAGAAAGTACGCCGGCCAGAATCGGCTTGTACCGTGCCGGTGCTAGACCGAAAACCGATGCCTTTTTAAAATTCCTGGCGGATCATGCTCAAGCCATGGATGCGGTGTTCTTGGATGTGTCTGATGAGTTTTTAACGAAAATGAACCTTTTCTCTGTGCAGACTGAGGCCAGAGATAAGGATGAATTTCTGAAAATGCCGCACCTGGGGCGAAAATTATCAGAAGAGGGAAAGAAAACGGTATTGGAAAGATGCCAGAAAAACGTTCAGGTGCAGATAATCATAGTGGACGGATTAAGTTCCTCTGCCATTGAAGCCAACGTCCCTGATGTACTTCCTGTACTGACCCAGGGATTAAATGCCTCAGGTATTGTCGTGGGGACTCCCTTCTTTGTGAAAAACGGTAGGGTAGGAGTACAGGATGAAATTGGCATGCTCCTTAATGCGGATGTAGTGGTTTCCTTAATTGGGGAACGTCCGGGGCTGGTTACCGCAGACAGCATGAGTGCTTATATGATTTATAGGCCTAGTGAAAAAACAGTAGAGGCAGACCGGACCATGATATCCAATATTCATAAAGGCGGTACTCCTCCTGCAGAAGCGGGCGCCCTGTTAGTTGATATTGTGAAGCAGATTTTAGCTGCAAAATGCAGCGGCATGAAGCTCAGTCTTCAATAATAAATAGAGAATAGATCCCGGCAGGTTTCTGTCTGGTCAAGAACTTGGTTTAAACCAAGTTTCCTAGAAGGTGGTGAGTTCAATTAGCAGTTCCAACAAGGAAAGTATTATCAGTGTAGGCATAGATATCGGGACCACTACCACCCAATTGGTGATCAGTCGTTTAACTATTAAAAACATTGCGCCGGGTTCTGCAGTACCCCGGATGGAAATAACCGATAAAGAAGTGCTGCATCGAAGTACCATATATTTTACGCCGTTAAAGGACCATGATCTTATTGATGCTGTTGCCGTGGCTCAAATTGTAGAAAGGGAGTATCAAGCTGCCGGTTTGACACCGGAAGGAATTGATACGGGAGCGGTAATCATTACCGGTGAAACCGCCAAGAAAGAAAATGCGAAAAATATTTTAGAATCCATGGCCGGTTTAGCCGGAGAGTTTGTTGTGGCCACGGCAGGAGTGAATTTAGAATCAATCCTTGCCGGCAAAGGGTCAGGAGCAGCGGCCTTCTCTAAAGAAAGGCACCGGGTAACGGTGAATGTGGATATCGGAGGAGGCACTTCCAATATCGGGGTATTCCGGGAAGGTCATACCTTGGATACTGCTTGCTTGAATATTGGTGGGCATTTAATTGAATTGGAAAAAGAATCCGACAAAATTACCTATATTGCCGAACCTGCCCGGGCAGTGCTGCGGGAATGCGGGTTGCCTCTTAAAGTAGGCGACCGGGTGCATTTAGGGGAGTTGAAAACAGTTGCTGAAACCATGGCCAAATCTGTGGTAGAGACTATTACCAGTCAGACATTGACAGACCTTACTCGAGAATTATTGATGACTCCTCCATTAAGATTGGATTATCCGGTGGAGAGAGTAATGATTTCCGGTGGGGTGGCGGATTTTGTGTACAGTGACTTCAACCCGGTTTCTGTACCACAGGTTTCAAAATATGGGGATATCGGGCCCTTACTGGGTTGGGCAGTGCGGGAAAAGCTGAAAGAAGTGGGCATAGAACCTGTCAAACCGAGTGAAACCATAAGAGCAACGGTAATCGGCGCTGGGACTCATTCGGTAAACCTGAGCGGAAGCACTATTTCCGTGCGGGATGAAAGCTTGCCTTTGAAAAATGTATCGGTGATATCTCCCTTTGCGGAAGATATGCCGGAAACGGTGGAAATGATTTCCCAGCAAGTAAGAAGAGCGGTGGAAATGGTTACTTCCGATGGATCAACCCAATATGTAGCTTTAGCCATGGATGGACCTTCCGTAGTCACTTTTGAAGCGATTCAAGTTTTGGCTGATGGTTTAATTAGAGGAATGAAGGATTACATTGATGCGGGCAAACCGTTAATCATTGTCCTTGAGAAGGATTGCGCCAAAGTATTGGGGCAGACGCTTCAAAACCGGATGGGTAAAGATGCGGAGATTATTTGTATTGACCAAGTACGGGTGGATGAAGGAGATTATATTGATTTAGGTAAACCCCTTATGGGGGGGAGAGTAGTACCGGTAGTAGTGAAAACTTTAGTGTTTGATAGCCCAAATAATAATTAATAAGAGTCATGAGGGAGGTTAAAAGATGGCAATTCTGGAGCCAGTAAAAGCAAAAGTACTGTCTGTAAGGTATATCCCCAATGTACATGCAGATTTGGCAAAAAGTTTAAATCTAAAGCCCGGACAGAACAGTATCGGATTTTTCACCTGTGATATTGATGATGTAGGTTATACCGCCATTGATGAAGCGACCAAAAAGGCTGAGGTAGAAGTAGTCTATGCAGACTCATTTTACGGGGGCGCATCCTGTGCCAATTCACCGTTAGCAGGTGAATTCATTGGTGTTTTAGCAGGTCCGGACCCGGCGGAAGTCCGGGCAGGCATCGATGCTGCTATCCAATTATTGGAAAACGATGCATGCTTTTATACTGCCAATGAAGAAGGCAGCATTGTATTTTATGCATACACCATTTCCCGGACCGGGTCTTATTTATCAAAAGGTGCGGGAGTTAGTGAAGGAGAACCGATTTGTTATTTGATTGCACCGCCGTTGGAAGCCACTTATGGCGTGGATGCCGCTTTAAAAGCTGCTGAAGTAAAAATGGGTACCTGGTACGGCCCGCCTACCAGAACAAACTTTGCCGGGGCATTGCTTACCGGTTCTCAAAGTGCTTGTAAAGCTGCTGCCGATGCTTTTCGTGAAGCAGTGATCAGTGTAGCACGTAATCCTATTGAAGGATAGTTTAATGAGTTACCCCAAAAGGGTAGACCGAGGAGGTCGGGTAGATGAGAGCGATTACGGAAACAGAACTCAGGGATGCTTATAAAAAAGCTGAGTTCACTTCCTACACTCTCCCGGAAGGTTGTCGCCTAACACCGGCGGCAGCTCAGTTCCTTAGTGAACGGAGGATTCCAGTGCATACCGGTGCTTCTCCGGCGGAAAGTCCCAAGAAACCAATTAAACCACAAACCTATTCCGTGACGGAAATGAAGGGGAAACCGGAACACATGACCCATCTGAATGGGAGCAATTTGGTGTTAAAAAATCATCCTCGCATAAAATTCCGGGGGAAAATTGATACCTTTGAAGCCTTACTCATCAATGCCATTGTAGAAATTGAAGGAGTGGGCTATCAAGAGTTAGGAAGAGACTTAAAGGAACTATTAAACTATGTTAGACAGTTACTCCGGGCGGAAGTAAAGGAAGAACCATTGACACCCATTAGTTTTCGCGGGTGGTCGGAGGCTGAGATTCGTGACCGGTCCCACCATCCCCAAAAGTATTTCGGAGTCAATCATTTACTTCCCAATCCGGAACAAGGTGCTTTGATGGCTAAGTTAAATTACCTGCGTACACAGGCCAGGGAATTGGAATTAGCCGCCATGGACGCTTTCGCCGTTACTCCGGAAAGGTTGGAACGGGAAGATATTATTCAAGCTTTAAACAGGTTAAGCAGTTTAATTTATATTATGATGGTTCAATTAGTATCCGGTCATTACCGGGTGGGGGTTTAATTGGGGAGATTCCTCGAAGGAATAT
>DUPU01000159.1 GCA_012838175.1 Clostridia bacterium
AAAAATGGTTTAACCATGAGGATATTTTCGTGTTTTACTTCCGATTATTCTCAATATAGATAATTCTTTATTCTTCAATGAGAATTTTTGAGAATAAGAATTAGCACAATAATTACTTACATTAAGCTTTAATCAAATTTTTTCGGACATATACTTTACTTATTTTAATTAACAAAAATAAAAAGGCATTCTATGAAATGCAATAAAAAATTAAAGCGAGGAGGGGACAAATGGCAGAAAAAATTTTTACCAGGATGGGGGACGGGTCAGGAATCTACCTTAGCCCGGTAGACATCCGATATGACCTGGAAGAAGGGACAAAAGATGCTGCAAGCCGAGGCAAAATTCCGGAGCTTACCCAGGAAGAACTGGATTATCTTTACGAAATTATTGCCATGCCTGTTACGGTCATTGGGGTGAAAAGAGGTCAGGAAGTAGTTTCCTCATCTGATTCCGGGGCTTTTAAGATTACTTATCAAAGCCATATTTCCATGGACAGGGCTACGGCGGTGCAGGTTCATGAAAAGGTTCTTGCCGCGGATTCCCTGGATTTGGGGAATATTGACTATAGCTTTAAAGCAGTAAAGGCCATTCTCCATGATGAAGCCAAGGTGATGGAATTGGTCCAGGCTAACACCATCATGTTAAAAAGAAGTGTACAAATAGGTTTAAAATAAAAAGTGGGGTGAAGTGATGAAAAGAAATTCATTTGCAGGCCGAAACTCTTTTATCGGCTGCGGGCTCACTTTGTTTAGCCATGATGATTTGGAAATGATTCATGATGCCACCTTGGAAGTACTGGAATATGCCGGTCTTTATGTGCAGAGCGAGGATGCCATGGACATTTATGACGGCGGCGGCTGTATTGTAGACAGGAAAAATAAGATTGTTAGAATTCCCGCCCATATTGTGGAGGAGGCAATTGTTTCCGCACCGAAAAAAGTATTCCTGGCAGGACGGGATCCGAAACATGATATTGTGTTGGAAAGCGGCCGGGTTAATTTTTGCCCCTTCGGGGAAGGAATTATGGTAATTGACCCTTACACCGGAGAATACAGAAAATCCACCAAAGAGGATAAGGGAAATGTGGCAAAGTTGGTGGACGCCTTGGACCAGTACGACATGCTGGAAAACACCGTAGCGCCCCGGGATGTGCCTCCGGAGGTGCAGAGTCTGCACAGCTATGAAGTGACTGTTTCCAATACCACCAAACATGTGCCCCAGCCTTGTCATGATAAACGGTCGGCGCAAATTCTAATTGAAATGGCGGCAGCGGTAGCAGGAGGCAAGGAAAAACTGAAAGACCGCCCCATTGTTTCCGGATGTACCTGTCCCCAGAGCCCGCTGACCATTTCCGCGGGATGTGCTGATCCCATTATTGAATATGCTAAGGCGGGATTGCCCCAAAACATTCTTTCCATGGCCCTGGCCGGTGCTACTTCGCCGGTGACCTTGGCGGGCACTTTGGTTACCCATAATGCCGAGGTATTAGGGGGTATTGTTTTAGCCCAGTTGACCAGAAAAGGGGCACCGGTAATGTATGGGAGTTCCACCTCCATTATTGATTTAAAATATTTAACGGCTTCGGTAGGATGTCCGGAATTAGGGTTGATCAGTGCCGCGGTGGCCAAACTGGCTCAATTCTACCTGCTGCCCAGCTATGTAGCCGGTTCATAGGGGGACAGCAAATTACCCGATGCTCAATCAGGACATGAAAAAACCATCACTACCTTACTCCCGGCGATGGCAGGCGCCAATATGATTTACGGGGGAGGCATGCTGGAGATGGGAATTACCATGAGCTTTGCCCAACTGGTAATGGACAATGAGATCATTGCCATGGTCAGACGGGTGCTGGAAGGTATTCCTGTCAATGATGAAACTTTAGCCGTGGATGTGATCAAAAGTGTAGGTGCACGAGGACACTTCCTGGCAGAAGAACATACGGTAAAACATATGCGGTCATGCCAATCCCAGCCGGAATTGATGGACCGGAGGATGCGCCAGTTCTGGGAGGAGAGGGGAGGGAAGGATTATGCGGAAGCATGTGCAGAAAAAGCCCGCTATATCCTGAAGCACCACAAACCGGAACCGTTGTCTGATGATGCGGCCAAAATAATACGGGATCTCATTGCAGAAAGAGAAGAAGAATTAGGCGTAAAAGGACGCCATGCAATGTAAATAACCAAGTGGGTCAGGGACTTTCTCCAGGTGAGAGAACTGTCCTTGACTCATTTTATTTTATACCGTTTTTATTTTATACCGTATTTTTTTAACTTGCGGTAAAGGGTGGCTAGGCCGATATTCAAATTTTTGGCAATTTCCTTTTTGGCCGCCAGGGTTCGCCCGGTGGTCTCCAGGGCGTCCAACAGCATTTGTCTTTCCCTTAATTGCATTCTGTCTTTTAAGTTTTCCGGGTCCAATGGGGGAACATCCGGCTGAGACAAAAGCCAGGGCGGAAGATATTCTTTGGTAATAATGGAACCTGGTGGCACAAAGTTTACTGCATACTCGATGGCATTTTCCAGTTCCCGCACATTGCCGGGCCAAGAATAATTATAAAGAATACTAAGTGTATCCTGGGAGATGCCCCGGATTTCTTTTTTTAGCATGTTACTGAATTTTTCACACATATAATTGACCAGCAAAGGAATGTCTTCCCGCCGCTCCCTAAGCGGGGGAATTGTAAGGGGAATTACATTTAGGCGGTAGTATAAGTCTTCCCGGAATAGTTTTTTCTCCATCAATTCTTTTAGGTTTTGGTGAGTAGCGGCGATAATCCTGACATCAACCGGAATATTCTTGGTTCCTCCTACCTTTTGGATGGTTTTTTCCTGCAGCACCCTTAAAATTTTCACCTGGAGGTGCAGGGGCATGTCTCCGATCTCATCAAGAAAAACCGTGCCGCCTTTAGCCAGTTCAAACAAACCCGGCTTGCCGTCTTGTTTGGCCCCGGTAAAGGCTCCTTTTTCATAACCGAACAATTCGCTTTCCAGGAGGGAATCAGGGATGGCACTGCAGTTAATGGCAATAAAGGGTTCTTTTGCTCGCAGGCCGGCATTATGGATGGCCCGGGCAAAAAGCTCCTTGCCGGTGCCGCTTTCCCCGGTGATTAAAACGGTAGAAGATGTACCCGCTACATTTAAAACCATTTTTTTAATTCTTTTCATAGCCAGGCTGCTGCCGATAATCTTATGAAAAACTGCATTTTGCTCCCGGGTGGTAAGGCGAAAGGCCATCCGGTAGATGCTTTCTTCCGGAGTAAAGGATTCTACAGCCCCTAATATGTTATCTCCTTCTTTAATCACAGTGGTGTTGGAAATTAAGTTGATGGTTTCCCCGAGGGCATTTTTGCATTGAATTTTTTCTTCATATAATGACTTACCATCCCGGAGTGCTTTGTTGATCAAGCTGCCGGGCACGATGGCGGAGATATGTTTTCCGAGAGCTTCCTGTTTGGGAATGCCGTATTTTTTTACGGCGGTTTGATTAAAAC
>DUPU01000160.1 GCA_012838175.1 Clostridia bacterium
CCCGGGAGATTTTACAGGTGAATTAGCCTTGTTTAGAGAATCAATCCATGAATCCTATGCAGAAGCTTTGGAGGAGACCAAAGTTTGCATGATTACTCGCTCGGATCTGAAAGAATTTTTAATAAAATTCCCATCCATTTCTTTAAAGATTTTATCCGAATTTTCAAATAGACTGGAAGCGTCGGAAAAACAGACAACACGTTTTGCAACGGAGAAGGTTGAAACAAGGATTGCGCTTTTTCTGGCTGAGTGTATAGAAAATGAGAATCAGTCAATGGAATTTGTACTGCCAATGAGTAAAAAGGATCTGGCTTCATATTTAGGGACTGCTCCGGAGACCCTTAGCAGGAAATTGACGGAGCTTGAAGATGCGGGATATATCAAACAGATGTCTCATAGAAGAATTAAAGTATTAGATTTAGATGGGCTGCTGCTTAGATAATTTATCTTTCCTTTTCCCCAGTTTGGATTACTTAAAAGAACTACAGCTGCTAATATCAGCACAATTCCAATTACAGAAATTACAGATGGAATCTCTTTGTAAATCAGGATTCCAAGAAAAGTTGCTGTGATAGGTTCACAGGATGCTAGTATTGATGCACGTCCGGTATCAATATACTTTAATGAATATGTGAATAAAACATAAGGTGCTATTGCCAGGCATCGCCAGGATAAATTAAGAAGAGGTAACCGGATTTAGGTTACCCTTTATTAGTTTTTACCTTACGATTCAAGGAACGGTATTTACTGGGTTTGATATTAAAACGTTTTGTAAAGAGACGGCTAAAATAGTTGCCCCCGGAATAACCAACTTTTCTGGCTATGGAATCTATAGTATCATTTGTTGTTAAAAGAAGAAATTTTGCCTTTTCTAATCGTGCTTCAATAAGATAATCCATAAAATTTATACCTGCTTTTTCTTTGAAAAGGCGGCTTAAATAAAAAGGGCTTAAATGGATACTTTGGGAAACGCTTTCCAGAGTAATATCTTTATGGAAATGAGATTGAATAAAAGATTTAGCCTGAGATACAAGCTCATATCCTGGATCAGTTATACCTGGATTAAGGAGTATTAAGCTGCTTTCAATATATACTCTAAAACAGTTTTCAATTTCATTCACTGAATGGGCGGCTTCCAGACCTTTTAAAAAGGAGCTGTGAAGTAAATTTATTGCTTCCAAATTCGTAAAACGTTTTAATAAAATTTGTGTTACGGAATTCATCAGGTTTATAGATTGAGCACGAATAAGGGCAATGTTCCCTTGGGTGGATTCAAAGGATTCCTGTAAAAACATATTTATTAATTTATTAGATGCTTGGATATCGCCGGACAATAATTGGAGGGCTAATTGAATATCAGTTGCCTTTGATTTTTCATCGTTAAAAATTGCTTTGGATTCACTTATGTCTATCTTTTTTTGCGCCTTTTCTATTTGATTTTGCACAGGTATTGTCGTAATATCCTCACATAACCTATCCATAACGGAAAAAAATTCTTTCGGACGAACCGGTTTTAACAGGTAGTTACAAGCACCCAGTTTATAAGCATTTTGAATATAATTAGGGTTATCATATGCGCTGATTATAATAACTTTTAATTCCGGTTGCATTTTTTTCAAAAGTTCTGTGGTGGCAATTCCATTTAAACCGGGCATTTGAATATCAACAAAAGCGATATCCGGCTTAGATCTTTTGGCCAGGTCAATCCCCTTCGGGCCCGAAAAAGCCTGTCCTATCATTTTTACATGAGGACGTTCTTTTTTTAGCATAAAATCTATCGCTTCACCTTCCAACGGATCGTCATCTATGACTATTACATTTACCATCTAATCTACCACCTTTGTCTGTCGTTTAGGCAGAAAAAGGGTTATTTCCGTCCCTTTATCAGGCGCACTTTTTATGTTCCATTTAAATTTACTTCCATAATGATGTTGCAATCTTGAAATTACGTTACTTAAGCCTACTCCTTTTGGTTTAATATGCTTGTAGTATTGTGATTTTAATCTAATGAGTTCATCAACCGTATCTTTAGGCATACCTACTCCAGTGTCAATTACAGACAATCGTATAAAACTATTTTCTTGTTTAGCTTTGATAGTTAGTGTTCCGCCTTCTTCTTTAGGTTCAATACCATGAATTAGTGCGTTTTCCACCAATGGCTGTAGGGTAAAAACAGGAATTTCATTATTTAGGCAAGCTTCATCTATATCCATAATTATGGTTAGGCGGTCACGTAAGTGCTTTTCTTTTATAAACAAATAATTTCTAATATAGTTTAATTCTTCTCGTAAAGTAAAAATCTTGCCCATGTTACGCAGGGTGCTCCGTAGCAATTCGGCAAAAACACATATGATTTCCTGGGTCTTGGTTGCGCCTTCCAATAGGGCTTGGTGGCTGATAGTGTTTAGTGTATTAAAGATAAAATGAGGATTAATTTGTGAGTGGAGCAGCTTCAGTTCTGTTTCTTTCAATAGGTTTTCCAAATCAGCCCGTACCTTCATTTCCTCCATCAATTTAAGACTTTTTTCATTTAGTTGCTGCTTTACAATATTTACGGCACCTTTTTCGGCAATATAATTAGCAATCGTAAATAATAACATGGCTGAAGCCTGAACCTTTTGTAACGATACTCTTTTAACTAATGAATACATTTCGGACAGTTCTTTGTTGTCTTCGATATTTATTTTAGGCTTAATAATTTGCTCTAGCTTCTCCAGAGCTTCCTCCTCTACCAGAACCTGTCCCGTCATGATGCCTCCTAAATATTGACCATTTACCATAATGGGTACAATCACTTCCACCAGTCCCATATGACAGCGATATATGTAAGGATGCTGAAGACGGACTGCTTCAATTCCCCCGTGGGCATCAGATTTTTCGCATATCCGGCACATTTCGGGATCCTTTCTTAATTCATTGCAAAAACGGGTATAGTTACTGTGTCTGGTCAAGGTTTTACCTTGATAGTCAACAACTATAGCAGCTTGGCCTGTCGCTTCGGAGAAACGGTCCTGAATTTCTTGTAGGAATTCTATCTCTATTACCTCAGTTAAATGGAAACTACGATTAAATTCGATCATGTAATCCCTCCTTCCTATTTTCTTTTAACTATAGAAAAGAAAAGAGAACATATATGGTGTGATGAATTAATTGAAATTACAATATAAAACTTATATTCAACAAGAAATGGAAAATACCTTCAGTGAAGGAAATATATAACAATAAAAGTTATCTATTTTGCAAAAAATATTTACTATTTTAAATTATTAAAAAACTCTTCCAAAGTTTGGTAAAAAACTCACGGTAAAAAAACAAAAATAGTTTGTTTTGCCTTCATTCTTTAAAAATTCTTTGCCAAAAGAGACAGCAAGGGAAACCATTACGGTGACAACTTATGGCAGAGGATAATTTTTTTTTGTTCAGAATTTCTTATGCGCATTTAAAGCAGCTATTTTTCAATAGATTTATTTATCAACAGTAAAGCAGAAACAGGTGATATCGGTGTCCAATGCCACACCCCGCGTAATTCAAGAATATGTGCCTGGGAAACAGGTAACACTTTGCCATTTAATTGCCCATCCGGATATCAAATTATCAGAAAAACTTGGTTTGTTAAAAGATACCCCTATTGGGATCATGACCATTACTCCAAGCGAAGCGGCAATTATTGCGGCAGATTGTACTTTAAAAGAGGCTGAAGTGGATATTGTGTTTGTGGATCGCTTTACAGGGTCTCTTGTCATCACTGGGCCGGTAAGTGCCGTGGAAGTTGCCTTGAGGGAGGCTAACATGTATTTAGCCAATTCCCTCGGTTTCCAAATGGCATTACTAACCAAGTCATAATATGCGGATTATGTTTATCGGCCCGTCCGGAGCCGGAAAAACAACTCTTTCTTATGCTTTATCAGGGGGTGGGGGTAAGGCATCAAAGACACAGATGATTGGTTTTGCAGGTGATTTCATTGATACACCCGGTGAGTATTTAGAAATTCCACGTTTTTATAAAGCCTTATTTGTAACAGCCCAACAGGCGGATATTGTCATCATGGTCATACCTGCTGATAAATGTGGGGTATATTTACCCGATGGGATAGCTCAGTCTTTTCCTCGTCCCGTAGTGGGAGTCGTAAATAAGATCGATCTTGTCGGAGCAAATTTAAGCTGGGCTGAGGCTGTGTTAGAGAAAGTTGGGGTGAAAAAACCATATTATGCTGTTTCAGCCAGGACGGGTGAAGGGTTAAGCTCACTAAAGCTTTACATAAGGTCCTTAGGGCATAAATCCATTTAATAAGCTTAAGGGGGTGAAAAATAAAAGCTGTTTGCAGAGAGGACAGACAAAATGAGTGCGGCTAGGGTTCAGGATGGAAGCTTGTTCTTTATTCAAGTGAAGAATCTTTACTTCTTATGAATTTAAGAACTGCTAAGGCAAGACTGGAAGACTTACGCCAGGTTAGCCAGGTGAAAAACAAAAGGAGGGAATGAAAATGGCACAAGAAGCATTGGGATTGGTGGAAACCCGTGGTTTGGTGGGGGCTATTGAAGCTGCCGATGCTATGGCAAAAGCGGCAAATGTTGTGTTAGTGGGCTATGAAAAAATCGGATCAGGCTTAGTGACCGTAATGGTTCGAGGAGATGTTGGCGCCGTAAAGGCAGCTACCGACGCCGGCGCTGCTGCCGCACAGAAAGTGGGAGAGGTAGTATCCATTCATGTTATTCCCCGACCTCATACGGATACGGAAAAAATACTGCCTAAAACCACCTAAAATCGGGCACAACTTAAATTTTATTGAAAAAAAACGGGGGTGGAAACATGCAAGATGCACAGATAATCCAAGAAGTGGTGAATCAAGTGCAAAAGAAATTAAAAGGCAAGGAGGCTGAGAGCAGCAATAAACACGTGACATCATGCGGTTTAACCGAATTTATCGGGACGGCCTTCGGTGACTCCATTGGTTTGGTGATTGCTAACGTTGATGAGCAGATCCGGGAACGACTGGGCATAGATCCTAAATATCGATCTCTGGGCATTGTGGGCGCCCGTGTCGGCGCAGGTCCTCAGATCATAGCTTGCGATGAGGCGGTCAAAGCAAGCAATACGGAACTGATTATTTTTGAACTTCCCCGGGATACCAAAGGTAATGCTGGTCATGGGACCATGGCCGTGTTTGGGGCGGAGGAAGTTTCCGATGCCCGGCGGGCAGTGGAAATCACCCTCCAAGCTTTGGGATGGAGTTTCGGTGATATTTATATGAATGATGCCGGATTCTGTGAATTGCAGTATACGGCAAGAGCCAGTTATGCCCTGGCCAAATTCTTTAATGCTCCTCTGGGAAAGGCTTGGGGGCTTATCGTAGGCTGTCCTGCCGGTATCGGGATGGTGATGGCGGATACGGCGGTAAAGGCGGCCAATGTTGAAATTGTGATGCATGCTTCACCTGCTTTAAATACCAGTCACTCCAATGAGTTTATGATTATGGTCAGCGGTGATTCGGGGGCGGTGAAACAGGCAGTAATGGCCGGCAGGGAAATTGGTCTACAGCTTCTTTCAACAATGGGTGATGTACCCAAATCCTTGCAGACACCGTATATTCGGTAATTAATAATGAAAGGATGTGATTTTACGTGGCATACGAAGACAAAACTTTTAAAACCAAAAGATTTCAGGCACTAAAAGCCAGGGAGATAAATAAACATATCTTTCTAAAGGAATGGCCGGAAAAAGGGATAACGGCAAATCAAGGACCAAACGATCCAAAGCCCAGCATTAAAATAGAAAACGGTAAAGTTGTGGAAATGGACGGCAGGAAACGAGAAGATTTCGATATGATCGATCAGTTTCTCGCTGATTATTACATTGATACATCAATTGCTGAGGAAGCCATGGCTATGGATTCAGTAAAAATAGCTAAGATGATCGTAGACATCAATGTTCCTCGTGAAGAAATAGTGAGATTGGCTAAAGGATTTACCCCGGCAAAATTTGTTGAGGTAGTAAATGAATTGGATGAAGCTGAAATTATTATGGGAATTCACAAGATGCGGGCACGTAAACGTCCGGGAAATCAATGTCATAACACTTCCAGAACGGATAATCCGGTACAATTGGCAGCTGATGCCGCTGAAAACAGACTCCGAGGATTTGATGAGGCTGAGGCTACTACCGGTGTTGCTCCAATTGCGGCATTAAATTCCATTGCCCTTTTAGTGGGCGGTCAAACTCCTAATGTGGGTTTACTCACCCAGAATGCGGTTGAAGAAGCTGTTGAACTTAAAATGGGTATGCGTGGTTTAACAACTTATGCCGAAACCGTTTCAGTATACGGCACGGAAAGAGTATTTGCCGACGGGGATGATACTCCTTGGTCCAAAACCTTCTTGGCAGCCGGTTATGCTTCCCGCGGACTTAAATTAAGGTTTACCTCCGGTTCCGGTGCCGAAGTACAGATGGGTTATGCCGAAGGCCGTTCCATGCTGTATCTGGAAGCTAAATGTATCATGATTACCAGAGCTGCCGGCGTGCAAGGATTGCAAAACGGTGCCGTAAGCTGTAACGGTATAGCCATGTGCGTACCGGGCGGAGTCCGTTCCGTTCATTCGGAAAACTTAATCACCGCCCTCTGTGATTTAGAAAACGCTTCCAGTAACGACCAAATCTTCTCGCCGTCAGACCTAAGGCGTGCTGCTCGTACCTTCCCCTTAATGATTGCCGGAACAGACTTCATCTTCTCCGGTTTCGGCGGAGTACCCAACTATGACAATATGTTTGCCGGTGCAAACTTTGATGTTAATGACTTTGATGATTATCTGGTCGTGCAACGTGACTTGGTAGTTAACGGCGGTTTGGTACCAGTAACAGAAGAAGAAACCATAGCTGTCAGAAATAAAGCGGCCCGCGCCATGCAGGCATTGCACGCAGAAATGGGTTGGCCGGAAATTACCGAGGAGGAAGTGGAAGCTGCTACCTATGCCCATGGCAGTGATGACATGCCACCTCGGAATATCCGGGCAGATATCGATGCCGCTCAAGACATAATGAAAAAAGGCATTACCGGTTTGGATATTGTGAAAGCCTTGGCTAAAAACGGCTTTGAAGATATCGCTGAAAATATTTTAACCATGCTGAAACATAAAATCGCCGGTGACTATCTGCAGACATCTGCTGTTATTACTCCTGAAAACAAGGTTTTGGCGGCTATTAACAATATTAACGACTATCAGGGACCGGGAACGGGTTACCGCCTGAACAAGGATACGGAATTGTGGAAGAAAATCAGTAGTATTCCACAAGAAATAGATCCTAAGACATATGAGTCCTAATTTTATATTTGTGGAAAGGGGTGTCATTAAGTGGATATTAACCCGAAATTAATAGAAGAAATTGTATCGCAGGTATTGCTGAAAATAAATAACTCTCCTAAAGAAGAAAAGGCTGATGCTGTGAGTCATTCCCAGGATATGATTCTTACAGAAGTAGGACCGGCCAAAAAAGGCACAAACCCGAAGGAAGTTGTTATCGGTATCGGTGCTGCCTTTAGTAAAAAGATGCATTATACCATAAAAAGAATTCCCCACTCTGTAGTGTTAAGGGAAGTAATCGCTGGAATTGAAGAGGAAGGCTGCGTTGCCAGAGTAGTGCGCATTACCCGGACTACTGACGTTGGCTTTATTACAAACTATGCCGCTAAGCTAGCCGGATCCGGAATTGGTATCGGTATTCAATCCAAAGGAACTACCGTAATTAGCCATAAGGATTTGGACCCCTTAACAAATCTGGAACTGTTTCCCTTAGCTCCGTTGATTACACCGGACCGCTATCGGGCAATCGGCCGTAATGCGGCGAAATATGCTAAGGGCGAAAGCCCCATCCCTGTAGAAGTATTGCTAGATCAGACAGTACTTCCTATTTACCAGCCTGTAGCTGTTCTGCTTCATAACAGGGAAACCAGCGATGTTGTAATCGGTGGCCCCCATCTGGAAATTGAGTATAAATTCGCAAAATAAAATGGAGGTGAATCAGTAATGGATGAAAGACAATTGGAAGCTATGGTAAGAGAAGTTCTGCAGTCCATGGGACAAAATGCAGGCAAAAACAGCAATGAAGATAAAGCCGGCGATGGTCAAAAACTGACGGCAAAGGATTTTCCTTTACAGGAAAAGAGAAGAGAATTAATTAAGAGCCGCACAGGAAAAACCTTAGATGAATTAACTTTGGACGCTGTGATGAAGGGTGAAGTAACTTTCGCCGACTTTAGCATTGCGAACCAGACCCTTGAATATCAAGCTCAAATTGCAGAAAGCATGGGCAGAAACCAAATTGCCCAGAATTTAAGAAGAGCAATAGAATTAACATCAATACCCGATGAAGAAGTGCTTTCTTTATACAATTCATTACGTCCTTATCGTTCCACAAAAGATGAACTCTTAGCACATGCGGATCATTTGGAAAAGGACTATAATGCCGTTCAGTGTGCCCGATTATTCCGGGAGGCAGCTGAAGTATACGAGAAACGCGGTATGTTGAATCAGGATTAGACATTTATTTGATATGCGCTTCGGAGCAAGGACCTTCAACCCCTTGCTCCGGGCCTTATTGGGGGTGAAAGGATGTTATTAGTAGCAGGAGTTGATATCGGAAACTCGACTACGGAGGCTGCTATTGCCAAAATAGATGGACCAAAGTTGGAGTTTATTGCCAGTGGGATTGATAAGACCACCGGGATTAAGGGAACGAAGAAAAATATCCGGGGAATTATAAATGCTTTGGAAAAGGCCTTGGACAATTCCCCTTACCAACTGAAGGATCTGTCTATAGTATTACTCAATGAAGCTACACCGGTAATCGGCGACATTGCTATGGAAACCATCACGGAAACAATTATCACAGAATCAACCATTATTGGGCATAATCCTTCCACGCCTGGGGGGGTTGGATTTGGTACAGGAAAAACAATTGCCTTTAAGGACTTTATTAATTACCTGGGAAATGAATCGCTGATCCCCCTTGTTAATGACAGCTATGATTTTGCGGATGTGGCAGCAGTGGTAAATCGCAAGGTGGATCAGGGGATAAAAGTAGCCGGATTGATTGTGCAAAATAATGATGGTGTTTTAATCAATAATCGCCTAAAAAACACTATTCCCATTGTAGACGAAGTTAAATTTATCGACAAAGTTCCTGTGGGCATGCCCGCTGCCGTGGAAGTAGCGGAAAGCGGTAAGACAATAGAAACCTTGTCTAATCCATTCGGTATTGCAACGGTATTTAACCTTGACCCTGAGGAAACGAAAATGGTAGTGCCTATATCCCGGGCTTTGATCGGCAATAGATCTGCCGTTGTCATCAAAACTCCTGAAGGTGATGTGCAAGCGCGGCGCATTCCGGCCGGAAAACTGCAGATTTTTGGTCAGCGCCATAAGGCGGAAGTAGACATTGAAGACGGTGCCGATGAAATTATGCAGTCCACGGAAAAAGTTCGGCCCATAATAGATGTCCGCGGTGAACCGGGCACTAATGTAGGCGGTATGTTGGAACGGGTGCGTGCCGTAATGAGTAACCTTACGGACCAACCCATTGAAACCATGGCCATTCAGGACATCTTAGGGGTAGATACCTTTGTACCGAAGGCTGTCACCGGGGGAGTGGCCGGTGAATCTGCTTTAGAAAGTGCCGTTGGGCTTGCTGCGATGGTAAAAACCAATCAACTGCCCATTAAGCAGATTGCTGAAGAATTAGAAAAAATTATTAATGTGAAAGTGGAGATCGAAGGTGTGGAAGCAAATATGGCCATATTGGGGGCATTGACCACACCGGGGAGTGCCAAACCGCTGGCTATTGTGGATATTGGCGGTGGGTCAACGGATGCGGCTCTCATTACCGCACGGGATGAGATCTATTATACCCATTTAGCCGGTGCCGGTGATATGGTTACCATGTTAATCAAAGCTGAACTAGGACTGGATAGTTTGATACTGGCGGAAGACATTAAATGTCATCCTCTGGCAAAGGTGGAAAGCTTGTTTCATATCCGTATGGAAGACGGTTCCGTCAAATTTTTCAAAGAGCCTCTGGAGCCCCGCGTTTTTTCCCGGGTGGTAGTGTTGAACGGAGATAAAATGGAGCCTATTGAAACAGAACATTCCATGGAAAGAATTAGAACAGTACGCCGGGAGGCGAAAAGGAAAGTTTTTGTGACCAATACTATCAGAGCATTAAAGCGCATTGCACCCCATGATAATATCCGCCTGCTGGATTTTGTCACCATTGTCGGGGGCTCGGCTTTGGACTTTGAAGTACCGGAAATGATTACGGAAGCTTTGGCCGGTTATAAAATTGTCGCCGGACGGGCCAATATCCGCGGCATCATGGGACCAAGGAATGCCGTTGCTACCGGATTAGTTATTTCTTATTACAATAATTTGAAAAATAGGAGTAATTGATTATGGAGCAAGAAATTAGTCAAAAAGATGCCTTGAGTATTGTAATTTGCCAGGAATCAGGGGCAGATATGAGGATTGTGTCAAAGGTTGAGCAAGGTATTGAGGAAGAACAGGTGCCGGCCTATCTTATTAGCAGCTCCGGTAACAGTATGGAATTGGCCAGAATTGCAGCAGACTCTTCTTTATTAGGTATTGGAGTGGGTGTTGATAAAAACGGGGTCGTAACGATCTGTCATTTCAAGATGCCTGTAAACAGACCGGTGCTTCAGGTTTCCGCCCAAAAGAATCCCAGTGTGGGGAAAATAATCGGTGCAAATGCGGCCAGGTTATTCAAAGGAATCCCTTTTCTGAAATTCGAAGAGGCACAAAACGCTGTTAATAATCTTTAACATAAGGAGGAAAAGCCGGTGCAGCTAAATCTAAATCATGAAGAAATAGCAAGAGAGGTTGTGAGGATTATTTTGGAAAAACATAACAAGTTTAAAAATGTGATGATACCCGTAGGTGTTTCCAACCGTCATGTTCATTTGTCGGAGCCGGATGTGGAAAAACTCTTTGGGCCAGGTTATAAACTCCATGTTATGAAAAAGCTCTCACAGCCGGGACATTATGCGGCGGAGGAAACGGTTACTTTAGTCGGTCCCAAAGGAGCCATTAACAAAGTGCGGGTTCTTGGGCCTCCCAGGCCTCATACCCAAGTGGAAATTCTCCTTTCTGACAGATTTACCCTAGGTATTGGGGAAGTCCCCATCAGGGATTCCGGTGTTTTGGGAGAATCCCCTTGTTTATCCATTGTAGGGCCAAAAGGAGCCATCACTAATTGTAATGCTGTGTTTGCCGCCTGGCGCCATATTCATATGAGTACCAGCCAAGGGAAGGAGCTGGGTATTAAAGACGGGGATATCTTTTCAGTGGAATTCGATGGGGATAGATCTTTGGTGTTTAATAAAGTCAAAGTTAGACTGCATGATAATTTTATTGCCGAAATTCATTTGGATGTGGATGAAGCGAATGCGGCAAATATGAAAAACGGAGATTTAGTTCGGTTGATTTTTTAAGTAACTATTGAGCATCGGAGGTGCTGTGCGATGGCGATGGAAACAGAAGTAATCGTTAAAGCGATTACGGAACAGATTAGGCAGCGTCTTAATCAATGTAATGCTTCCCAAGATATTAAGGCACAATCTGGTGGAAATAACGGAATTTTTGAAGAGGTTGATGAAGCCGTAGAGGCGGCCTTTGTCGCTCAGAAAAAGCTTTTACAGCTTGGTTTGGAAAAGCGCGGCAAGATCATCGAAGGGATTCGTAAAATCGGTTTGGCAAATGTGGAGTTATTAGCCAGGATGGAAGTAGAAGAAACCGGGATGGGAAGATATGAACATAAGGTGCAAAAACACCATCTAGCACTGGAAAAAACACCGGGCATTGAAGATATTCAGCCCCAAGTGTTCACCGGTGATAACGGCATAACCTTAGTGGAAAGCCTTCCTTATGGGGTGGCCGGGTGTATTACACCTTCCACTGCTCCTTCGGAAACGGTATGGCATAATGCCATTTGTTTGATTGCAGCCGGCAACAGTGCGGTTATCAGTCCTCATCCCGCTGCGAAAAAAACAACCACTAAGGTTGTAGAACTCATAAACCAAGCTATCACAGAATGTGGAGGCCCGCCCAATTTAGTGGTATCTCTCCGGGAGGCGACTTTACAAAAGGCATCGGAAATCATGAAACATCCAAAAATCAGCCTATTAGTGGCTACAGGCGGTCCGGGTGTAATGAAAGCAGTTTTATCCTCCGGAAAGAAAGCAATTTGTGCCGGACCGGGAAATCCCCCGGTGCTAGTTGATGAGACGGCAGATATACCTAAAGCAGGCAGAGATATCGTTAATGGAGCAAGTTTTGAAAATGATATCAATTGTATCGGTGAAAAAGAAGTATTGGTTATGGAAGAAGTTGCCGATCAGTTGATTTCTGAAATGGTAAAGAATGGAGCCTACTTACTTACGGACAAGAAGGATATTGATAAACTGACAAAATTGGTTACTACCCCGGAAGGAGAGGTCAATAAGGAATTTATCGGTAAAAATGCTTCTGTTATCTTGAATGCTATGGGGATTAATGTGACCGATGATATTAAGGTTATTATCTATGAAGTAGCTGCTGATCATATTACGGTAATGGAAGAATTCCTTATGCCCATACTGCCCATTATTCGCATCAAGAATATAGATGAAGGAATTGAACTAGCAGTATGTATTGAGGGGGGTCATCGACATACGGCAATCATGCATTCGAAAAATGTGGATAATATGACCCGATTTGCCCGGGCTATCAGCACCACAATTTTTGTAAAAAACGGGCCTTCCTACAGCGGCGTGGGAAACGGCGGTGAGGGCTATACTGCTATGACCATTGCCGGACCTACCGGTGAGGGATTAACGTCACCCCGGACATTTACCAGGACCCAGCGTTGTGTGCTTGTTGATGGTTTTAACCTTAGGTCATAAGAGGATTCAAATAATTTTTCCGTGGGTAATGAGGAGGTGAATTCACCGTGGCAAAATTAGACTCAATTGGAGTAATCGAGACGGTTGGTTTGGCAGCGGCTATTGAATGTGCTGATGCGGCTGTAAAATCTGCAAATGTTGAACTAATAGGATATGAGCTATCCAGGGGTGGAGGTATGATTACCGTTAAAATAAGCGGCAATGTTGCAGCCGTTCAAGCTGGGGTGTCAGCAGGAATAGCAGCCGCTGCCAAGGTAGGAAAAGTAGTAAGTAAAATTATCATTCCCCGTCCCCACTATGATCTGGATAAGATTATTCTGAGCAAGGATAATGTGCCGGCTATCCAACAAAAAGAAGAAAAAAAAGATAATGGGCCGGTGGAAACTGTCCCGGAATCAGAAAATAAAATTTTAGAAGCCGGCGAGGAGTTAGTTGAAACCACCACTTTAGAAGAAACAGAAGGTCCGGAAAACGATGCTTTACCGGAAAATGATTCGGGTGAAGACAGCATACCTGAATCCCCAAAACCTAAACCTGTATCTGAGTCTGCTGAAGATAAGACTAAAGAGACTACTAAGACTGCTACCTGCAATATCTGCAATGATCCTCAATGCCCGCGTCAAAAAGGTGAACCACATGTCAATTGTATTCATTATAAGGGTGGGAAGAAATGATCGGGACAGTACATCAAATCGTAGAATATTCAGCAAATCACCTTGAGGAAGCCAATGGGCTGATCAATATTTTGGCCGGTTGCATTTCTCCTCAACCTGCCTTAGTAACAGAGGGTCCTATATTTATCGGGGTAGATGTAGGAACGGCTAATGTGGTAAGTGTTGCAGTTGACAGGGACGGTGTACCCCTGGCCGGGGAAATAACCCGTGCGCGTGTGGTTAAAGAAGGCATTATTGTTAATTATTTTGAGGCAGTTCATATAGTACAAAGCCATATAGAGTCTCTCTCCCGGCGTTTAGGCAGGAAACCGGACATAGGTGCCTCCGCTATTCCGCCGGGAACGGAGATGGGAAACATCAAAGTTACCCGAAATATTTTAGAGGCTGCTGGTTTGGAAGTAAAGAAAATTGTTGACGAACCTACAGCTGCCTCCTTGGTACTGGGTTTTCGGGATGGGGTAGTGGTGGATGTGGGAGGCGGAACTACCGGGATTTCTATTCTGGAAAATGGGAAAGTCATATACACAGGGGATGAACCAACAGGTGGTTTTCAATTTGATTTGGTCATAGCAGGCCACTATAAAACATCTATTGAAGAGGCGGAAATGATGAAGTGCGATCCGGAGTGCCAAAGGATGCTTTTTCCCATTGTCCGTCCGGTAATTGAGAAAATCGCCACCATTATCCGCCGTCATTTAGCCGGTTATCAGGCAAAGGGTTTATATTTTGTCGGCGGTACATGCAGTTTTCCCGGCTTTATTAGATTAATAGAACAAGAATTAGGTATTCCCACCTATCTTCCAAACATGCCCATGATGGTAACCCCACTAGGCATTGCTTTATCATGCAGGGAGGGATAAAAATGGATAATAATGCTTTGATAGAAAAAATAGTGGAAGAGGTATTGAAGAAAATTAATTCACCCAATGAAAAAAGGATATTGGCACTTTTTTGCGGAGGAACCATAGGGGCAAAAGAGGCCAGTAAGGAACTTAAAGCCTTAAGTGAAGCGGGTTATGAATGTCAGGTGGTACTTTCCCCGGCAGCGGAAAAGGTTCTTGGAGTGGAGCAGCTGCAAGGAGAACTGGGGCATATACCCATATACACTGAAAAAAACGGCTTAAAACCAGGGGAATTGCTGAGAAATACGGATATATTGCTGGTTCCTGTCCTAACTCTTAATTCTGCCGCTAAGGTTGCCTCAGGTATCGCTGATAATCTGGTTACCACCTTAATTATGCAGGCTCTTTTACTGGGTAAACCGGTAATCGCAGCTCAAAATGCTTGTGACCTGGATAATCCTGTACGGATTAAATTGGGCATGAACCAGGGAAATCAAAAATACAATCGTCTTTTTGCTCAAAACCTGCAAACCCTTAGAGATTATGGCATCAACCTAGTTGATGCAGAAAACCTGGCCTCAGTTGTCAGAGGAAGGTCAAAGGAAGAATGGGATTATGGCCCTTCTTCCGAAAACCAAGGCTTGATTTTTAATAAGCGGGTATTAAGTGCTGCCGATATCTCATTGTGCCAGGGACCGACTTTTAGGGTAGGTAAAAATACATTGATTACGCCTGCGGCCCGGGATGTGGCCGAAAGACGGGGTATAAACATTATTGTAGGTTAATGGGCTGTTGTAATAAAGGGTTACAGGACGGTTAAGAATCGTTTGCCTACAAGAAAGCTTGTGTAGGGCGATTAAGAATCGTCCGCTGTATTCAACGTTTCCATGGGGGAAGGAATGATTTAACTATGTACATTGGCAAAGTTATCGGCAATGTGGTGGCAACAAAAAAAGACTCTAGATTAGTAGGATCCAAATTACTAATTGTTTGTCCCTTGGTTCGCGACAGTAAAGAGAAGGATACCATGGTGGTAGCCGTTGATGCCGTGGGAGCAGGCATCGGAGAAGTGGTTCTCGTAGTCAAGGGCAGCACAGCCCGCGCGGCTTTGGGCATAGATGCCCCGATAGATGCGGCAATTGTCGGTATAGTCGATACCATGGAGGTTTAATGAGATGAAAATTTATACAAAAAAGGGTGATCATGGTGAAACCTCTCTTTTGGGGGGCAAGAGGGTGTTAAAGTCATCCCTCCAGGTAGAGTGTTACGGTACGGTAGACGAAGCAAATTCCTGTTTAGGGATGGCCCGGGGTCTGATAAAGAATCAGGCTATGAAAGAATCAATACTTGCTATCCAAAAAAAACTTCAAATATTGTCTGCTGAATTGGCCAGTACTCCAGAAGGCATTAAAAAACTAAAAACTAAGGTGGAAAAGAACGACATCAGTCTTTTGGAAAAAGAAATTGATCAATTGACGGAAGGCCGGCCAAAACTATCATCCTTTGTCTTACCCGGAGGAACAGGGGGAAGCGGTGCTTTAGATCTTGCCCGCGCTATCGTACGCCGAGCGGAAAGGCTGGTTGTGCGTTTAAATGAAGAACAAGGAGTTCGGGAGGAAATTATCAGCTACTTAAATCGACTTTCCGATTTACTATTCGTTTTCGCCCGGGCGGAAGCAGATCAAGAGCTGGTCCAGTTGGTTAAAGACAAGGTTTTGGAGAAATTAAATATTTCCCTTAAAAACTCCTTAAATCTGGATTTAGCCAGGAAACTGGTAGCCCATGCCCAAGGAAAGGCAAAGGAATTAAATATTCCTGTGGTGATCGTAATAGTGGATAACGCCTGTAACTTGATTTTACTGGAACGACAGGATGAAGCGCTTTTAGCAAGTATCGATATTGCCTGGAAGAAGGCCTATACTGCCGGCTCCGTTAGGATGCCCACTCATACTTTGGGGGAACTTGCTCAACCAGGCCGGCCCCTTTATGGCATTGAGATGACAAATTCCGGTAAGGTTGTCATTTTTGGCGGAGGCTATCCTTTGATCAAGAACCAAAAGCTATGGGGTGCCATTGGCGTTAGCGGTGGTACGGTGGAGCAGGATATGGAAATAGCTTCAGCAGCAGTATCCCTTTTTGAAAAATGGAATCCCTAGTACAGTATTTAGCCAGGTTGATGATAGGGGAGGCTTAGACTAATGAATAACGAAATTGCCCAATTGGCCCGACAAGCCGGGGTAATTGGTGCCGGCGGGGCCGGTTTCCCTACACATATTAAATTAAATACTCATGTTGAATATGTAATATTGAACGGGGCGGAATGTGAACCTTTGATTTCCGTAGACAAAATCCTTCTTAGGACCAAGACTGTCTGTTTAGCCGATATGTTGGAAGAGGTGCGTAAGGCGCTAGGGGCCAAGGAAGCTATCATTGGCATTAAGGAAAAACATCAAGAAGTGATTGAAGTGGTAAAAGCCGCTCTGGACTCTTATCCTCATCTAAAGGTTATGCCTCTGGGGGATTTTTACCCTGCCGGAGATGAGGTTGTTTTGGTATATGAAACCACAGGCAGACAGATCCCCCAAAGCGGCATTCCGTTAGATGTGGGCGTTGTTGTGATCAATGTGGAAACACTATGGAACTTAGCAGAAGCCAGGGAGGGGCGGCCTGTAACCCAAAAATGGGTAACAGTGGCCGGAGCGGTTGCTGCTCCCGGTACTTTTCAGGTGCCTTTGGGTGTTAGTATTGCCGAGATGCTTAAATTAGCCGGTGATCCGGTTCTTGAAGACTATGCGGTC
>DUPU01000161.1 GCA_012838175.1 Clostridia bacterium
ATTAATGTTTACATCACCGACAATGGCCTTGAAGCCTACCTTAATATCAAACCGCCCGGTAACGGCGGTGCCCCTCCGACTCTCGAAGCTTTAAAAAAAGCTCTGGAAAGCCAAGGGGTTTCTTATAACATTAATATGGAAAAACTAAATGAGCTGGCCAAAGAACCAATTTATAATAATAATATCCTTATTGCCAGCGGCCTTGCTCCAGTCCACGGTACAGACGGAACAGCAACATTCCTTATTAATACTGAAAAAAAGAATTTAAAACCAAAGGTGAAAGAAGACGGGACTGTAGATTATAGAGACCTTGGGCTGGTTGAAAATGTAAAGCAGGGTCAGGTGTTATGCAAGATTACCTTGCCTACGGAAGGCACTGCGGGTATTACGGTCCAAGGTAAAGTATTGCTTCCGAAAAAAGGCCGGAAGGTACCCTCTTATGCAGGAAAAAATACCGAATTTAGTAAAGACGGCACGGCCATTTTAGCCAAAATAGACGGGCACGCTGAATTTGACGGTTACAAGATTAATGTTACCGATACATTCTATATTGACGGAAATGTGGATAATTCTACCGGCAATATTAAAGTTAGCGGCAATTTAATTGTTCATGGTATGGTATTGCCCGGATTTATCATTGAATCCGACAAAAACATTAATGTGGACGGAGTAGTGGATACCGCCACCATTAAAGCCGGCGGCAATATAAAACTGCAAAGCGGTATCATCGGCAGCGATATATATTGTTCAGGCGATTTAGAAAGCAAGTTTATCCAAAACTGCAATGTTTTTGTCAAGGGGAATATTAAAGCGGGGAATATTCTAAACAGCAATGTAAAATGCGGCAAAAACCTTAAAGTAGAGGGAAGAATAGCCAGAATTATCGGCGGCAGCTGTATCGTCGGCGAAAATATTGAGGCTCATACAATTGGATCAGTTTCATATGTTAAAACAAGATTGGAGCTTGGCACCGACCCCATAATCATTGAGCGCCAGCAGGAACTGCTGGCCCAGGTGCCGGAATTGGAAAAACAAATAAAAAACTTAGATCCCATTGTAACACTGCTTAGTCAATTGGAAGCCCGCGGGCGGCTGACTCCGGAAAAAAAGCAAGTCTTAGACAGCATCAGGATTAAATATGATACTAATAAAAAGTTACTGGAAGAAGCCCGGAAAGAATTGGCGGATATTGCCCAGTTGATTCGTAATAAGGGTTACGGACGTATTATTTGCACCGGAACTATTTATCCGGGAACTACAATTGTAATAGGAAAGTTAAATTTACCTGTCACCAGTGTTTTAAGCAACACCTCCATTTATTACAAAGATGGACAAATCTGCCAGGGTTTTGCCCGCTGATTATCTAAAAAAAGTGAAAAATTTGCCATATTATGCAGTTTTATGGTAGAATATTTCTATGAAAGCTTTTGTTAATTATGGGGGTCGTCAAATGTCTCGGAAGAAAGTACTGGTGGTAGATGACGATATTAACATTAGAAGATTGGTAGAAGCCGCCCTTAAGCAAAACGGTTTTGAGGTAACTCACGTTGATTCAGGTGAAAAAGCCCTGGCCGCTTTAAGTATTTCACCTTTCGATGTCATTATTCTTGATATACTTCTCCCTGGAATTGACGGTCTGGAAACACTGAAGCAAATTAGAGCCAATCCCTGTTTCCGTCAGCTTCCTGTGATCATGCTGACCTATAATGTACCCATAAAACTAGACAAAATTTCCGATAATCTAAGTGAACCTGATATAATAAAAGACAGGAAACTGTCAGGAAGGA
>DUPU01000162.1 GCA_012838175.1 Clostridia bacterium
CGGCTGTTTTTCATGAAGTGGAAGGGAATGTGCTGCATTCTTTAGGGATATTGAGTATCGATGAAATCTCCGGAGAAGATATTTTAAATATCAGTCAGGCAGCCCAAGATGCCCGGCTAAGTATAAACGGGATTGATGAAATTACCGGTTCTACCAATCAGGTAACTTCCGCCATTCCGGGTTTAACCTTAAATCTCCTGAAAGCAGCCCCCGACACCACCGTTACGGTGAAGGTGTCCCCCAATTATCAGGAAGCGGAGGCCGCCGTAAAAGCCTTTGTGGACCAATATAATTCGGTGATGGCCTTTATTGAAACAAAGGTGAAATATGATGCTGATACCAAAATTAAAGGTGACCTTTTCGGGGATCCCATACTCCAAGGTATTCAAAGCCGCTTGCGCAGCATATTGGGAGGAAATCTGAACAATCCGGGGGAACATTTCCAAAGCCTTGGGGAGGTGGGAATTTCCACTTCCGGAGCAGGTTTTGGCAAGAGTGCACTGCTGGAATTCGATACGGCAAAATTCCGGAAGGCTTTGTCAGAACATGCCGACTCCGTGGCCAATCTATTTGGAGCCCGGGCAGGGGGAATTACGCCTCGCAAAGAAAGCACAGGCACTGAACGGGCTGAGGGATTAGCCAATATTTTAAAAGAATATCTGCATCCCCTGGTTATGTATCAGGGGAGTCTGGCCAAAACCCAGGAGAATTATCAAAAACAGATTGATCAGGTAAAAAAAGAAATCGAAGATTTTAATCTACGGGTGGAGGCTTATGCCGAGAGAGTCCGGCTGCAATTTGTCTCCTTGGAAACCATGTTGGCTGCTTTAGATGCAGAAAGACAATGGCTGTCCAATCAGATTAAGGCTATGAATTTATATAAAAATGATGACTAATGCCTGTCTGAAAGGTAATTAAGAAGTTCAGGATGGAGGAATGAAGTTGATGAGTTATTCCAGTGCCGCTTATTTAAATCCTCAGGCTGTTTACAAGCAAAATGCCGTTGAAACTGCCCCGCCTGCCAAGTTGCTGATTATGCTTTATTCAGGGGCCGTTAAATTTTTGCTGCAGGGGCAAAAAGATTTAGCGGAAAAAAAATATGAGGCAGCCCATAATAACCTGGTCAAGGCACAAGAAATCATTTTGGAATTAGACAACACTTTAAATATGGAGCAAGGCGGTGAAATAGCAGTTAATCTCCGGCAATTATATAATTTCTATTATCAGCAAACGGTTCAAGCCAATATTAAGAAAGACCCGGACCTACTTGAGCCGGTGATAGGGTTTTTTCGAAGCTTTCGGGATGTTTGGGCGGAAGCCGCCCGCATTTGCCAGGCGGAGGTAAAATAATGCAGGCTTTGCTGGATAAGTTAATAGCCAACTACCAACAGGATATTTTAGAACTGGAAGAACAATTGAGTTTGACTGAAGAGTTGGAAAAGCTGTTAAAAACAGAAACAGGCAAGACAGCGGCACAAAAGAGAAATGAGTTATTTCCGGATTCTGCCGGAAAGGTGAAGGACGACCCGGAAGGTAAGGTTAAGGAAGAAATAAGGTCGGATTTAATTGAAAAGCAGTTAACCGCTTTGGCTAAAACCCGGGATCGACAATTAACCTTACTCCGGCAGAGGGGGGAAGAATCAGCAGAACTGCGGGAAAAAATAGTTGACTTGCTGGGAATAGAGGATTTTTCCTATAAAAATTTGGCCGGTTTTTTTACGGAAAACCAGCTTGAGGAATTGCATGCAACTGAGAAAAAATTAAGGGAAACCATGCATAAAATGTTAGAAATGGACCGCCAAGTAATAGAATTGTTGAAAACGGAGATTGAGGCGGTGAAGTTGGAATTATATCGCATAAAATCCGGGGTGCAATTGAAAAAGGTTTATCAAAATCAATTCTGTCAGGAAGCAAGGTTTATAGATAAAGAAAAATAATTTTCCGACATAACTCGGGAAATTATTTAATAATTAGGCAAATATTACCTGGACAATATGAAATTACTGAGATATAAATATTATTAATATTTAATTCGCCCAAAAAATCTATGTAAATTTTTTATGGTCAATTTGTTTTGTAAATTTTAAAAAAAGGAGTATTTTTTAGAGGAATTTACATAATTTATGTCGAATAACATTTCAATTATGGTTTTTTGTGGGGTGTCATGGGTAAGAAGAATTTTTTTCAAGGGGTTTCTTGCCTGAATCATTCAAAGCCATGGTTAAAACCAAGGCAAAATTTAATATTAAAAACTATTGCAACTATTTGTGTAAAGCAAGCTAGAAAAAGGCAAACCTGTTGAAAAACAGGGACGCAAAGCCAACGAGCCTAAATCAACTTAGTTTGACATGGTGGTCGGGTTGCCAAGGGCTGTTTTAAAGTTGCCCGTGGTAACCCACGGCTTTTTTTCTTATTACAGCCTTTCATATTAGATTAGTTTTAGCAAATTAATTGCCTTTATTCCGTTAATAGGTGTATCTTTTGGCTTTAATAGATTATTCGTGAAAGACAATTTTTTTATGGGGGTATAAATAAAAATTAAAGGAGGGTTAATTTATGGGGATTTTCACAGGCATGAATATTAGCGCATCGGCTTTAACCGCCCAAAGGCTAAGGATGGATGTGATTTCTAATAATATTGCCAATATGGATACCACCAATACAGGTCAAACCACACCTGCCGGCAACCCCGTTCCCTATCGGAGGCAGGTCACTGTCTTTCAATCCCGGCCGTCTTCACATCAGTTTTCCACATGGTTGGGAAAGGCTAAACAAAGTCTTTCCAGTGAAGGGGTGCAAGTGGCGGCTATCCGGGAGGACCCATCTCCCTTACGGTTAGAGTATGACCCGGATTCTCCCGATGCGGTCCGGGAAGCTGAACCCGGGGTTCCGGTGGGCTATGTGCGCTACCCTAATGTTAATATTGTTACGGAAATAATTGATATGATTTCCGCCTCCAGGTCGTACGAAGCTAATGTTACAGCGTTAAATGCCAGTAAAGCCATGGCTGCCAAAGCCTTAGAAATTGGGAAGGAGTAAAGGGTAAATGATAGAGCTGATTCCTGTTAAACCAATCGACCATCTCCCTCAGCTGAAAAATATTGAGTTAGGTAATAAATTAAAAGATGACGGTAAAAGTTTTACCGCCTTTCTGCAAGATGCCTTAAATACTTTAGAAAAAATTCAAGAAGAAGGTAATGCAGCAAGTCTAGCGTTAATTACCGGAGAGGTTGATAATTTACATACACCGGTTATTGCTTTGGAAAAAGCCAATTTGTCTCTCAGTTTAGCTGTAACTGTGCGCAATAAAGTAATCAATGCTTATCAGGAAATCATGAGAATGCAGATTTAAGGGGCGGTATAATTGAATCTTTCTTGGACTGAATTACAAAACTTAGTTCGAAAGCACTGGCAAAAGTATACCCGTCTGCAAAAAGTTGTCTTGGTTTCGGCGCCGCTTTTGGTGGCCACGGTATTATTGATATTAATTGCCTGGGCGAGCAGGCCTGAATACATTCCTTTGTTTAATAAATTGTCAGCTGCTGAGGCGGGAGCTATTACTAACGAACTGCGAGAGTTGAATATACCGTATCGGTTGGAGAATAACGGAGCCACAATTTTGGTGCCGAAAAAGGAAGCGGCCCAAGCACGATTGGAATTAGCAAATGCCGGGCTCCCCGAGGCCAGTACCTTTAGTTTTGAGAATCTTGACCAAATGCGTTTAGGGGAAACCAAGGAGGATCGGCAGCTGCGTTTTCTGCTGGGTTTACAAAACGAGTTGGAAACAACCATTCAAACCTTGGACGGGATAGAATATGCCAGGGTTCACATTGTTCTTCCCCAGCCATCTTTATTTGCAGAGGCGCAGAAGGATACTACCGCCGCTGTAACCATTAAACCCCTTTATGGAGCAAAAATTGGGGAAGACCAGGTAGAAGCAATCATAAACTTACTTTCTCATTCGGTGGAAGGGTTAGATGCGAAAAATGTTACCGTGGTAGACACCTACGGAAAGGTTCTTTCGAATGCTTATGGCTCAAATGGGGATTCACAGGGATTGACCACAAAGCAGCTTCAGTACCAGCAAGAAGTGGTAAGTAATATTGAGAAATCTGTCCAATCTATGCTGGATAAGGTGTTCGGTATCGGGACAACGGTGGTAAGAGCCCATGCAACTTTAAATTTTGACCA
Organism: Clostridia bacterium; assembly: GCA_012838175.1. Taxonomy (GTDB): domain Bacteria; phylum Bacillota; class Dehalobacteriia; order Dehalobacteriales; family Dehalobacteriaceae; genus DUPU01. Next base: position 4,192 of record DUPU01000162.1, read on the forward strand.
AACCAAAATTGTAAGCGAGACATATGAAGAAGGAGCAATTCTAAGCAGGGAAGAGATTACGGAAACTACACAAAATGATTCAACTGATGGGGGAGTTCCGGGAACAGATGCTAATACGGCATATAATACTCCGGGGCCCGGTGGACTAACTTCCCGTGCAGAAAGGAGCAGCCGGACGGAAAACTTCCAGCCGGATGTGTACCAGAATGAAACTATAATAAGTCCGGGGCAGATTAAACGTTTAACTGTCTCTATTATGGCTGATGCCGAAAGTATTAGCCAACATCAAATCCCCGATATGGAAAAAATCGTGGCTTCCGCTGTGGGGCTTGATCGGGATCGAGGGGATGAAATTCAGGTAGCCAGATTTACTTTTAATAAAACATATGATTTAGAACGACAATCGGCTTTAGACGCTGCCGCACACCAAGAACAAATTATGCAATATATCCAGCTCGGCTCCGGCTTGGTTTTATTGCTGCTGTTTCTTATATTTTTGATTTTAAGGCTGCGCCGCAAGAAAAAAAGCGGGGCAGAGAACAGTATACTTTCCGTACAGGAAGGGTCCCAGCCGGTTACCTTAAAAGAAGCGGAACGATTATTGGCTTCCCAGAGAGAAGCTCAACGCCTGTTGGAACAGGAAGTGGAGTTAAAATTAGCGCAAAAACGGATAAAAACCCAAGCGGAAATTGAAAGAGAAAAACTTAGAAAAGAAGTTGATAAATATATTGATAACAACCCGGATGAGGTTGCCAGATTGATTAAATCTTGGATGGTGGAGGAGCAGTAAAAAGTGGCGGAATTATCAGGTGCGCAGAAAGCTGCCGTATTATTGATTGCCTTAGGACCGGAAAAATCAGCGAAAATAATCAGGCATTTAGGTCAGGCGGAAATTGAACAGCTTACTTTGGAAATGTCTAATATCAGAAAGGTATCGGAGAAACATAGGGAATTGGTTTTAGATGAGTTTTATAATATGTGTATTGCCAATGACTACATTGCCAAAGGCGGCATTGAGTATGCCCGGGAAGTTTTGGAACGGGCTTTAGGTGAACAAAGAGCCTTTGAAATCATCAGCAAACTTTCCGCCTCCTTAAAAATGCGCCCCTTTGACCTGGTGCGCCGTTCCGATCCAAAACAGCTTTTATCCTTCATTCATGGGGAGCATCCCCAGACTATTGCTTTGATCATGACTCATCTGCCGGCAGAAAAGGCAGCAATTTTACTGGGCAGTCTTGAACCGGAAATGCAGGCCGATGTAGCGAAAAGAGTGGCTTTAATGGGAAGAACCAGCCCTGAAGTGCTGAAAGAAATTGAAAAAGTTCTGGAGCATAAAATATCCAATTTGGCACCGACGGACTATAGTTCTACCGGTGGGATTCAAAGTGTAGTGGACATGTTGAACCGAACGGATCCCGGCACTCTAAAAAATGTAATGGATGTACTTGATGTGGAAGACCCTGATTTAGCGGAACAGATTAAACGACAAATGTTTGTCTTTACCGATATTGTGCTGCTGGATGATCGGGCTGTGCAGCTGATTCTCCGAGAAGTGGAAAACAAAGAACTTGCTTTGGCCTTAAAGGGGGCAGACCAGGTTGTGATGGACAAGATCTTCAAAAATATGTCTGCCCGTGCTTCTCAGATGCTGAAGGAAGATATGGAATTTATGGGACCGGTTAAGCTGCGGGAAGTGGAAGAAGCTCAGCAAAGAATTGTCAAAGTTATTCGCAGGTTGGAAGAGGCCGGTGCTATTGTGATTTCAAGAGGAGGTTCAGATGAAATCATTTACTAAGAAACATATTTTAAAAAGTGCTTCCGTAAAAATGCATACTCCGAAATTCTTAGATCCGGTATCTTATCATTCTTCAGAGCTTTCTCAGGACATAAGCCATCCTCATCTTAAAATTATGGTAAGCAATAAGCAGAGGGAGGCTCAAATTTTTAAGGAAGCGGAAATCAAAGGACAAACTTTAATCCAGGAGGCCCAGAAAAAAGCGGCGGAGATTATTAAGGCGGCAGAGGCGGAGAGAGAAATAATCCGTAAACGACTGGAACAGGAATTGGAGCAGGAGCTAAGGGCCAAAATTACCGCCGAAGCCAAAACCAAGGGTTATGAAGAAGGAATGGAGAAAGCCAAAAAAACCGCCTTGGAAATGCAAAAACAGGCGAAGAAATACTTGGATTTTGCCCAAAGTGCTTTTTTTCGGGAATTAAAACGAACGGAAAAAGAACTGATTGACTTAAGTATTAAAATCAGTGAAAAAATTATCGGGGTTTCTTTGGACTTGGATCCCGGGATACTTTTAAGTATTATCCAAAAGTTAATTATAGCTGCGGATAAGGTTGAGAAATTTAAAATTTACGTTTCCCCGGAAGATTATAAATGGCTTCAGGAACTTCCTGAAGAGATAAAGCCTAATTATCCCATTGGGATAGATTCTGGCCTGGAAAAAGGCAATACTTATCTGGAAAGTAAGGAAGGATTTTTTATCGGCCAAATTAATTCCCAATTAGACACAATTCGTGAAGCATTACTGAAGGAGTTGGAAGATGGTCAATTGGCAGCAGCTGGTTCAAACAGTTGAAAATGTTGACCCCATTAAAGTGTTCGGGGCAGTAACAAAAATAACCGGTTTAATGGTGGAAGCGGACGGGCCAAGAGCCAGCTTAGGTGATTATTGCCATATTATTTCTTCCCGGGGAGGAATAATCATCCCTGCAGAAGTGGTAGGATTTAGAGATACCAAGACTCTCTTGATGCCGTTAGGTGATTTGGAAGGGGTAGCCCTGAGGGACAGTGTATTACCTCAGAATCGCAAACTCTCTGTGGCCATCGGCCCTAATCTATTAGGCAAGATTTTGGATGGCTTAGGCCGGCCTTTGGACGGAAGCAGTATAGAACAGGCTGTTAGTTATCCAATAAATAATACTCCTCCTAATGCTCTGTCCCGACCCCGTATTACCCAGCCCCTCTTTGTAGGGGTACGGGCTATTGACGGCCTGCTTACTTTGGGCAAAGGTCAGCGTATGGGCATTTTTGCCGGTTCCGGAGTGGGCAAGAGCACTCTTTTAGGGATGATGGCCAGAAACACAGAAGCTGACGTAAATGTAATTGCTCTGGTGGGAGAACGGGGACGGGAACTAAGGGATTTTATTGAGAAGGATTTAGGTCCGGAGGGCCTGGCCCGCTCTGTGATTGTAGTTTCCACATCGGATCAGCCTGCACTGCTTCGCTTAAAAGCGGCTTTAACAGCAACGGCAATTGCTGAGTATTACCGTGACCAAGGAAAAGATGTTTTATTAATGATGGATTCTGTTACCCGCTTTGCCATGGCTCAAAGGGAAATCGGCTTGACCATCGGTGAACCTCCTGCCACCAGAGGATATCCCCCTTCGGTGTTTGCCTTGTTGCCAAAACTTTTGGAAAGAGCGGGCATGTCAGAGAAAGGAAGTATTACCGGTATCTATACGGTGCTGGTTGACGGAGATGATTTTAATGAACCAATTGCCGATGCGGTGAGGGGAATTTTAGACGGTCATATCGTGCTTTCCCGAGAAATTGCAGCAAGAAATCACTACCCTTCTATAGATATTTTACACTCTGTGAGCAGGTTGATGAACGAGGTGGCAGGTGAAGAGACTTTGACATTAGCCGGCCGGATTCGGCGGCATTTGGCGGTTTATCATGATGCCAAGGATTTAATTGATATCGGTGCTTATGTCAGAGGCTCCAGTGAAGACATTGATAATGCTTTAAAATATATTGCAAAAATTAATAATTTCCTTTGCCAGGGAATCGAAGAAAAGGTGGATTTTTCTATGATGTTGGCTCAAATGAAAGGGATTTTTCATTAAAAATTATTTTTTTTAGGCAGTGGGGATATATGGGTTTTAAATTTCGCATGGAAGTAAATCTAAAATTAGCCAAACACGAGCTTAACAGGTGCTGGGAGCTGTTGGCTCGGGAAATTAATAAACTCCGGCAAATGGAAGAAGTTTATCAAAGAGAAGAGGAAATCGCCCGCATGGCTTTACGCCAACAAGAAAGGGCTTGCCGCTCAGAACCTGAAAATCTTGCCTGGTGGCATGCTTTTATTAATTATCAAAAGCAAAAGCTGGAGGAAATTCTTCTCGAGATTAAAAAGCAGGAAGAAATTGTCCGGAGCCATAGAGAAGAATTAATAAAATGCAAGATAAAAACGGAAAAATTCCAAAGACTTAAGGCTAAGCGTTGGCGGGAATATTGTGCTGAACAGTTAAGGCAGGAACAAATTGTAATTGATGAAATTGCTCAAAACTCTAAAGTGCGATATTTTTAAAAATAGGAGAAGAAAGTTATGATTTACCTAACCAGACTTAACGGTAAGCAATTGGTGTTGAATTCAGATTTAATAGAGATTATGGAAGATACTCCCGATACGGTGCTTACTTTAACCAATGAGCGTAAATACGTGGTGCGGGAGTCTTTGGATGAGATTATTGAAAGGATTATTGAATATAAAAAGAAGTGCAACCTGCCGTTACGGGAGGAGGAGAACAGTTAAATGAAGAAAACAGGGAAATTTTTAGCCATAGCCGGGGTTTTTATTTTGGGGGTAATTTGCGGGGCAGGATTAATCAGCAGCAAAGTAATTCCCTTCCCCTGGGGGGAACAAACTGCCGGCCATGTAGAAAATAACCCTAATGTAACCGGACCTTTAATTGGACTGGGGGAATTTACCGTTAATTTAAACGGTGGTGGGGCACTGAAAACGGAGATTACATTGGAAGGTTATGATAAAAATTCATTGAGAATTATTCAGGAAAAACAGGCATTTCTCACAGACCGGACAATCACTGTTTTATCCAGCCAAGGAATTGCTCAGGTATCCCGGGCAGAAGGAAGAGAAGAAATAAGGAGCGCACTTTTAAAGGGCTTAAATGAAACTTGCAATAATCAAATCAAGGACGTGCTTTTTACCAGTTTTATTTATTCGTTTTACTAAAGAGTTGTGTTTAACTGATTATTAAATTTAGAAGGAGGATTGGCATGAGTGAGGTTTTATCACAAGAAGAAATTGACGCATTATTAAGTGCTTTATCCGATGGTTCCATCAACCAAGAGCTAATACAAGCATCCGATCCTCAAAAGGTCAAATTATATGATTTTAAAAGACCTAACAAGTTTTCTAAAGGCCATTTTAATTCTTTATTAAATATACATGAAAATTTTTGCCGGGGGTTGGCCACCTACTTGGCAGGTAACCTGCATATCGGAGTGGAGGTTAAAATCCTCTCTATCGAGCAAGTGACTTACGATGAGTATATTCGCTCCTTGC
>DUPU01000163.1 GCA_012838175.1 Clostridia bacterium
TAATCCGTATTTAATTTTACAGAATTCAAAGTAAGAATAGCCGGACTTAGCCCGGTTCAAACTGCTGACAATACTTTGTCATCAGTCAAAACCACCCGCTGAGCGGGTGGTATAGATTTAGTTGCTTTAATCATTCAACATTGGCCAACCTTAAATAGGACTCGTATCTTTCCCTGGCATCAGCTTCCGTCTTCTTAAACAACTCTTCAGCTTTTTCCGGGAAGAGCTGGGCTAAAGAAGCATAACGAACCTCACTTAAGATAAAGTCTCTGAAGTTCCCGGTAGGTTCCTTGGAATCCAGGATGAAGGGGTTTTTCCCTTCCGCTTTCAGTAACGGATTATATCTGTAAAGATGCCAGTACCCACATTCCACAGCTCTTTTCATTTCATCCATGGCATGGGACATGCCTCTCTTTAATCCGTGGTTGATACAGGGGCTGTATGCAATTATTAAAGAAGGGCCGGGATAACTTTCCGCTTCCTTAATGGCCTTAATGGCCTGATTGTAGTCAGCACCCATAGCAATCTGAGCCACATATACATAACCGTAAGATATGGCCATCATGCCCAAATCTTTTTTCTTCGTCTTTTTGCCGGAAGCAGCAAATTTGGCAATAGCCGCAGTCGGGGTGGCTTTTGAGGATTGGCCTCCTGTATTGGAATAAACCTCAGTATCGTAAACAAATATATTCACATCTTCACCGGAAGCCAAGACGTGATCCACTCCGCCATACCCGATATCATAGGCCCAGCCGTCGCCCCCAAAGGCCCAATGAGACTTCTTCACCAAGAAATCGGCTCTCTCCGCAATCTGTTTTAAGATTGGGTGTTCCTGGTTCTGAAGCAAAGGAAGGATTTTCTTTGCTGCTTCTTTTGATGCCTCGGCGTCGTCCTTGCCTGCCAACCACTGGTTAAATGCTTCCTTCAATTCGGGAAGAATGTCCAGGGTTAATGCTTCTCTCATTAAATCCGCCAATTTATTCCGAATTTGTTTGACACCCAGGAACATACCATAACCAAATTCCGCACAGTCCTCAAAGAGGGAATTGGACCAAGCCGGGCCTTTACCTTCTTTGTTGGTGCAGAAGGGTATAGCCGGAGCCGGACCTCCCCAAATGGAGGAACAACCGGTGGCATTGGCAATCATCATGCGGTCTCCGAAAAGCTGAGTAATTAGTTTTAAGTAAGGTGTTTCCCCACATCCGGCACATGCCCCGGAAAACTCCAGCAACGGCTGGCAGAATTGGCTTCCTTTCACGGTATATTTATTTACCAGATTATCTTTAATACTTACGGTAGTACTGAAATTCCAGTTGCCCACTTCTTTTTCCGTTTGTGACTCTATCGGTTCCAAAGTCAAAGCTTTTTCTTTCGCCGGGCACACCATGACACAACTTCCGCAGCCTTGGCAATCCAATGGACTTACCTGCATCCGATAAGCCAATCCCTTTAATTCCTTCCCTATTGCAGGTATGGTTTCAAAGGTCTCCGGTGCTTTCATCTTTTCCGATTCGTCCAGTAGTATTGGGCGAATCGCTGCATGGGGACAAACAAAGGAACAGCGATTACATTGGATGCAGTTTTCATGATGCCATTGGGGAACAAATGCCGCCACGCCCCGTTTTTCATAACGGGTAGTTGAAGTAGGAAAGGTGCCGTCTTCGCATTTATGTTTCATAAAGACGCTGATAGGAAGCTTGTCCCCTTCAGAGCGGTTCATCGGTTCTAAGATATCGGTAACAAAGGCAGGAACCTCTTGCACAGCAGCGGCTTCATCCTTTGCCTCACTCCAGGAAGCCGGTACCTCAACTTTTACTATTGATGCTACTCCTTTATCAATGGCAGCATTGTTCATGTCCACAATTTTTTGGCCCTTTTTCCCATAGGTATGCTGTACTGATTCTTTCAGATACTCTACAGCTTGCTCCTGGGGAATTACCTTCGCCAACTTAAAGAACGCAGACTGCATGATCATATTGGTTCGGTTCCCTAATCCTATTTCCTTGGCAATGTTCACCGCATCTATAATATAGAAGTTTATCTTATGGTCTGCCAGGTATTTCTTTATGGAAGCAGGTAGTTTTTCTTCCAATTCTTCCGGTTTCCATACACAGTTTAAAAGGAAAATGCCCTCGTCTTTCAACCCCTCCAACAAATCATATTTGTGCACATAAGCGGGATTGCTGCATGAGATAAAGTCCGCGGTGGTAATCAGATAGGGCGCTTTTATCGGTTTCTTCCCGAAACGTAGATGAGACATGGTTAAGCCCCCGGATTTTTTGGAGTCATAAGCAAAATAGGCTTGAGCATACATATCGGTTTTATCCCCGATAATTTCCACTGCTTGTTTGTTCGCTCCTACCGTACCGTCAGACCCTAACCCCCAGAATTTGCACTGAATAGTCCCTTCCGGAGTCATGTCAATGTTTTTCCCTCTGGTTAAAGAGGTGTGGGTAACATCATCGTTAATACTTAAAGTAAAGTTGGTTTTAGGCTGGTTCTGTTTTAGATTATCGTAAACGGCAATAATGTCTGCCGGTACGGTATCTTTAGATCCCAAGCCGTAACGTCCTCCTATAATAAGAGGTTTTTCATCCGCCCCGTAAAACATACTTAAAACATCCATGTAAAGAGGTTCTCCCGGTGCTCCTATAGTTTTCACCCGGTCAAGAACGGCAATTTTCTTTACTGTTTTTGGTAATACGTCAAAGAAATACTTAGCGGAAAAAGGCCGGTATAAATGAACCTTAATTAAGCCTACTTTCTCCCCTTGTTTAGCTAAATAATCCACTACGGTTTCAATAGTGTCACAAACCGACCCCATGGCCACAATAATATGTTCCGCATCAGGAGATCCATAATAATTAAAGGGTTTATATTCCCGCCCGGTAAGTTTGCTGATTTCCTTCATGTATTCCGCTACTACATCCGGCACTTTTTCATAATAAGTATTGGAGGCTTCCCGGCATTGGAAAAAGATATCCGGATTTTGGTTCGTTCCCCGAAGCACCGGGTGTTCCGGGTTTAAAGCCCGATCCTTAAAAGCCTTAATGGCATCATAATCTACCAGTTTGGCAAAATCCTCATATTCAATAACCTCTACCTTCTGCTGTTCATGGGAAGTGCGGAAGCCATCAAAGAAGTGGAGGAAAGGTACCCTGGATTTAATAGCTGCTAAATGGGCGATTCCTCCTAAATCAATTACTTCCTGAACGCTGTTGGAAGCCAGCATAGCCCAGCCCGTTTGATTGCAGGCCATCACATCCGAGTGGTCACCGAAAATATTCAAGGCATGAGTGGCTAATGACCGGGCACTTACGTGCATTACTCCGGGCAAAAACTCACCGGCTATTTTATACATATTGGGAATCATCAAAAGTAATCCCTGGGATGCCGTATATGTAGTGGTTAAGGCCCCGGCAGAAAGTGATCCGTGCACTGCTCCCGCTGCGCCGGCCTCAGATTGCATTTCCACCACATTAACCGGTTGACCAAAAATGTTCTTTTGACCCATTGCACTCCATTCATCTGTGTACTCTGCCATGGTCGAGGATGGAGTAATCGGGTATATTGCCGCAACCTCCGTAAAAGCATAGGATACGTAAGCTGCTGCTTTGTTCCCGTCCATGGTCTTCATGTGTTTTGTCATAGCTTGTCCCCCCAAAACATATCTTCTTTATGATAAGGCTCTGCGGCCTATTATCAACCATTTATTTTTTTACAAAAAAATGTATAAATATTAATTGATTTATCATATCCTATTCATTATATCTTATTTGTGCATTAATAAACAAGTAAGAATTTCACAAAGGCCAACAAAACAATGCCCGGAATACCTAAAAAACCGGCAACGATAATTGTTACAAAGTTAATTGGAAGAAAAAAACCTAAAAGTCCGCCAAAGGTATTTATTATCCAAAGTATTATAAAACCCATTACTCCATGAATTAGAATTTTTACCGCCAGCCGGATCGGAGTCAATAAAAGCTTAATTGCCGGAAATATAAGAAGCAGTGCTGCTGATACAATTAAAACTATCTGCCATGTTTCCGCTGCCACAAGCCCGCACCCCCCTGTATATTATTATGATCAGCCAAGGCAAAGGAGATAATGGTACCGAGATCTGCTTTGATTCCTTCCCGGTAAGCCTGTTTTAATAAATGGATATACCTTCTTTCTGCTGCACTCTGCCAATATATGGCCAGATCAATTAAATCATTTTCCTTAAATTCCCGAGTAAGACCGCTTGCCCATTGCCATTCTTTCCTGGCTTCATCTACCAAAAGTACAAACTCCTGACTTGGATCTAACTCAGCTTTTCTCACAAAAATTCGGCTTAATAATCGGTTCCAGCGGAACCAGACACAAGAAAAAATTTTTTTTAACATAAACCTCCCCCCATTTTAATAATTTATATGGGGGATTTGTCCAAAATATGAAAAATTAATTCAATAACAAAAAGAGATGAAAAAAAGGCCGGTCAATTCCTGCCTTTCAAAATTACCTTGCCTTCCGCTGTCTATATCTTTACTCACTTGCTTTAAAATTATAAACGGGTTTTATAATATCAACTATTTCAACGGTATCTTGAATATTGTTAACGATTTCCTCCATAGGCTTGTAGGCAAAAGCACATTCATCCAGTGTTGACCTGTTAACAGTGGTGGTATATATTCCTTCCATCGATTTTTTAAATTCTTCAAGACTGATGGTTTCCTTAGCCTTTCTCCTGCTCATCAGCCTTCCTGCCCCGTGAGGCGCAGAATAATTCCAGTCTTTATTGCCTTTACCAATGCAAATAAGACTTCCGTCCCTCATGTTTATCGGGATTAACACCCTTTCTCCTTTTCGGGCAGAAATGGCACCTTTTCTCAAAATCATATTGTCCAAATCAATATAGTTGTGTATGGTTGTAAACTGTTCTTCTATTTCAAGCCCCATTCTGCTTATAATCTCGTCAACCATAGCTTTGCGGTTGTATACGGCATATTGCTGAACTATTTTCATATCATGCAGGTAGTTGTTATAACTTTCCCCCTGCACATAGGCTAATTGTTTGCTGATTTTGACAGGGCTGATTTTCTGAATTTCAATCAGGATTTCTTTTTCACGTCCTTCTGCTTTCAGTTTTTTAACTGTTTCATCCTTCAA
>DUPU01000164.1 GCA_012838175.1 Clostridia bacterium
CAGGGAAAACCTTATAATCACGGAAATAGAAGTTGTAACCCATGACAGCATTTACCGACTTGCCGGCTTTTGTCAATTCGGCACCGGGCCAGTAAATATAATCTTCTCGATAGGCTCTCTTTTCCGCCTGGTCAAATACCCAAATAGTTGGGCAGAGATCTACAATCTGCTTCTGGATTTCCTGATATTTGGCATATCTTTCATTATCATCAACTGTAGCAATTGCCTCTTCTATAGCCTGGTCAATTTCCGCATTTTCAAGCCATTCCGCTTGCTCCCAAGTTCCGGTGGAACTGGAATGGTAACGGGAACTTAAAATAGATCCTGCTTCATTATAGTGAGCGGACACAAAAACTACACTGGCATGGGGCGTATTTTCTTTCGTGGAAACCTGGTCTACAAAGGACAGCCAGGGGGTCTTTATCACATTCACCGTAATGCCGATTTCTTCCGCATTCGCCTGGAGCAGCAGGGCAACTTTTTCTTCATCCGGCACGTTAGCAATCCATACTAAATCAATGGGATATTGATCCAATTGATCGGCATATTTGGATTTAGCCAATTCTTCTTTAGCCTTTTCCAGATTCCGCTCATACTGAGGAAGTTCAGCATTAAAGCCCGGAATATTGAAAGGTACAGGGCCCTGAGCTTTTAGGCTTCCGGGGAAAAGTTTGTCAACCACTGTATCATAATCAAAAACATAAGCTAAAGCTTTACGGAAATGAATATCATCCGTAGGAGCCTTTTGAGTATTCAGCATAATATTTAATATACTTCCCGTGAAAGCCGCATCAATGCTGACTCCCGGAATTTGATCCAGGGCCTTTAATGCTTCTTCTGTCTGCCACTGGTCAGATATTTCCAATTCCCCGTTGTTCATCAGAGTTCGTACCGTTGCAGTTTCCGTAGTACCTATCAGTTTAATAGCATCCGGGGCATCCGGATCCCAACCGCCCCAGAAATCGGGGAACTTCACAGCATAAAGGTGTTCTTGCTTTTTCATTTCTTTTACGGTGTACGGACCGCTGCCGGCATCGTTTGTAGTAAGCCATTCTTTCCCGTAATCTCCGTATTCACCATAGGAACCATCCTGAATATTAGCCATCACCTGATCTTTATTTAAAATATATAGGCGAACCAAGGTGGATAAGAAGGGACCAAAGGGCTTCTTCAGTTTGAATTCTACTTGATAATCATCAATCTCATTTACCTGGTCAATTACACCGGTAAACAGGTAACCGTATCCTTCTCCCATGGTAACCAGTCTTTCCATGGAAAAAGCAACGTCTTCAGCGGTAAGTTCATCTCCATTATGGAATTTTACCCCCTGTCTCAAATTAAAGGTCCAGGTAAGGCCATCTTCGGAATGAGTCCAATCCGTGGCCAACCAGGGACTGAGACTGCCGTCTGCCTCCGGAAATACCAAAGTATCATAGAGATTACACATAGCCGTAGAACTAACATAGTCATTTCCCACACCAGGGTCAATATTAGGCACGTCAGAAGCGGAAATGCGAATAATCTTTTCCTGGGGAGTGGTATCCGCCCCTTGATTTTCATCAGGTGTCTCCTGAGAGCCGCCGCAACCCGCCAGCAGGAGTCCCAGTGCAACTATTATTATTGCTCCTAACAATAAAGCTTTATTTCCTTTTAGAAAACTATCCATTGCTATCTACCCCTTTCATTTTTATTCTTCTTAAACACTACCACTATTAGCTTCAAAAAATAAATGTTTCGGTTAATATTCACCTCCTCAAGATTATTTTCCATAGTACTACACCGCAACAATCAGTTATATTCTGTTATTTATTTTGGGTTTTTTAAGATAACCCAAAGTTTATTTTTTCACCAAAACCCATAATACTTCGCAATCTTCATCGGTATCGTTTAAAGACCAATGCTCTTCACCTTGGGGGATAAGAGTAGCCTGGCCTGATTTAATGCGATATTCCTTTCCCCCGCTCATAGATAAAAGTGAGCCCTTTAAAATAAATGAATATTCATCGGCATCATGAACACCGGTTCCTTCCCTGGGAACTCTGGCTCCCGGAGGAAAAACAGCCATACCCATAATTACCTTTCCTTCATCAAAAAAGTTTTTCAACCGGGCGTCGGCACTTGCATAAGCCATTACTTCATCTGCTGATACAACTTTCATTTACTTTCCCTCCTTCTGTTCACGCTCAGGTGTAAGACCTGTCACTTCAAAAGTATCCGGATCAATAATAACTCCGTAATCATTCTTGGCCTGTTCCAAAGAAATGAATCCGTTTTTCACATCCAAGGCAACCTTTTCCACAGAACGCTTTAAGGGATCTCCATATCCTCCGCCGGTTGCCGTAATCAAGCGAACTACATCCCCTTTATTCAACGGGAAGCGAGCACATTTCCCAAAGGGTCCGCATACTTCTCCATTGGTCTTGATGATATAAAACTTATTCGCCGAACCTTCATGCCCCCCATTAATTCCCCAGGGTAAAAATTTATGCCGGCCAAAGGTAGCAGTCACAAATTGGTTATCCGTCATTGCCCGGTAGGAGCGTACCGCTCCTGCACCCCCACGGAATTCACCGGCACCGGCGCCGTCGGTATGCAAACTATACTCATCCACCATAATGCCGTAACGGGTCTCCGCAACTTCCACCGGCACATTAAAAGTCTCTCCGTCACCGATACAGAATTGGCCTACTTCCCCGTCTTTGCCCAGCCCAGCGCCCCAACCACCGGCAGAAGGCTCTACAATCAGGAAAGGCTCACCCGTATCCTGATGCTTACCGGAAACAATTACTGCACAAACGGAAAGAAGGTGTCCTGCCGTTAAACGGTGAGGCAGAACCGGTGCCAAAGCCCGCCAGATTAAATCGGCGCCGTAAATCATTGTCTCCCAGTATGTGGAAACCGGTGCCGGACGCTGGGCCGTAAAAACTGACCCCTCATCAGCTATAACCTTTAAGGGCCGAAATACGCCGTCATTTACGTCCTGAGACGGGTTGGTAATAGAAAGGAAAATAATCCGCACGGCAGAACATAATGCCGTATAGGAGCAGTTAATAGGTCCCAACACCTGAGGATGGCTTCCCCGGAAATCACAGATGAATTCATCATCGGTAATGGTTACCTTCACCTGTACCTTTAAAGGATCTTGATTTACACCGTCATCGTCAATATAATCTACAGTTTCAAAAGTACCCTTAGGAAGCTTTGCCAATTCTTTCCGGGACATTTGTTCCCCATGGTTTAAAAGATATTCGATGGAACTAAGGACAATATCCTTTCCGTATTTATCACACAATTCCACAAAACGCCGTTCTCCGGTTCTTAAGGCAGCAACTCCTGCCCACATATCCCCCAGGGATAAATCAGGAAAACGTACATTGGCGGCAATCAGGTCCACCAATCCTTGGTTGACTTTTCCTTCTTCAAAGAGTTTAATACAGGGAAATTGCAGCCCCTCCTGAAAGATTTCCGTAGAATCGGTAGTCCAGGAGCCGGGATCTTTGCCCCCTACTTCAGTCCAATGGGCTTTATTGGCGGAAAAAGCCACCAACTCTCCATGATAAAAAATCGGCATCACTAAACCTACATCGGAAAGATGGGATCCACCTCCCCCATAAGGGTCGTTGATGATAAAAATATCTCCCGGTTTTATGTTTTCCCCGAATTTATCCAGCACTTCATTGACCATAAAAGACAGAAGTCCGATAAAGCCGCATGCTCCGTTACCTTGGGTGAGTAATTGACCTTTAGCATTAGCCAGACCACTGGCATAATCCAATACTTCATAAATAATCGGGCTCATGGATGTCCGAGCCAAAGCATAAAACATTTCATCTCCAATGGCAATTAAGGAGTCCTTAACTATATCCAGTGTTACCGGATCAATATTTTTGGAAATCGCTGCACTGGTCATTTATCTTACCCCCGTTTCAATAATCAGGTTTCCATAAGCATCTACCGTGACAGATTGTCCTTTCGCCAAAACAGTAGAAGCCGTAGGCTCTTCCACAATTACCGGCCCCTCAATGGTTACTCCTGCACCCAACTTGGCCCGGTCATACACCTTGGTGTCCAACCAGCCGTCCTTTTCATACAATACAGGACGGATCTCCATTATAGCCGTTTCCAAAGGATCCTTCATGGTTTCAATTTTACTCATTTCAGGTTTTTCTACCAATCCAAAAGCCACCAGATGCAGATTAACAATTTCCGTGGCTGCCCCTTCCAGCTTAAAGCTGTAATTCTGTTCGTGATCCCTATGGAAACGGGCATTGGCCTCATCAATATCCTCTTTCTTCCACGGACCGGCCGGAACCAATACCTTAACTGTATGCTCCTGCCCCAGATATCTCATATCGGCATAATAAGAGAATCTAATCCGGTCCTTACTGAAGTCCTCTGCTTTAAATTGAGCTAAGGCTTCATTTTCTAAAGCCTGCCACTGGTTGTTCAATTCGTCCAAATTCAGCTCATAAGTTCTTCTGATATAAGTTTGCACATAATCATGGCGCAAATCTGTCATCAGCATCCCCCAAGCGGAAAAAACTGAAGCCCCTACGGGAATGATTACCTTTTTCACACCCAGTTCCCTGGCCAAGATAGGAGCATGCATGGGTCCGCCTCCACCGAAAGCTACTAATGAGAAATCCCGGGGATCATACCCTTTACGTACGGAAATAAGCTTTAAGGCGTTTAACATGTTAGAGTCTGCGATTCTGATAATGCCTAAGGCCGCATCCTCCACAGAAAGTCCCAGCTTTTTGGCAATTTTCTCATTCACTGCTTTCTTCACTGCGTCAAAGTCAACTTCATAGTCAAAATTCTTAGCTGAAAGACGTCCTGTGAGCAAGCAAGCATCAGTTGTGGTGGGCTCAGTACCTCCCTTGCCGTAAGCCACCGGCCCCGGAAGGGCTCCCGCCGATTTAGGACCCACCCGGAGAGATCCTCCCCCGTCAATCCAAGCAATAGATCCTCCCCCGTTACCGATTTCCACAATATCTACTACGGGAACCTTTACCGGATAGCCGGCGGTGCGATCTGTTTTTTCAATTTTATATTCCGTACTTACTTTTACTTCTCCCTTTTCCACCAAAGAGCACTTAGCAGTGGTACCGCCAATGTCAAAAGCAATCACATTCTGTGCTCCCACCATCTGCCCCAAAACAGCAGAACCAAAAACCCCGGCTACAGGTCCTGATTCCACCATATTTATTGGAGCCACCTTCGATTGTTCAAAAGTTGTGGTGCCACCGTTAGACTGCATGATATATTCTTTTGACTTCATTCCGATTTCTTTCAATTTGGTATCCAGTTTGTCAATATATCGGGAAGCTACCGGTTTTACATATGAATTAAGAACTGTCGTACTGGTACGCTCGTATTCTCTCCATTCCTTAGTTACTTCATATGATGCCGTAACTGCTACATCCGGCCACAGCTCCTTAATCAATGCCACGGTTTCCTCTTCATGAACCGGATTAGCATAGGAATGGAGATAAGCAACGGCAACTGCCTCCACACCTTCTTTCTTCAGGTATTCAAGGGCAGCTTTTACATCGTCTTTGTTTAGAGGAACCAGAACTTCTCCCTTGTAATTCAAACGTTCCTCTACTTCGCATCGGAGGTACCTTGGCACAAAAGGTTTTGGTTTTTCAAAACGGACATTATACAGATCCGGTCGATTAGCCCGACCGATTTCCAGCACGTCCCGAAACCCTTTCGTGGTAATAAGTCCGGTTTTTGCCCCCTTGCGTTCGGTCAACGCGTTAATAATCACTGTGGTTCCATGAAAAAATACTTCAATTTCCTTTGGATCAACCTGACTCTTGCTAATTACATTGATTACACCCTGTTCAAAGTTAGGCGGAGTGGTATGGGACTTGGCAACGGTAATCTTCCCGTGCTTGTCTACAGAAACCAAATCCGTAAAGGTCCCGCCGATATCTGTTGCAACACGCATAGAAACCACCTTTCTTTTTATGTATTAATCATTTTTACTACTTAGAATATAACCGGTGTCGTTACGCTTAATATTTTGCATTTTTGGTCATTTGACAGATTCATAAGCTGATGGGGCAAAGTGGAAGGAAAATGAAAGCTATCACCGGCTTCAACTAAATATTCATTACCATCCAAATTAACTAAAAGAGTTCCCTCTAAAACATAGCAAAACTCTTCTCCGGGATGGCTGAATACTTGTCCCAGGTTTTGACCGGGTTCCATAATCACCATTAACGGTTCCATCGTCCGTCCCGAAAACTCCCCGGCCATTCGGCCATATTGGGCACTTTTCCCCTCAATACTAAAAAGCTCTACATCTTTGACCCTAATATGATAATTCTGATTCCCCCAGCTTTCAAAAAAATAATTAATTGGCACATTAAGAGCATCCGCAATTTTTTTTAAAGAAGTTATGGCTAAAGATGAAGTCCCCCGTTCAACCTGTGATAAAAAGCTGATGGATAACCCGGTTTTATCACTTATTTCCTTAAGTGTGAGGTTTTGCTGATTACGCAATTTTTTAAACCTTTTTGCAATCTCTTCCATAATTCCTCCCCATAGGTTTTAAATTAATTGATCAGTAAAACCATCATTATTATTTATGCATATTCTTATTTAAGTACTACATAACTTTAAATTTTCCTGCCTCACTTTAACAAATTTTTAGAATATTTTTTCTTTTATAACCCCTTAATAATACTGTTAATTAATAATAACCCCTTGTAAGCAGTAATAGCAATACTTTCCTGCTATTCATTATTTTACAATAATATTCAATATTATGTATTTTTCGCTGTTATCCAACTCGTTTCATCAATTTCCGCTAAAATAAAAAAAGAAAAAGAGGCTAACCAATTCCAACATTGTGACAAATTGACCGCTGCCCAG
>DUPU01000165.1 GCA_012838175.1 Clostridia bacterium
CGCTCTTCGGGTGGCCCGGGGGTATACCAAGCGGGACTTAATTGTGAAATTTGAAGGCTGTTATCATGGACATGCCGATCATTTATTAATTAAGGCCGGTTCCGGAGCATTGACTTTGGGTGTACCGGACAGTCCGGGCGTACCGGAAAGTGTGGCCCAGAACACCTTGATTGCTCCCTTCAATGATATAGAGACCTTGGAAAAGATATTTAAAGAGCAGGGAGAAAAAATCGCGGCGGTAATTATTGAACCGGTAGTGGGAAACATGGGCTGTGTGCCGCCCAAACCGGGATACCTGCAGGATTTGAGAAGGTTGACCGCTGAGTATGGTACCTTGTTAATCTTTGATGAGGTAATGACTGGATTTCGGGTGTCTTATCAGGGGGCCCAAGGTTATTACGATATCGATCCGGACCTTACCACCCTGGGCAAAATAATTGGAGGAGGACTGCCGGTAGGAGCGTACGGGGGAAAAAGAAAGATTATGGAAATGGTGGCCCCCGCCGGACCTATTTACCAGGCGGGAACTCTCTCCGGGAATCCTTTAGCCATGACGGCAGGCATTGTTAATCTAGAAGTTTTAAGCCAGCCCGCTGTTTATGAAGAACTGGAAAGGAAATCCGCCAAGCTGGCCGCAGGTATGAAAAAGGCCGCAGAAGAAGCCGGGTTAACATGCCAATTTAACCGGGTGGGTGCCATGTTCTCCGGATTCTTTACCCATGTCCCGGTCACCGACTTTGCTACCGCCACCACCTCGGATACCAAAAAATACGCGGTTTGGTTTAAGAAAATGCTGGAGCTGGGCATATATTTTGCTCCCTCTCAATTTGAGACTGCCTTTATGTCATTGGTTCATTCTGACGAAGATATTGAAAAAACCATTGATGCGGCTCGGATTGCATACAGGGAGGCAGGCAAGATTAATTAATAAACTCAATTGAGATTTTAAAGTATATTTTATGGCGTAAGTGAGATAATAGAAATACACACTCACTTCTCCATTAAACCTCCTTGAACCGAACAAACCCGGCAATTTTTTCTGCCGGGTTTGTGGTTATGAGCCAGTGGTGTCGTTCCGGCTTCTCGGTTTTCGGTTATTATTTTTAGCAGATTTTAAGATTTTAAGCACTAATTATAAAACACCCCGTTAGATGCGGGGTGTTGTGTCTTCTCCTAAAATATAGATTTTTAAGTTTTGGCTGCCAAAATTAATGGCCTGTTCATGATGTTCCATGAAGATATCGATCCGGTTTCCTTTAATGGCGCTGCCGGTGTCTTCGGCAGTATAAATGCCCAAACCTTCGATATAAACCTTGGTACCCAGGGGGATAATATTTGGGTCGACCGCCAAGGTGTGCCCGGGCATAGCTCGCGTACCGGATTTTGTGATACCGTCACTTTTATTGCAGCAATATTCACAGGCACAATATGCCGTTGCTGTCACCGTAATGGGAGGTCCTATTTGGACACCGGCTAAAGAAAAGTAGGCCATTACGGCTTGTTCTTCGTATTCCTGTTCCTGGGCAGCAAGAGCCGGCAGTCAACAAGAGAAGATCAGTACGGCGCTCATGAACACTGCTGCTATGAACTTATGCACTTTTTATACCTCCTTTGCACCAATATATTGTGTTATTTTTTTTACTTTTAAACTGGAAATTATTAACAGAAGGTCATCGGCAAAGGAGGTCAAGCGGCATCAAGTAGTGAGGAAAAATAGCTTGATTTTTATTAAGTCCTGTGTTATATTATTTCTTGCGATGCGGCAGTGGCGGAATTGGCAGACGCGCTAGATTCAGGTTCTAGTCCTGATTAGCAGGGTGGGGGTTCAAGTCCCTTCTGCCGCACCAGACAAGACTTTTAGAGCAGTTTAATTCTAATGAATTAAGCTGTTTTTTCTTTTTATATGTGGCAGGAAATAAATAGGGCTTGTACCAATACCTTAATTTTGGTGCAAGCCTGAATTTTTCCTTCTTTATCTTTTTACTTTTAGTTTCTCTAAATTCAAATCACAGAAATTTACTTCCCTAACGGCTGGGTTTCATCTGTACCTTTTCTAATTGTTTTTCCTTTGTGTAGACTTCCTTGATCATTTCATAATACATGCCGGGGGTAATGTTGGACTCTTTGATTGTTTTCTTTCGGGACATGTCACACCACCTTTCAGGAGCTTTTCTTTTATAGTTTATCTTCTTCTTTAAGGATTTCCTCTAAAGCTGCGACCACTTTAGGGTCGAACTGAATTCCGGCCAAGCTTTTCAGTTCCGTAATTGCGTCTCGGGGGTGCATCGCTTTTTTGTAGGGCCGATCCGTAGTCATGGCGTCAAATGAATCTGCCACAGCAATGATTCTCGCCCCCAAGGTGATATTATCTCCCTTTAATCCTTGAGGATAACCTGATCCGTCCAGCCTTTCATGGTGCTGGGCGATAATTTCACTGAGATACTCCAGCAGGGTGCCTTCAATCATGCGTTTTCCTTCACTGGGATGGGTTTTAATAATAGCAAATTCTTCCGGGGTTAAACGGCCCGGTTTATTTAGTATTTCATCAGGGATATTAATTTTCCCGATGTCATGTAAAATACCCGCCCAGGCAATATCATCGATCTTTTCCGGTCTGAGATGCAATTTTTCCGCAATTTTTATGGAATAGTTTTGGACTCGAGAGCTATGGTTGTGGGTATAATAGTCTTTTCCTTCTACCTGTTCCACTATTTTGGTCATAGCACGGATTTGGTTGCTGAGAAGGTAAAACATAGGAAGGGAAGATATGTATAGTAGGGTGGCTTTGCTTTTGGTGTTGAAGGTTAATACTTCATGCAAGTCATAAACATAAAAGTAATTTCCTTTTTTAATATGTTTTTCCTCGCCGTTCACAATGGTGGTAATATTACCCTCCAACACAAAAAAGAATTCCATTACATCACTCTGGTCGGAAGGATAGATGCTAAAAGTCCGGTCCGAGTTTATTTTTTGAATCATGACTTCCGTGCCACCGCCTCTGGCCAGTAAAGCTAATTCACCGCTGTCTTGAGTTACTTTTTCAATTCCGTTAAGGTCGTGCCCGATGAAAAACCGCGCCATAGTTGTCATGCTATATCCCCCAGAAAGATGATGCGCAAAATTCCTAACATAATATAATAATAGGTTATTTTGAGTAATTATTCAATCTAATTTATACATTTATTTAGAATAAGCATAAAAATAAAAAATAACATTGAATTGTAATAATAACAAATATTCCCTGTCGATACTTTTGAAAATGTCACCCTAAATGAGAATTAATTATCACTACAAAATGTCACCTTAGTAAAATTCAAAGCCTCAATAAAAAGTCAAAGTAAAAGCGGCTTGACTTCTATACGGAGGGATTTTCTTTTGTTATAATAAAATAGGTAATATATAGCAATATATGAAAAAAAGAGGTGTTGATAATGGGTTTTTTACCAGAACACCAAACCATTCTTTTTTCATGGAAAAATTTTATCAATAACGGGAAGTTGGGTTCTGGACATGTCAGACCTGAAATTGAGCTTTCCTGGCAAAGATGCCGGAAGGCGGGGGTCGATCCCTTCGGTAAAGGCAGCAATCTGGTTTTATCCCAGGAAGAATTAGCAGAGCTAAAAAATATGAAAAGTGATCTCATTGAAATATCTAAACCCATCATGGAAAACCTTTATAAATTTGTGGCCGGGACAGGCTTTTTGGTAATTCTCGCCGATGAACAGGGCTTTATCATGGAAATGCTGGGGGACCGGGACACCTGGGAAAATGCCCTGAAAATCAACTTGGTTCCGGGAAGCTGCTGGTTGGAAGAGCGGGGAGGGACAAACGGGGTCGGCACCGCCCTGGTCTTAAGAAAACCTGTGCAAATCAACGGGGAAGAGCATTATTGCCAGCCGGTGCAGTCATGGACCTGTTCGGCCTGCCCCATTTACGATGAACGGGGCGATCTGATCGGGGTCCTGCAGATGTCGGGCCCGTCTTATGCTACTCACCTGCACACCTTGGGAATTGTAGTGGCAGCGGCCAAAGCCATTGAGGAACAACTGCGGGTGGAATTCAAAAACCGCCAGCTGACCCTGGCCAACAACCGGATCAGCAATATTTTTAATCACATGTCCGACGGGGTGATAATTTTTGACTCGGCAGGAGTTAACACCCAGATGAACCCGGCGGCGGAGAAGATATTGAATACTCCGGCCGAGGATTTGTTGGGAAAAAATATTACCCAGCTTTTTCAAGGAAAATGCTCCAGCCAGATTAACGATTTATTGCGCAAGGGCAAGAGTTTCTCTGATTTTGAGGTCCTTTTTGAATCAGGTAACCATTACAACTGCTGTTTGGTTTCCGGGAATATCATCCGCGATGATAAGGCCAATACCGGCGGCGGGGTTTTGGTGATCAAATCTCTGAATAAGGTAAAAAATTTGGTAAACCAGATCAGCGGTGCCCAGGCCAACTTCCGGTTCTCCGATATCCTGGGGGAAAGCCGGGAGATCCGGGAAGCAGTGCGGATTGCCACCATCGTGGCGGAAAGTGACAGCAATGTGTTGCTCTACGGCGAAAGCGGTACGGGAAAGGAAATTTTTGCTCAGGCCATCCATAACCTGAGTTTTCGCAAGAACGGGCCTTTTGTGGCTTTAAATTGCGGGGCGATCCCTCGGGAATTGATCGGCAGCGAGCTTTTCGGCTATGTAGACGGGGCTTTTACCGGTGCAAAACGTGGGGGCAGGCCGGGAAAATTTGAGTTAGCCAGCGGCGGTACTCTGTTTTTGGATGAAATCGGTGACATGAACTTTGGTAAACAGGCTTCCCTCCTCCGGGCGATCCAGGAAAGGAAAATTGTCCGGATTGGCGGAGACAAGGTGATTCCTGTCAATGTGCGCATTATCAGCGCCACCAATAAAGACCTTCAGGAACAGATAGAGCGGGGGAATTTCCGTCAGGATTTGTTTTATCGTTTAAATGTAATTTCTATCTTTTTGCCCCCTCTTCGGCGCCGAGTGGATGATATTCCTTTGTTGTTTCATCATTTTCTCCGTCAGGAATGCCAAAGACTGGGCAAAAAAATAGATAAAATCGACCCGGAAGTGATTCCGGCTTTACAAAAATACCATTGGCCGGGGAATGTCCGGGAATTACAAAATTTGGCGGAAAGGATGGCCTGTATCGTTCTGAATGGGAAGATTTATCTGGAAGATCTGCCCCGGGAGATCCTGGAAGGGGGTAAGAAAAAGGACTTGTTGCCGTCGGAGAGAGGAGAGGAATCCCCTGGCATTAATATAAGCGAAGAAAGGAAGCGGCAGAAGGAAAAATTAAAGTCTTTGGAAAAAGAAGAGATTATAAATCTTTTGGTAAAGCATGGGGGAAATATCAGTCAAGCAGCTAAAGAAATGGGTGTTTCCCGTAATACCATGTACCGAAAAATTAATGAATACGGTCTGAAAAAATAAGGGGAGAGTTGAGTTTTTTACTGTCACAAATGTGTAATGCAAGGTGACAATATAGTGACATATGTGGTACAGGATTTGTGCAATTTTAATAAAAATAATCTGGAACCGTTCGGGGTTCCTTTTTTAGTTTGCAAAGATAGATTTTATCTGCCGGATCCGAGTGCACCTGGTTTTGGCCGGCGCAGTAACTTGGTGCATATCCGGTTTTTAATTGTTTCATGGATTTTAATAATTATATAAACCTTCCGCATAAACTGCAGTTTTATAAATTTACATATTTTTAAAATTATGGCATGAAAATTGCTCAATTGTTTAATAGTTTAATAAATCCATGGGAGGGATGAAGGAGTTATGGAGAAGTCTTTGGTGATTAAACCGGAAAAATGCACCGGTTGCCGGACCTGCGAGTTGATTTGCTCTTTTAAGCATACTCAAGAAACTAACCCCATGCGGTCCCGGATTTCCGTATTTTGTTTTGAAAAGGTGGGTTTTTCCACTCCGATTGTATGCCAGCAGTGCAGCAAACCGGCTTGCATGGAAATTTGTCCGGTAAATGCCATTTCCAAGTCGGAAGAAACAGGAGCCATGATTGTAGATGACATTAAGTGCATCAAGTGCAAAATGTGTACTGTGGCCTGCCCCTTTGGCGCTACAATTTATGACCCTGTTCTCGATGTTGTGGCAAAATGCGATTTGTGCTATGGGGACCCCCAATGTGTCAAGTATTGCCCGTCAAAAGCAATCACTTACCAGGCGGCAGATGAGGCTCATATTTTGAGAAGGAAGAGTTTTGCCGAAAAATTCCGGGGTTTTTATGAGGAGGTGAACAAATAATGTTTGGTTGGATGGGGAAGATTTTAAGAGTTAATTTGACTAAAGGTACCATTAAGGAAGAAAAACTGAAGGAAAAAGATCTCCATCAATTTATTGGGGCCCGGGGCTTGGGCACCAAGATTTTCTCGGATGAGGTAGATCCCAAGGTAGAACCGTTAAGCCCGGAAAACAAGCTGATTTTTATGACAGGCCCGTTAACGGGGACCATTGCCACCTCATCAGGAAGATATAATGTGATTACCAAGGGACCTTTAACCGGGGCGATTTCCGCATCCAACTCCGGGGGATCCTTCGGACCGGAATTAAAATATGCCGGGTGGGACGGCATCATTTTTGAGGGCAAGTCGGAAAAACCGGTTTATCTTTGGATCGATAATGATGTGGCGGAATTACGGGATGCTTCTGAAATTTGGGGCAAAAGCGTCTTCGAGACCACAGATTGGTTGAAGGAAAACACGAAAGAGGAAGCCAAGGTGGCCTGTATCGGCCAGGCGGGAGAAAATTTGGTCAAGTATGCCGGGATTTTAAATGATTACAACCGGGCAGCCGGACGGTCCGGGGTCGGTGCCGTGATGGGTTCTAAGAATTTAAAAGCGGTGGCGGTCCGGGGGACCAAGGGTGTCAAAACCGCGGATCCGGACGGATTCTTTGCCGCTGTCACGGAAGCAAGAGATAAACTTGCCGCCCACCCGGTGACGGGAGCAGGCTTGGCCGCATTTGGCACCAATATATTGGTTAATATCCTGAATGAATTTGGCGGGCTGCCGGTGAAAAATTTTAGTGAAGCAGCAGTATTCCCCACAGCAGAAAAAATTTCCGGTGAATACCAAGCCGAGCATTATCTGGTCCGGAATAAAGGCTGCTTCGGTTGTTCCATCGGCTGCGGCCGGGTCACCAGGATCAAGGACGGAAAGTTCAAAAGCTGGGGTGAAGGCCCAGAATATGAAGCTACCTGGGCCTTAGGGTCTAACTTGGGTCTGGATAATTTCGAGGCCATTTCCAAAGTGAATTTCCTGTGTAATGAATACGGGATGGACCCCATTTCTTTCGGGGGTACGGTAAGCTGTGCCTTGGAAATGTACCAGAAGAAAATAATTCCTCCCGAAGATGTGGAGTTTCCGCTGAACTGGGGCGACGGGGATGCTTTGGTGGAACTGATAAAAATGACGGCGTACCGGGAAGGCTTTGGCGATGTTTTGGCGGAAGGCTCCTATCGTTTAGGAGAAAAATACGGCCATCCGGAATATTCCATGTCCGTGAAAAAACAAGAACTGCCGGCCTATGACCCCAGAGGGCAGCAGGGCATTGGTCTGAATTATGCCACCTCTAACCGGGGCGGGTGCCACGTGCGCGGTTATATGACTTCTCCGGAGGTATTGGGGATTCCCGTAAAAGTTGACCCTGATGCCACAGAAGGAAAAGCGGAATTGTTAAAACTATTCCAGGATCTCACGGCTTTGGTGGATTCCGCCGGGATGTGCCTCTTTACCACCTTTGGCGAAGGTCTGCCGGAAATTGCCGCCCAAATCAGGACCTTGACCGGGCTAAATATAAGTGATGAGGAGTATTTGTTGGCCGGGGAACGGATTTGGAACCTGGAGCGTCTCTTTAACCTGAAAGCCGGTCTGACCGCTGAGGATGATAAACTACCGCCCCGCCTGGTGAGCGAGCCCATGAAGGGCGGACCCCATAAGGGCCGGGTAAATGAGCTGGATAAAATGCTTCCGGAATACTATAAGCTCCGGGGCTGGGATGAAAAAGGTGTCCCCACGGAAGAAAAGAAAGAAGCCCTCGGCCTGGCTTATTATTAATAAATTATGACATACGGTTGCCACCTGTGCCTTTTGGCCCGGGTGGCAATTCTTCGGTTAAGGAGGAGCAGGAATGGGTGAGGATAGGATTAGGGAAATGAGCATAGAAAAAATAATAAAAAAGTATCCTGCCGACCGGCGTTATTTACTGGCCATGATGCAGGATATCCAGAAGGAATTTAATTTCCTCCCCAAGGAAAGTCTCGGTTTAATGGCCGGCTATGTGAATTTGCCGCAAGCCAAGGTATACAGCATGGCTACCTTTTATAAGGCTTTTAGCCTGGTGCCCAAAGGCCGTTACTGCATTAAAGTATGCGATGGCACTGCCTGCCATATTAAAGGTTCAAATATTTTGATTGACCAGATTTACCAGTTGTTGAACATCATGCCGGGGGAAACCACCTGGGATGGGGAATTCTCCCTGGAAACAGTGAATTGTTTGGGGGCCTGCGCCATTGCCCCGGTGATGCTGGTAAACGGGAAGGTGTATGCCAAGGTGACCTCGGGAAAGTTGGCCGAGATTATTACCTGGTATAGGGAGGCTAACCATGAGTAAAACAATATTAGTATGCTGCGGTACCGGCTGTCTTGCCGGCGGAAGTAAGGAAATCTTTCAGGCCCTGAAACAGGGGTTGGGGGCGGAGCAAGGGTTTCATGTGGAGATGCTGGTGAAGGCCACCGGGTGTAACGGGTGGTGTGAAAAAGGTCCTTTGGTAAAAATTATGCCCGATGACATTACCTACTGCCGGGTAAAACTTTCAGATGTAGCGGAGATTATTGAAAAAACCCTCATCCTGGGGCAGGTGATCAACCGGCTATTATACCGGGATCCGCTGACCAAGGAATATTTCCGGTCCCACCACGAGACTGATTTTTATCGGAAGCAGCGCAAAGTGGCTTTAAAGAATATTGGGGAAGTGGATCCCGGGTCAATTGATGATTATTTAGCTCATGGAGGCTACCGGGCTTTAAAAAGGGCTTTGGCCATGTCCCGGGAAGAGATCGTTCAGGAAGTAATTGCCTCCGGTCTCAGGGGCCGGGGCGGCGGGGGATTTCCCACCGGATTAAAATGGCAGGCTTGCGCCAAGATGAAAAATGAACCCCGTTATATTATCTGTAATGGTGATGAAGGTGATCCGGGAGCTTTTATGGACCGGAGCATTATGGAAGGTGATCCCCATAATGTGCTGGAAGGAATGACCATATGTGCTTATGCGGTAGGGGCAAACCAGGGTTTTATCTATGTCCGGGACGAATATGACCTTGCTGTAGCCAATCTTACCCGGGCCATTCATGATGCCAAGGAGCGGGGCTTTTTGGGACAGGATATTTTAGGTTCCGGTCTAAGTTTTAATATTCAGCTGGTGCGAGGGGGAGGAGCCTTTGTCTGCGGGGAAGAAACGGCTCTCATAGCATCTATTGAAGGTAATGTGGGGGAACCCCGGGATAAATATGTCTTTCCTACGGAAAAAGGATTGTGGGGACAGCCTACGGTTATAAATAATGTGGAAACCTGGGTTAATATTTCCCATATCATAGAAAACGGTGCGGCAAGTTTTGCCTCTATCGGTACAACCGGGAGCAAAGGAACCAAAGTTTTTTCTCTGGTAGGCAAGGTCAATAATACGGGCCTGGTGGAAGTGCCTATGGGGACTACATTAAGGGAAATTATATTTGATATCGGCGGGGGAATACCCGGAGGAAGAAAGTTTAAAGCCGTGCAGACGGGAGGACCTTCCGGAGGTTGTATTCCCGGCAGTTTGCTGGACTTACCCGTGGATTTTGACACTTTAACCCAAGCCGGTTCCATGATGGGCTCCGGAGGCATTATTGTGATGGACGACCGGACCTGTATGGTGGAAGTTGCCCGTTATTATGTTAAATTTCTGGCGGAAGAATCCTGTGGCAAATGCGTCCCCTGCCGGGAAGGGATCAGGCGGATGCTGGAGATTCTCACCCGGATTTCCCAAGGGAAGGGGGAAGAGGCGGATCTCCCTCTCCTCATGCATATCGGGAGGACTATGCAGATCGCTTCTTTGTGTGCTTTGGGGCGCACAGCGCCCAATCCGGTGTTGTCCACCATCAAGTATTTCCGGGAGGAGTATCTGGCCCATATCTCTGCGAAGAGCTGTCCTGCAGGGTTCTGCCCTGCTTTGACGGAGTTTTATATAGATGAGGGAAAATGTACCGGCTGCGGTCTTTGCGCCAAAAACTGCCCGGTAGAGGCGATTACCGGGAAAAAGAAAGAAGCTCATCTGATTGACGGGGGAAAATGTATCAAATGCGGTGCATGCCTGGACCGGTGCCGCTTTGAGGCGGTAAAATTCAAGGGGGTGGGGAGATGAAGATGATTATTGACGGCCGGGGGATTTATGGTATCCCGGGAGAAACTATTTTAGAGGCGGCAAAAAGAGCAGGCATTTCTATTCCTACCTTGTGCCACCACCCGGCTTTTCCAGGACAGGGACGCTGCCGCTTATGCCTGGTGGAAGTGAACCGGAAGGGTGTAAAAAGGGTTGTTGCTTCCTGCACCTATCCGCTCCTGGAAGAAGGGGAAGAGGGGGAAGAAATGGAGGTAAAAACCTCCACCCCGGAAATTGAAGAGATCAGAAAAGACATTGTCATGCTCCTTTACAAACAGGCGCCCGCAAGCAAACTGATGCAGGATCTTTTCCGCCAATACCGGTGTGCGGAAAATTCCCTCCGGGAGAATAGCGGAGAAAAATGTATTTTGTGTAATCTATGTGCCAGAGCTTGCGAGGAAATGGGTACCGGGGCAATTTCTTTGGTAATGCGGGGGACGGAAAAAAGGCTTGCCACGCCATTTGACGAAGCATCCCCGGATTGTATCGGTTGCGGGGCCTGTGCCGCCATCTGCCCCACCGGCGCTATTGAAATGAAGGATGACAAGGAAAGCCAGAAACGACATATCTGGCACCAGCATTTTGACCTTGTGCCTTGTGCCCGCTGTGGAGAATTATTTGCCACTAAGAAGCAACTGGATTTTATTGCCCGGCGGGAGGGTAAGAGCTATGAAACCTCTTACTATTGCGAGGCTTGCCGGAAAAAGCATACTGCAAAAACTATTGCAGACTTTAGGCGGAGGAGAGAGTAAAAAGTTTTGCCACAAATCCTGGATGGTCATTCTAAGCGCAACGAAGTATATAAGTAAAATTTCAGTAAGGGTGAGAGCATGAAAATAACCGTAAAATTATTTGCTTTTCTGCGAAAAGGCCGCTTTGCCGCTCAAGAATTTAACGTTAAAGAGGGCACTACGGTCGAAGAGATAATGTCAAATTTATCGATTACCAAAGAAGAAATGAAAATCGGGATTATTTTGGTAAACGGTCAACATAGTACCTTTCAGACGGTGCTCCACGAGGGGGACGTTTTATCCTTATTTCCCCCTGCTGCCGGGGGATAATTAAGTAAAGTTAGATTTTATCTTTTCAGAAAGGGAAAAGTCATTTATTGAAGAAGGCTTCTCTAGCAGGGACAATTGACGGTTAAGAAGTGAAAAGCAGAGTTTTGGATTGAGTCAAGACTCTGCTTTTTCATTCTCTCAGAAAGTATAATCCTTTTCTGAGAGATCTAAGTGCAACTAAGGCTTATCCTAGAGGACTAGAATTCCTACGCATTAAAAATACTTGAAATTCTGGCGCACCGTTGTCTGAAGGCTTGTAGAAGCCC
>DUPU01000166.1 GCA_012838175.1 Clostridia bacterium
GGCTGGTATTGTTGGGTTTTGGCCAATTCAATTATACCATTCCAAGGGGGTTTTCTGTTGTTTTAATGTGCGTTTCTATATGAATTTTTCAAAGATCAAGCCCACATTGTAAGTGGGAAAGTTGAGTAACTAAGTTAAAAATTTTGGATGAAAAGTGAATTAAGACGGAATCCAGGGCAAAGGATGGTGAAGGATGGCTATTTCTAAGAAAGATGTGGAGCATGTAGCTCTTTTGTCCCGGCTGGATTTGACCGAGGAAGAAAAACACCTGTATGGGGAGCAATTAAGTGCCATTTTGGCTTTTATGGGAAAGCTGCAGGAATTAAACACCGATGAAATTTCTCCTACAGCCCATATATTGCCTTTACAAAATGTACTGAGAAAAGACATGCCCCGGCCTTCAATAGACCAGGGTGAGGCTTTACAGAATGCCCCCCTCCAAGAGAAGGGTATGTTTCGGGTGCCCAGAATTGTTTAGAGGGACGCAAAGGAGGAAGTTTTAAGTTTGGAACTATATGAAAAAACAATCCATGAGCTGCATGAACTTATTGAGAAAAAAGAAATCACCGGGGTAGAGCTGAACAAAAGTGTTTATGAGAGAATTGCCCAAGTTGAAGAAAAGATAAAAGCATATGTGTTAACTATGGATTGGGAACAGGTGTTACAAAAGGCTCAGGCCGTGGACGATATGTTTGCCCGGGGGGGAAAAATCCATCCCCTGGGGGGAATCCCCATGGCT
Organism: Clostridia bacterium; assembly: GCA_012838175.1. GTDB lineage: Bacteria > Bacillota > Dehalobacteriia > Dehalobacteriales > Dehalobacteriaceae > DUPU01. The sequence goes on from DUPU01000166.1 coordinate 740, forward strand.
TTAAAGGATAATATCTGCACTAAGGGAGTTCGTACCACCTGTTCTTCCAAAATCCTGGAAAACTTTGTCCCTCCTTACGATGCCACTGTTAGTCAAAAGCTGTCGGAAAGTCACACCATCCTGGTGGGCAAGACTAATATGGATGAATTTGCCATGGGTTCCTCTACGGAGAATTCAGCCTTTTCTATTACCAGGAATCCCTGGAATTTGGAATGTGTGCCGGGAGGGTCCAGTGGAGGGGCTGCAGCTTCCGTGGCCGCTGATGAAGCTGTTTTTGCCCTAGGTTCCGACACAGGAGGTTCCATACGCCAGCCTGCCGCATTTTGCGGTGTGGTAGGTCTTAAACCTACTTATGGTTTAGTGTCCCGCTATGGACTGATTGCTTATGCCTCTTCTTTGGATCAAATCGGACCCATCACCAAGGATGTCACCGATTGTGCTCTGGTGCTGAGTGCTATCGCCGGCCACGACCCCAAGGATTCCACATCAGTAAATAAACCTGTCCCCGATTACCGGAATTTTCTCACCGGTGAGATTAAAGGCATGAAAATTGGAATTCCGCGGGAATATTTCGGGGAAGGATTGGACGGCGGGGTAAGGGAGAAAGTACTTGCCGCTATTGGTGATCTGGAAAAATTGGGGGCAGAGGTGGAAGAGGTATCCATGCCTCATACCGAGTATGCTCTGCCCGCTTACTATCTAATTGCCTCGGCGGAGGCAAGTTCCAATTTGGCCCGTTATGACGGGGTACGCTATGGATATCGGAGCAAAGATGCCTCCGATATTGTTACCATGTTCAAAAAGAGCCGGAGTGAGGGCTTCGGCTCTGAGGTAAAAAGGAGGATTATGCTGGGTACTTATGCTTTAAGTACCGGCTACTATGATGCATATTATTTAAAGGCTTTGAAAGTACGCACCTTGGTAAAGGGGGACTTCGACCGGGCCTTTGAGAAATATGATTTGCTGGCGGCGCCCACATCTCCTTCCGTAGCCTTTAGAACAGGGGAGAAAAGGGATGACCCTTTAGCCATGTATATGATGGATGTATGCACCATTCCCATAAATTTAGCCGGCATTCCGGCCATCTCCCTGCCCTGTGGTTTTTCTGAAGGATTGCCTGTAGGACTACAACTGATGGGGAAAGCTTTCGGAGAGGGACCCCTCCTGAAAGCCGCTTACGCTTATGAGCAGTCTGCCGGATTTCATTTGGCCAAGCCGACATTGAATGGGGAGGTTTAAAAATATGACCGATATGACATTTAAACCCTACGAAGCGGTTATCGGGTTGGAAGTCCATGTGGAGTTAAAAACCCGGACCAAGATTTTCTGCGATTGTATTACCGAATTCGGGGGGGAGCCTAATACTCATGTTTGCCCCGTGTGTCTTGGCCTGCCGGGAGTACTGCCGGTTTTAAACAAAGACGTGGTGGACTATGCCATTAAGGCAGGCCTCGCCTTGAATTGCCGGATTGCCGAGCTTTCCAAGTTTGACCGGAAGAATTATTACTATCCGGATTTGCCCAAAAATTTTCAAACCTCCCAATATGACCTGCCCATTTGCACCGGAGGCTACCTGGATATTGAAGGGGACGGAATAAAAAGAAGGGTGGGCATTACCAGAATTCACATGGAAGAAGACGCGGGAAAATTAAGTCACGGGGGAGAAACCATCTCCACCTCCGATTATTCCCTGGTGGATTATAACCGGTCGGGGGTGCCCTTATTGGAGATTGTTTCCGCACCGGATCTCCGTTCTCCTCAGGAAGCCCGGACTTATCTGGAAAAACTAAAAGGAATCCTGGAATACATCGAGGTTTCTGACTGCAAAATGCAGGAGGGATCTCTTCGCTGCGATGCCAATATTTCTGTCAGGCTCCAAGGAAGCAATTTTTTTGGCACCAGGACGGAAATTAAAAATCTCAATTCCTTCCGTGCCTTGGAACGAGCCTTGGAGTTTGAAGTGAAACGCCAAATCCGGGTGCTGGAAGGAGGCGGGACGGTAGTTCAGGAAACCAGGACCTGGGATGAGGAGGAAGGCAGCACCCTGCCCTTAAGGAGCAAGGAAGAAGCCCATGATTATCGCTATTTTCCCGAACCGGACCTGGTTCCCTTGGTGATTGACCGGGAATGGGTGGAGGAGATTAAAAAATCTCTTCCGGAACTGCCGGATGCCCGGAAGGAAAGATTAATTAGAGAATACGGTCTTCCCGTGTATGATGCCTCCGTCATTACCGGTTCAAAGGCATTGGCGGATTATTTCGACGATTGTGTCAAATTTTATCCGGAAGGGAAAACTGTAAGCAACTGGCTGATGGGGGATCTGCTCCGCTTGCTGAATGCGGAAAATCAGGATATTAAAGACTGTGCCCTGCGCCCGGAGATGCTGGCAGAAATGCTGCATCTTATTGACCGGGGTACCATCAGCGGGAAAATTGCCAAAACTGTTTTTGAAGTAATGTTTCAGACCGGAAAGAAACCAATGGAAATTATCAAGGAAAAAGGATTGGTGCAAATTTCCGATCGGGGGGAAATTGAAGCACTGGTAGACCGGGTATTGGCTGAAAATCCCCAATCTGTGGAAGATTACCGGTCAGGAAAAGAAAAAGCCATTGGTTTTCTGGTGGGACAGGTGATGAAATTGTCTCAAGGAAAAGCCAATCCCGGGATGGTCAATGACATGCTGAAGGATAAATTGAAATAAAATCTATGGTAAAAATTTTAATGTTTATGTGCGGGGGGAAAGAAAATGGGCGAAGTTTTATATGAAGGAAAGTCAAAATTGGTTTACCGGGGTGAAGATGAGAATAGCATTTTGATTCGCTATAAGGATACGGCTACCGCTTTCAATGGTGAAAAGAAAGAAGAACTGATAGGCAAAGGAAAACTCAATGCTGAAATCTCAAACATTATTTTTAAGTATCTTGCTGAAAAAGGTATCAAAACCCATTTGATTAAGGTTGTGGATGACATTTCTGTCCTGGTACGGAAAGCAGAAATTATCATGGTTGAGGTTATCGTCCGTAACCTTGCGGCCGGCAGTTTTTCAAAGAAGTACGGTGTCCCGGAAGGTACTGAGCTTCGGAATACAATTGTGGAGTTTAGTCTAAAAAGTGATGCCCTGGGCGATCCGATGATTAACGAAAGCCAGATTACCGCCCTTGGCCTTGCTGCCAAAGAGGAGCTGGAAGAGATGACTGAACAGGCTTTCAAAATTAACGGAATTTTAAGCGATCTTTTTGAAGAAGCCGATATCCGGCTGGTCGACTTCAAGTTGGAATTCGGCAGAGCTGGTGGAGAGATACTTCTTTGCGATGAAATATCCCCTGATTCCTGTCGTTTGTGGGATATAAGCAGCGGGGAAAAATTTGATAAAGACCGTTTTCGGCGCAATTTGGGAAATGTGCTTGATGGATACAAGGAAGTTTTAAGAAGACTTAAAAATGTCCGGCAGAAATAAAACCTTATACAACTTCGGAGAGTGGAACTATGAAGGAGCTTGTCTTAGTACTGGATTTCGGAGGGCAGTATAAAGAACTAATTGCCCGTACTGTGCGCAGGCTTTCCGTTTATTCGGAAATACGGCCAGGAAGCATTGGGGCAAATGAAATCAAAGACTTAAATCCCATCGGCATTATACTGACCGGTGGGCCTAACAGCGTATACCTGCCCGGATCTCCGAAATGCGACCCGGAAATTTTTCAGCTGGGGATACCCATTCTCGGCATTTGTTATGGGATGCAGATGATGTGTCATATGCTCGGTGGAGATGTGCGGCCCTGTGAGAAAAGCGAGTACGGCAGAGTGAAAGCTTTTCTCAAAACCGACTCTGTTTTATTTGCCGGCCTTAAAGAAGATAATACCGTGCTCATGAGTCATACGGACTTTGTATATAAGCTGCCGGATGGTTTTGTCAGCATTGGGGCAACGGCAGATTGTCCCCGTGCCGCCTGTGCATGCCCGTCCAAAAAGCTTTACGGGGTGCAGTTTCACCCGGAGGTAGAGCATACGGATAACGGTCAAAAAATGATAGGGAATTTCCTGTTTAACGTTTGCGGTGCCAAAGGCAATTACCGGCTGGACGATTATATCCACACTCAGATTCGTCAGATCCGGGAAATAGTGGGCGGGCAAAAGGTTTTGCTTGCCCTGTCGGGGGGTGTGGACAGCTCGGTTTGTGCAAGTCTTTTGTCCAAAGCGATACCGGGACAGCTTACTTGCATTTTTGTGGACCATGGTTTTATGCGCCAAAACGAGGGGGATGAAATTGAACGTGTATTTTCCGCCCGTAAGCTTAACTTTATCCGTGTAAATGCCCAGCAGAGGTTCCTTTCCAGGTTAAAGAATGTGACCGACCCGGAGGAAAAACGCAAGATAATAGGGGATGAATTTGCGCGGGTCTTTGAAGAAGAAGCGGGAAAGCTGGGCAACATTCCTTTTCTGGCCCAGGGAACCATTTACCCTGATGTAATCGAATCCGGCGGGAAGCTGGGGGCAACTATTAAAAGCCATCATAATGTGGGCGGTTTGCCGAAAAACCTGGCTTTTGCCCAGGTGATCGAGCCCCTGGCCGGGCTTTTCAAGGATGAGGTACGGATTTTAGGCAGGAAATTGGGACTACCGGCATCAATCACAGGACGACAGCCGTTTCCGGGACCGGGGCTGGCCATTCGCATCATGGGGGAGGTTACTCAAGAAAAGTTGGAAATTGTGCGCAAGGCCGATTTCATTATGTGCGAAGAAATTGGAAAACTGAAACGTAAACCACAGCAGTATTTTGCTGTGTATACCGGCGCACGTTCAGTAGGTATCAAAGGAGATGACAGGACCTATGATGGGGTAATTGCCTTGCGTGCTGTGACTACAAGTGATTTTATGACCTGTGAGTACGCTCCCCTTTCTCACCAGATTTTAAGCCGCATTTCATCGCGAATTACCAGGGAAATTCCTTCGGTAAGTCGCGTGGTATATGATATTACGTCAAAACCACCTGCTACGGTGGAGTGGGAATAAGGCGTCTTTCCTGACAAGAAAACATTAATATACACCGATTAAAGGGCAAAGGTATAACTGTGGTGAATAGTCGTATGGAACTGATACGATTTTTTGTGTGTTAAAAAAGTCGAGCGTGGTTAAAGCAGCTTTGGTATTATGTAGACATGAAAGGAGGGAGGTAATGCTAAAAGAATTAAACCATGTGATGGATTACATCGAGGATCATTTAACCGGGGATTTATCTTTGGAAACAATTTCTGCATATGCCGGGGTTTCCGACTATCATTTCAGACAAATATTTTTTTATCTTTCAGGGTTAACCCTTAGTGAGTATGTCAAAAACAGAAAGCTGTCGGAAGCTAATAAGGATTTATTAAATGGAGAAAAAGTAACGGATGTGGCTTTTAAGTACGGGTATCAATCACTGGACGGCTTTACCCGGGCATTTAAAAAGTGGAGCGGATTTTTACCCTCAGATGTAATAAAAAAAGGCATGAGTAAATCCTTTCCCAAACTTTCATTCTTAATAACCGTCAAGGGAGGAATTTCCATGGAATTTAGAATTGAAGAAAAACCGGCCTTTAATTTAGTCGGTGTAAGCAAACGGGTTCCCATGCAATTTAAAGGTGTTAATAAGGAAATTGTAAAGCTGGCAGAAAGCATCACGGAGGAACAAAGAGAAGCGATGCATGCTCTCCAAAACATTGAGCCTTATGAAATTGTCAATGCCTCCTGGGATGCGGAAGCTAATTTCCAAAAAGAAGAAGGTTATTTAACTCACTTGATCGGTGTTTTAACCACTGAAAATCAAGTAAGTGATTTGTTGGAAAAAGTGCCGGTCCAAGCCTGTACTTGGGCTGTCTTCCCCAATGAAGGGCCATTTCCTTCTACCTTGCAGGAAACAATGGCAAAAACATATGCAGAATGGCTTCCTTCTTCCGATTACGAATTAATTAACGCCCCTACTTTTTCTTTTACGAAAATGGATCAGCATAAAAAGGATTATGCTTATAGTGAAATTTGGATTCCTGTTCGGAAGAAAGAAGGAAAATAGTAGGACTTGGACGGTAAGGGGCGGTTGAAAATTATATATTGTGTTATGATACTTAAAACTATTGACATTAACGCTGCGTAATGGTTTACAATTGCATTTGCAGGGAGGTGAATAAAATGGAGTACACCATTAACAAACTGGCAAAATTAGCAGGAGTCAGTACGCGGACGTTACGGTATTACGATGAATTGGGACTGCTTTCCCCTGCCCGCATGAGTTCAAACGGATACCGTATTTACGGACATAAAGAGATTGACCGGCTGCAGCAAATTCTTTTTTATCGTGAACTGGGCGTGCCACTGGAGGAAATAAAAAAGATTCTCTCATCTAAAGATTTTGACAGACTGGCCGCCTTGGAAAGCCATTTGTCGGCCCTCCTTGCTAAGCGAAACCAACTGGATATGCTAATTGCCAATGTGATAAAAACCATAAAAGCAGCGAAAGGAGAAATTATTATGAGTGACCGGGAAAAATTTGAAGGCTTTCTTAAGAAGCTGGTTGATGATAATGAGCGGCAGTACGGTAAGGAAGCCCGAGCTAAATACGGTGATGAGAGTGTGGACCGCTCCAATGCCAAGATTATGGGTATGAGTAAAGAACAGTATGCCCAATTGGATGCCCTGACAAATGAGTTAAACGATACATTGCAAGCAGCATTTGAACAGGGGGATCCGGCCAGTGCACTTGCCCAAAAAGCCTGTGAGCTGCACAAAAAATGGCTGTGCTTCTTTTGGAATGAGTACAGTAAAGAAGCCCATATCGGCGTAACACAGATGTATGTAGACGACCCCCGCTTTACCGCATATTATGATAAAATAGCGGTTGGCTGCGCCTCATTCCTGCGGGATGCCGTATTGATCTATTGCCAATAATTTTATACTTTTGAACATGAAAAACTCTCATGTTTTTGACAAGGGATTTTTTTGTGCTTGAATGACAGAAGGGATAAATCAAAATTATCCATAGGGTTTTCGTCAACTTGCCAGTTTTTACAGTGAAACAAAAGAGGCTATTCAGCGTCTATAATTATAGAAATTATAAAGGGACGGTACCAATAGAGCATAGCTATAATGGTTCTAAGACAGGTGTTCTTTTTACAAATTATATCCAGGCTTTTTCCAAAGGATGTGGGAAAAACTTTGAAAACCGTCTCTTTAAGCAAAATGAAAAATTTTTAATAGGAGAAAAATAAGATGCTGAAAAAATCATTTCTGGGAATACTTTTTATTAGTTTGCTGGCATTTTTTGTAGGCTGCGCTTTCAATTCCGGGGAAACCGGAAAGGAAAATCATGATTATTCCAAAGAAATCATCCAAGAAGAACTAAACCTCAGTGAAGGAGTATCTGAAATAACCTGGTCTCCGGACGGTCAAACGGTGATTTACAATGACGGGGATAAAGTCTGTTTTAGGAAAATGCGGGAAGAAAAGGCCCAGGTGGTAAGAGAAGACTCCGGGGAAAATTGCAGTTTTACCTGGTCGCCTGATAGCCGGTACTTTTTAATTACTGAAAAGCGGGAAAATAAATTAGTAAGCACCATTGTTGAAGCTGCCACTTTGGCGGAGGAAAAATATCAAATAAAAAGCACTTCCCTTCCGTTATGGAGTCCGGACGGTTTGTCTTTGGTTTTTGCTGATGAAACAAATGATTATGGGGAAAACTGGGGAAGTATGAAAATATATGAACTAGGAGAGCAAGAAAGCGCATACATCTGGAAAGCTAAAAATACTCTGTACAGACCGGAACTATGGGATGGAGACGGGAATATCTCTTATATTGAAATTTATGAAGGAAAAGAAACCGGGAAGACCACAAAGAATATAAAACCCAATATTTCAGGGGTTCATCTGGGGGATACGGGAGACCAGGTGAGAGGGGTGCTGGGAAATGATTACAAAGAAACTTCCCTTGGTGAGGTAATGGGACATTTCCCGGAGCAAGTTTACAGATGGACTTATGATGAGGGATACACAGTCTTTATTGGTAAAGAATCCGGAACGGTATTGGAGATAATCGCCACTTCCCCTGAGGCAGAAACGAATTTAGGTGTAAAAGTAGGGGACACAGCGGAAAAAGTATTTCAGGCGTATCGCCCACATTATATAGAGCCGGAAAGCATTCATGGAGGCAAACTATATGGAGTCTTCAAAGTGGAAGGAGCAGCCGCCCTGTGCTTTGATTTTATGTTAGAAGAGGGAGAAACCCAGTTTGACCAAGATATTAGAGGGGATGCCCAGGTTGAATGTATTAAATTAACTTACCCGGAACATTTGGATGATTCTTTCTAATAAACTTGAATTCGGGGAACGGTTTATTGACTCAGGAAAAGATTATTAATTTGTTTTAATGGGGAATATAGATTAAAACAAATAATTGATTCTAATGGGTCACATAACTGTTCCTTGATTTATTATTTTGGCCCTTTGTGACTTCCTTTGAAAAGTAGCGTCAATGAAGAAGGAATAACCTTTTGAGGATAGAAATAATCTTAGTAGCTACTAATAGAAATGGAGGAATAAATATGTTCAAGAAAATTTTACTTGCCTTTGATGGCTCGGCCCACGCTCATAGAGCTGCAGACTATGTTCTTAAACTGGCAAAAGATAATAATGCGGAAGTAGAAATAGTAACTGTACGTGAGCCTATGCCGCCTCAGGGATCCAGGGTTGTCTATGACCGGAAGGAAATGGATAAGCAAATACAGGAAAACGCCCAAAAAATTGTTCAACAGGCGGAAGACAAGTTTCAAGGTACCGGTATTACTTATGTTTCCAAGATTCTGAAGGGAGACCCGGCTGATGCCATTTGTAAGGTGGCGGAAGAGGATCAAATTACAGAAATCGTCATGGGAAGCCGCGGCGTAAATCCTATCTCCCGCTTTTTGCTGGGCAGTGTCAGCAGCAAAGTTCTCAACTACAGCCCCTGTACGGTTGTGATTGTCAAATAGCATTATTATAGGATAATTGTTTTTGACCTCATCTGTGATGAAATGGCGGCACTATTTCCTGAATCTGGTAGGGTTTTAAAGGTTATCTATATTCCCTGAAGGATATAATAAATTAGGATTTACTATCCTGATAATTTAATATCTTTTAGGGGGAATTCTTTCATGGTTTTTTCTACCAAAAGCAACCAGTGCCAAATGAAAGAAAAAATTGATATCCGAGAAGCCTTTACCCTATGGGATTTGTTAAAATCCAAATATACTTTAATTGATTTTCTCAATACCCTAAAAAACAGGGCTCATGACGCTGATCTAAAAATCCTTTTGGGGGTAATTGTAAAAGAGTTCCAAATCTTTGCCTTAAAAGTGGAGAATTATCAAAAAAAAGTCTCTATCCTTACTCCGGATAAATATCGAAAATCAGTTAATCTTTATCAAAATCCCGAATCGGTGACGGATGAATATATTGCCAATGAACTGTTTATTTGTATCCAGGAGGAATTAGAAAGGGTTGCCCGAGGTTTTCGAACATCAACTACCAATGATGATATCCGAAGGTTCTTGGAAACACTGTTGAAAAAAAGATTGAAATTTTGGACAAGATTGTTCCCTATCTTAAGGCAAGGGGATGGATTGAAACGCCGCCGATTTATACAAAAACCATACCCAATGTTACGGAAAAGATCTCCACTATTGAAGTATTTAATCTTTGGGACCATTTAGCCTTTCGCTACGATAATATTAATACCACCGAAATTTTTCAAAGATTTATTTATGACGGTGATTTTAAGCTGGTACTGGCAAAGGGTATAAAAAAACTGAGAAAACAGATAAATATGCTGGAAAAAGAACTCCAATATTTTGGCATTCCCATACCTAACGCTCCGGGAGAAGTGACAATTACGCCGGATAATACGGAGATGCTCAATGATGACCATATGTTTCGAACCTTAATTGACGGGATGCAGGGTGCGTTAATTATACACATTCAACCTTTGAAGGAATGCAGCCTTAATGACCGGGTCAGAGGTATTTTCAAAAAATTATTATTAGAAGAACTCGATGTTATTGACGACCTGTATAAATACGGCAAAATAAAAGGATGGTTCCATTCCGTCCCAACTTACAGTAGCTGACGAGGTTGTCACCCCCTAAAAGAATGCTTACATAGAGTTTAAAAATCAGCATCAACTAAGTAAATTAATCCTTAGTTGATGCTTTTTAATCTATCGACAAATTTCGCAAAATATTGACTTTTATCCCGACTTTTACAGCAAAAATCACAAAAGAGTGCCGCAAACCCTTGATACCAAAGGGCCAGCGGCTTTTCCCTTTTGTCA
>DUPU01000167.1 GCA_012838175.1 Clostridia bacterium
ACAATATAGAGGATGTAGATATATTGCCAATAATGATATCTTAAGGAAAAGAATTTGTCAATAGGAAATTGTTTTTTTTTTGTGTTTATCTTGTGATATTGTCACCTTGTTCACAGATTTAAGTGCAGCAAAGGCTTCGTCGGTGCGGGAATAAGAGCAACCAGGTTTCCAAGTTTTCTTATTCCGGAGCAGGAATTTCCCATATTTGATGGTATTAACATAAATAATATGATACAAATTATTGGGGCTGCCATTAATGGGGGCGGGATGATGCTTAATATTAGAAAAGGAAAGATATGCCCTGTTTTTATTTTAATACCGGTGTTCCTGATCCTAATTTTACCTTCCGGTATGGTTGCCGGTGAAACCGGTCCCTTTTCCCCGGTTCTGGAGAAATTAGGGGGGATATCCAGGGAGCAGAACGAAATCCTAAAAAAACTGTTTATCCTGGTTCAGGATATTGAGGAAATAGAGAGAGAAGAAAAATTAATTGCTGAGGAGATGGCAGCAATTAATAAGGAGATAAAAGAATTAGAGGCAGAATTATCAGAGGAAGACCGAATATATCAAAAAAAGCGGGATATTTTGAAGGAAGTATTAAGAAGTTATCAAAAAAGCGGATCCGGTTCATATTTGGAATTGATTTTAGATTCCGACAGCCTGACCATGTTTTTAAGAAGGATAAATGCTTTGAGGGAGCTGACCAAAAATACAGGAGAACTTTTGGCTGCCTTGGAAGAAAGTAAAGATAAACTGGCCGCAAAAAGAAAAGATTTAGATGAGAAACTGGAATTGATGCAAGATAAAAAAGAACAAACGGAAAAGTCTTACCGAGAAAAATTACAGCTAATTGAAGAGCAGGAAGAGTACCTGAAATCCCTAGAAGAAGAACAGGAATTTTACCGGGAATATCTGGCCCGTTTGGAACAGTCTTGGGATGAGTTAAAGCCTACCTTTTCTAAAATTACTCAGGAGGTTTCCCGGATAATTAAAGAGGGTGATTTACCCACTGATGCCATGAAATTAACCTTTACTTTAAACGGACTTAGAGGAACTATCTCGGAGGACACCTTTAATAATATCATTGCCGAACATCATCTGCTTCCGGAGATGCTTTTTCGTTTTACGCCGGGGCTGATAGAAATGAGCCTGCCCCGGCAGAATTTGGTTTTAACCGGTCTTTTCGAAATTCTAGAAGGGCATATTTTAAAATTTGAAGCAAAAGCAGGGAGTTTTTTGGGACTTCCCCTGTCGGCAAGTTCCCTGGAGGTATTATTTTGGGAAAATGATTTGATCTTTGATTTAGAGCCCTTGATAGGCAAAAACAAGCTTAATTCCATAAAGGTCCGGCAAGGATATTTGGAATTGGAAATTAAACCTGTTTTATAAATGACTGAAAAAACTTGTGATCAGATACGGAGGCAGTTTATGATTGAAGCAATAGGAGTAAGTCTTAAGTATCCTGATGGTACACTGGCTTTAGAAGATATAAACCTCAAATTTGATTCCGGTGAAATGGTATTTATTACCGGACCTAGTGGATCAGGGAAGACCAGTTTGTTAAAACTGATTATGGGGGCAGAGTACCCCACGACAGGTTCTTTAACGGTATTGGGCCAGGCGATTATAAAGGGGCAGGATATTTCCTTGAGACGAATGAGAACTAAGATCGGTCCTGTTTTTCAGGATTTTAGGCTCATCAGGGGAAGGACGGTCATGGAAAATGTGCTGCTGGGTATGAGGTTTCTGAATTTTCGACCCGAGGAACTTAAGAAAAATGCGGATGAGGCCCTGGAAAGAGTGGGGCTGAAACACAAGGCTGCTTCTCTGGTGGAAAATCTCTCCTGGGGAGAGTGCCAAAGAGTTGCCATCGCCCGGGCTGTGGCCAGAAAACCGG
>DUPU01000168.1 GCA_012838175.1 Clostridia bacterium
GCTTAAAACTAAATCCCATTCAGGAAATCCTGGAGGGGAAAAAAGTGGTGATGGTGGATGATTCCGTGGTGCGGGGGACGACTTGTAAGCAGATTGTCCAGATGCTTAGAAAGGTCGGTGTCCGGGAAGTCCATTTGCTGGTTAGTTCTCCTCCCATTCACTATCCTTGCTATTATGGCATTGATACCTCAGAAAGAAATCAATTAATCGCCGCGAAGCATACTTTAGATGAAATTCGCAAATTTATTGGGGCGGACGGACTTCATTATCTGAGCCTGGAAGGGATGTTAAAAGCTACCGGCCTGCCGGAAAAAAGCTTTTGCGCCGCCTGTTTTACCGGGAATTATCCCATAGATGTTCCTCATGATTTGGGGAAATATTTTATGGAATCGGAGGTGGATTAAATGGGCACCACTTACCGGGAGTCCGGGGTGGATATTTCTGCCGGCAATGAAGCGGTCCGGAGAATGAAAACCCATGTGCAAAAAACATTTCGTCCTGAAGTGCTGACAGATTTAGGCAGTTTTGCCGGTCTGTTTGCCTTGGATATTAAAAAATACTCTCATCCTGTTTTGGTATCCGGGACGGATGGGGTAGGCACAAAACTAAAAATCGCTTTTTTAAGCGGGGTGCATCATACCATTGGGATTGACGCTGTAGCTATGTGTGTCAATGATATTTTGGTACAGGGGGCGGAACCTCTTTTCTTTTTAGATTACTTGGCTGTGGGAAAATTGGATCCTGCCAAGGTTGCGGAGATTGTTAAAGGAGTGGCGGAAGGATGCCTTCAGGCAGGCTGTGCCCTAATTGGGGGGGAAACGGCAGAAATGCCCGGTTTTTATCCCGAGGATGAATATGACCTGGCCGGTTTTGCCGTAGGCATTGTTGACAGGGATAAGATTATTAACGGTTCATCTTTGAAATCCGGGGACGTAATCATCGGGCTCCCTTCCAGCGGCCTTCATTCCAACGGTTTTTCCCTGGCCCGGAAGGTGCTTTTGGAGCAGGCCGGGTTGAATTTAAAGGATTATCTTCCGGAATTAGGTTCCACTTTGGGGGAAGCCATGCTTACACCCACCCGTATCTATGTGCAGGATGTCCTCCCCTTACTCTCCAAATATCAGGTGAAAGGGATGGCCCATATTACCGGAGGGGGGTTGGTGGAAAACCTTCCCCGGGTTTTTCCGGATGGAGTTCAGGCAGAAATTGACTTAAACTCTTGGGAGGTGCCCCCTGTTTTTCAGTTGATTCAAAAACTGGGTGAGGTGGCGGAAGAAGAAATGTTCCGGGTATTTAATATGGGCGTAGGCTATTGCCTGATGGTGGACCTGTTAGATGTGCCCGGGATTCTTGCAGATTGTGCCGAAGCTTTTGTCATGGGTAAAATCACCTCCGGCGCGGGGAAAGTGCTTTTTTACCGGGAGGGAAAATAAATGAACCTATTAAAACTGGCAGTGCTTGTTTCCGGCCGGGGTTCCAATCTTCAAGCGATTATAGACGGGATAAAAAAAGGGGACCTTTCAGCAACTATCAGCGTGGTGATCAGCAATTGCCAAAATGCCTTAGCTTTAAACAGGGCTAGGGAGGAAAATATCCCCACTGTCTTTCTTGATCCGAAAAACTTTTTCTGTCGGGAGGATTATGACCTGGCTTTAGCGGAGAAAATAAAGGAATATGAAGCGGACCTGGTGGTGCTGGCCGGATTTATGCGTGTTTTAAGCCCAAGTTTTTTGGATAAATTCCCCCTTAAAGTGATTAACATTCACCCGGCCCTGCTTCCCTCCTTTCCCGGTACCCACGGTCAAAAACAAGCCCTGGAGTATGGGGTGAAAGTTACCGGGTGCACCGTGCATTTTGTGGACCAGGGGGTGGATACCGGCCCTATTATTGCCCAGAGGGCTGTTTCGGTGCATGATGATGACACGGAAAAAAGCCTAGCGGAGCGGATTCTCAGGGAAGAACACAAATTATACCCTCAGGTCATTCAATGGATTGCCGAAGGACGGGTAAAGGTAACAGGCCGTATAGTACGGGTGTCCGGGATGAATCAGGGGACTGTCACCGACTCATCTTGTTATTAGGATCACGGAACCAGGGAAGTGAATTTGTCCCTGATTCCCATATAAAACACAGAAGGAAAGGACGGTTGTTATGAAAAAAAGGGCGATTATCAGTGTTTCCGATAAAACCGGGGTGGTGGAATTGGCCAAGGAATTGGTGTCATTAGGTTATGAAATTGTTTCCACCGGAGGCACTTTTAGGACCATTACCCAGGCGGGGGTGGAAGCAACCTATGTAACTGAAATTACCGGGTTCCCGGAAATCCTGGAAGGCCGGGTGAAAACCCTTCATCCCCATGTTCACGGGGGAATTTTGGCGAAAAGAACACCGGAACATTTGGCTCAGTTAAAGGAACTGGGGATTATACCTATTGACTTGGTGATTGTGAATTTGTACCCTTTTAAGGAAACCATAGCTAAGGAAAATGTCACTTTGGAAGAAGCCATTGAGAATATTGATATTGGCGGTCCTACCATGGTTCGGGCGGCGGCAAAGAACTATTCATCCGTGGTGGTGGTGGTCAATCCCAACAGGTACCCGGAAGTGCTCCAAGAGTTAAAATCCACCGGCACCGTCAGTCCTTCCTTAAGATTAAGCCTGGCTGCAGAGGCTTTTGCCCACACGGCGGATTATGATACATATATTGCAGAGTATTTGGCTCAGGTGAAGGGTAAGGACACTACTTTTCCCACCCACCTGGTGCTGAGAGGGGAAAAACTTCAGGATTTGCGCTATGGGGAGAACCCCCACCAGAAGGCTGTTTTTTACCGTGATGCCGGGGCGAAAGGCGCCGGAGTCGGTACTGCCCGGCAGATTCAGGGCAAGGAGTTGTCCTTTAATAATATAATTGATCTTAATGCCGCTCTGGAACTGGTCCGGGAATTTGATGAGCCTGCTGCCGTAATTATTAAGCATACAAATCCTTGCGGGACCGCTCTAGGGGAGACTTTGGCCGAGGCTTACAGCCGTGCCTTCGATGCGGACTCTGTATCTGCTTTTGGGGGGAT
Organism: Clostridia bacterium; assembly: GCA_012838175.1. Lineage (GTDB taxonomy): Bacteria > Bacillota > Dehalobacteriia > Dehalobacteriales > Dehalobacteriaceae > DUPU01. The sequence goes on from DUPU01000168.1 coordinate 3,069, forward strand.
AGTGGGACTAAATCGTCCGGTAGATAAGGAAACGGCGCAAAAAATGACGGAAACCTTTCTGGAAGCGGTAATTGCCCCCGCCTTTACTCCTGAAGCCCGGGAAGTATTGGCGCACAAAGCCAATATGAGGTTGTTGGAAACGGGAGATTTAACACAAAAAGAAGGGGTTCAATATGATATCAAAAAAGTTAACGGGGGAATTCTTCTCCAGGATGTAGATATGGGAAAGGTAACACCGGAGGATTTAAAAGTGGTGACTAAAAAACAGCCTGCCCCGGAAGAATTGGCTGAACTTTTATTTGCCTGGAAAGTAGTGAAGCATGTGAAATCAAATGCCATTGTGGTATCTAAAGACCGACAGATTATCGGAGTGGGGGCGGGACAGATGAACCGGGTTGGGTCCGCTAATATTGCCTTTGCCCAAGCTCAGGAAAAGTGTCAGGGTGCGGTTTTAGCCTCCGATGCCTTTTTCCCGTTCCGGGATACCATAGACCAGGCAGCCCGGGCGGGGATTACTGCCATTATTCAGCCGGGGGGATCCCTGCGGGATGAAGAGTCGATCCAAGCTGCGGATGAACATGGCATTGCCATGGTGTTTACCGGGATGAGACATTTTAAACATTAATAACGAAAATATTTGGTTGCAAGCAGGGCAAAACAAAAGTACGGGGAGTGTTTTTTCAATGAAAATGTTGGTTGTGGGGGGCGGGGGCCGGGAGCATGCTTTAGTATGGAAACTGGCTCAAAGTCCGAAAGTAAGTAAAATTTACTGTGCTCCCGGGAATGCCGGAATCGGGGAACTGGCGGAATGCGTAGATATTGCCGCCCATGATATTGATAAACTATTAAGCTTTGCCCGGGAGGAGAAGATAGATTTAACGGTAGTAGGCCCGGAGGCTCCTTTGATGGAGGGAATCGTAAACCGGTTTATTGCCGCCGGGCTAAGGATATTCGGCCCCAGCCGGGAAGCGGCGGAAATTGAGGGAAGTAAATCCTTAGCTAAAAGGATTATGGAAAAGTATCAAATACCTACCGGAGCTTACCGGGTTTTTGATAATTCGGAAGATGCTGTTGCCTATATTAAAAATACAGGCACCCCTATTGTGGTCAAGGCGGACGGCCTGGCCGCCGGTAAAGGGGTTATCGTGGCTCAAACCGAAGAAGAAGCGATTTCCGCTGTGAAAGAAATCTTGGAAGACAAGATTTTCGGAACCGCCGGGATCAAAGTCGTTATTGAAGAGTATTTAGAAGGAGAAGAAGTAAGCATTTTGGCTTTTACGGACGGGGAACATGTGATTCCCATGGTATCCGCTCAGGACCACAAAAGGGTATTTGATAACGATAAAGGGCCGAATACGGGAGGTATGGGAGCCTATTCCCCGGCACCTGTGTACAGTCCGGAAATAGCCCGGTTTACTCTAGAGAAAATACTAAAACCGACCATTGCTGGCCTAAAAAAGGAAGGCCGGACATATCGGGGCGTGATATATGCCGGTTTAATGGTAACACCTCAGGGAGTCAAGGTCCTGGAATTCAATGCCCGGTTTGGGGATCCGGAGGCTCAACCGGTATTAATGCGCTTAAAGACGGATTTGGTAGATATTATGGAAGCGGTTTTGGAAGGCAGGTTGGCGGAGCAGGAAATTAAATGGTCGGATGAGGCTGCAGTATGTGTGGTGCTGGCTTCCGGAGGATATCCCGGTTCTTATCGTACCGGAGAGAAGATTTACGGCTTAAATCAAACCGGTCCGGATGCTTATGTATTCCATGCGGGCACCGCTTATCAGAGAAAAGATGTGGTAACCGCCGGGGGACGGGTACTGGGAGTTACCGCCAAAGGAGGCACGGTACAGGAAGCCATCTGTCGGGTTTACCGGGAAGTGGAGAAAATCCGTTTTACAGATATGCATTACCGCACTGATATTGGGAAAAAAGCCCTGGATCGACCGGAATAAAAACTGGAAAAAATATTTACAAAAAGCTCCTTTTATTGTAATATACAAGTAAATAACATAATAAGCTATCGCAAATTTAACGGAATATGGCAACTGGATGAAGGAATCGGGAGATACCCCTCTAGGGGAGCCGAAGAAGCAAGTTGCAAAACCGTCATTTTGCAATGAACCTTTCAGGCAAAAAGACCGGGTCCGGACAGATCTCTGAAAAGCCGTACCGCGGCACCGAAGGAGCAACACTTTCCAGTGGAATCTCTCAGGTCAGTTAAACAGGGAATGACATGGTCATTAACCCTGTTTTTTGTTTAATGACAGAGAAGCTGTTGAGAAAAAATAAGAAAGGGGGATAACAATAAACCTTTAAGTGAAAGAATATAAATGGAAAGGAGCGGGATAATGAAAAAAACGCCTTTATATGAAAAACACTTAGAACTTAAGGGTAAAGTAATTGATTTTGGAGGTTGGGCTTTGCCCGTAGAGTATCAGGGGATAATCAGTGAACATGAGGCAGTGCGGACCGCCGCCGGACTGTTTGACGTTTCTCATATGGGAGAAGTTACGGTTAAGGGCCCGGATGCGGAGAAGTACATCCAAAAACTCATTGTCAATGATATTTCTCCTATGGAAAATTATCAGATTTTTTATTCCCCCATGTGCTATCCGGATGGTGGGGTGGTAGACGATCTTTTGGTGTATAAATTTAACAAGGAAGACTATTTCATTGTTATCAATGCTTCTAATACGGACAAGGATGTCCGGTGGTTTATGGATCATTTGGAAGGAAATGTAGAAGTAAAAAATGTTTCCGATGATTATGGGGAATTAGCTTTGCAGGGCCCTAAAGCGGAAATGATACTCCAGAAACTGACGGACACGGACTTAAATGAGATTGGTTTTTTCCGCTTTATGCCGGATGTGAAAATATGCGGGGTACCTGCTTTGGTATCCCGAACCGGGTATACCGGGGAAGACGGTTTTGAAATTTATGTGGACCCGGCCCAAGCCCCTTTCCTGTGGGATAAGATTTTAGAAGCCGGGAAAGGAGAAGGATTGGTCCCGGCAGGTTTAGGCGCCCGGGATACATTAAGATTTGAAGCTTGCCTGCCCTTGTACGGCCAGGAAATTGACAAAGACATCACTCCCTTGGAAGCCGGATTAGGCAGCTTCGTAAAATTAGACAAAGAAGATTTTATTGGCAAGGAAGCCTTGCTGAAACAAAAGGAATCCGGTATTCCCAGAAAATTGGTGGCCTTTGAAATGCTGGACCGGGGCATTGCCCGGAGTCATTATGAAGTGCAGGCGGGGGGTAAAAAAATAGGCTTTGTTACCACCGGCAGTTATTCCCCCACTTTGAAGAAAAACATCGGCCTCGCCCTCATAGATAGGGAGTATGCCCGGGAAGGCGGGGAAATAGAGGTGATTGTCCGAAATAAGAGTTTAAAAGCAAAAATCGTAGAGAACCCTTTTTATCGCAAAAAATATAAAAAATAGCATTAAGGGGAAGCATTTCCATGTTTTACCTGGTGGTCAGGTTGAGAACAAAAAAATAAGGAGGTTTTTGTATGAAAATTCTCAACGATTTAAAATACACCAAGTCTCATGAGTGGATTAAAGTGGAAGGAGATAAAGCATTAGTAGGCATTACCGATTATGCCCAGGAGCATTTGGGAGAGATTGTTTTTGTGGAATTGCCTGAACCCGGTGCGGAATTAGCCGCCGGCGATTCTTTGGGTGTGGTGGAATCGGTGAAAGCAGTGGCCGATGTCTATGTCCCCGCATCCGGAATAGTAAAGGAAATCAATGAGGAGTTATTGGATGACCCGGGAAAACTTAACGAAGATGCTTTTGGCAATTGGCTGATTTCTTTGGAATTAACCGATCCTGCTCAACTGGATGAACTTCTCGATGCCTCTGAATATGAAAAACTCTGTAAAGAGGAGGACTAATTGTGTCCAGATATATTTCGAATACGCCCCAACAGCAAGCAGAGATGCTGGCAGCCATAGGCCTCAAAGAAACTGAGGACCTGTTTCAAGACATTCCTGAACAGGTACGTTTAAAAAGAGATTTGGCACTGCCGGAAGCAATTTCCGAATGGGAACTGGTGAAGTTGATGAAAGATAAGGCCCAAAAAAATTCCCATGTGGATGAATATACCTGTTTCCTGGGAGCCGGTGCCTACGACCATTTTATCCCCAGCCTGATTGACCAGATTATTTCCCGGCAGGAGTTTTATACTGCTTATACGCCTTATCAGCCGGAAATCAGCCAGGGGACCCTTCAATCTATTTTTGAGTATCAGACAATGATTTGTGAACTGACGGGGATGGAAGTGTCCAATGCTTCCATGTATGACGGAGCCAGTGCCCTGGCGGAAGCAGCTTTAATGGCTTGTCAGGCAGCCAGAAGGTCAAAAGTCCTTCTCGCCAGAACCATCCACCCGGAAAGCAAAGAGGTGATCAACACCTATTGCCGGTTCCGCGGGGTGGAAACCCAAGAAGTTGGGTTTAAAGACGGTCAGGTTGATTTAAAGGATCTGGAAGAGAAGCTTACCGGCGATGTAGCGGCGGTACTGGTACAAAGCCCTAACTTTTTCGGGGTCATTGAATCTTTACAGGAAATAGGGGATTTAGCCCACAAGAATAAAAGCCTTTTTATCGTCAGTGTCGACCCTATTTCCCTGGCAATATTAAAGCCTCCCGGAGAGTTGGGAGCGGATATAGTTGTGGGAGAAGGCCAATCCCTGGGAAACCCTTTAAATTTTGGCGGGCCTTATTTAGGCTTCTTGGCAGCAACGGACAAATTAATGCGCAAAATGCCCGGCCGCATTGTGGGACAAACTAAAGACAAATCCGGCCGAAGAGGCTTTGTGCTCACCATACAAACCCGGGAGCAGCATATTCGCCGGGAAAAAGCTACTTCCAATATTTGTTCCAACCAGGCCCTTAACGCTTTGACAGCTACCATTTACCTAACGGTTTTGGGTAAGGTGGGGCTGAAAGAGGTTGCTTCCTTGTGCCTGCAGAAATCTCATTATGCCTATCAGGAACTGATTAATACCGGGAAATTCTTCCCTGCCTTTAACGCTCCTTTCTTTAAAGAATTTACGGTGAAAAGTACTGCGCCGGTGGAGGAACTGAACCAAAAACTCAGGGAAGAAAAAATTATCGGCGGCTATCCCCTGGGCAAAACCTTCCCGGAACTTGCCGACGGCTGGTTAATTGCCGTTACGGAAAAACGGACGAAAAAAGAAATTGATACCTTAGTAAGAAAGGTGGGGAAATAGGATGAAGGAAAAGGCTTTAATTTTTGAAATAAGCAAACCGGGACGGGTTGCATATTCCCTTCCTCCCTGTGATGTGCCGGAGAAACAACCGGAAGATTTGATTCCCCGGGAACTTTTGCGCACTGATTCCCCTAACCTTCCTGAAGTTAGTGAAATTGACGCCGTACGTCATTTTACTCAATTATCCCAGCGCAACCACGGGGTAGACTCCGGTTTTTATCCCTTGGGTAGCTGTACCATGAAATATAATCCTAAGGTAAATGAGTATGTTTCCCGCCTGGACGGGTTTACCAAAGTTCATCCCTACCAGCCGGAGGAAATGGTGCAGGGTTCTTTGGAATTGATGTACCGGATGGATCAGATGCTTTCCGAAATAACAGGGATGGAACGGGTGACTCTGCAGCCGGCAGCGGGGGCTCACGGTGAAATGACCGGGTTAATGATTATCAAAGCCTATCATGAGAACCGGGGAGACAGCAAAAGGACGAAAATGGTGATTCCCGATGCGGCCCATGGCACCAATCCGGCGTCTGCGGCCATGACCGGGTTTGATGTGATTGAAGTGAAGTCTAATTCCAGGGGCGGAGTGGATGTGGACGCTTTAAAAGGATTAATGAGCGATGAAATCGCCGGCTTAATGCTGACCAATCCCAATACCCTGGGTTTATTTGAAGAAAACATTCTGGAAATAGCCGAAATTATTCACCAAGCCGGGGGACTTCTCTATTATGACGGGGCCAATGCCAATGCCATTATGGGCATTACCCGGCCGGGAGATATGGGTTTTGATGTGGTGCATTTGAATTTGCATAAAACATTCAGCACTCCCCACGGGGGAGGTGGACCGGGGTCAGGGCCTGTGGGCGTCAAAAAAGACCTGGTACCTTTCCTACCCAAGCCGGTGGTGGAATACAAAGACGGCAGGTATTTCCTGGATTATGAACGACCTCTTTCTATCGGCAGGGTAAAATCTTTTTACGGTAATTTCAATGTGGTGGTGAAAGCCTTTGCCTATATCATGAGTATGGGCAAAACAGGATTAAGAGAGGTCAGTGAGGCGGCGGTATTAAATGCCAACTATATTGCCGCCAAGCTTAAGGACCTGTACTTACTACCCTATGATCGGATTTGCATGCATGAGTGTGTGTTGTCCGGACAAAGGCAAAAGAACAAAGGGGTGGCTACCCTGGATATTGCCAAAAGGCTTTTGGACTTTGGCTACCATCCGCCCACGGTTTATTTCCCCCTTATTGTCCATGAGGCATTAATGATTGAGCCCACCGAGTCGGAAAGCCGGGAGACCTTGGATGAGTTTATCGCTGTCATGCGGCAGATTGCTGCGGAAGCGGAAACGGATCCGGAAATCGTAAAATCGGCACCCCATAATACGGTGGTTTCCCGTTTGGATGAGGCCGGAGCGGCTCGTAACCCGGTGTTACGCTGGAAACCGTAAACTCTCTTTTAAACTGCTTTGTGTTGAGTTTTGTTTGAGTTTAATGGTTAACAGCTTAGTTGCCGTGGGGATGGTCTTTTAGATTTTTAGCGCCCAGGGTTTACCATGACAAATAAAGAAATGGGAAGTTCCAAGCCGAACTTCCCATTTCGTTAAAAGATGACGGATTTCATTGTTACACTTTAGGCGGATTGAACATGGTATTCCCTGGTGATAAAATTGGTTTAAAAAATTTGCAAGTGGGTAATGAAATTGTATTTAGATTTGTTCCAAGTTGGGAGTGATTCCATGGAAAAAGATTTAATCGTCATCGGCGGCGGTCCCGGGGGTTATGTAGCGGCGATCCGTGCTGCTCAACTGGGGGCGAAGGTCACCCTGGTGGAAGAGGATCAGGTGGGGGGCACCTGTTTAAACCGGGGTTGTATTCCCACGAAAGCTTTGTATAAAAATGCCCAAATAATTCATACCTTGCAGAAATCAGCTGAGTTTGGCATCGAATTAAAGGAATATGCCCTGGATATGAAGAAGGTCCGGGAACGAAAGCAGGATGTGGGAAACCGCCTTGGCTCGGGCATCAGTCAATTGCTGAAAGGAAACGGGGTAGAAGTAATCAAGGGAAAGGGAAGCCTGGCGGAAAAAAACACCGTGGCAATTACAACTCCTGATGGCAGCAGAAACTTGGTGCAAGGGAGAAACATTCTTATTGCCACCGGATCGGTACCGGCCCGAATTCCTGTAGCAGGCTTGGAATTACCCGGCGTCATTACCAGCAATGAAGCCTTGGAACTGGACTATATCCCAAGGAGCATGGTAATTATAGGGGCAGGGGTGGTAGGAATTGAATTTGCCGGTATATTCCGCTCCTTTGGTACTGAGGTTACCCTGGTGGAGTTTCTGCCCCGGATCCTTCCGCCGGTGGATGAGGAGATTGCTAAAAGAGCCGCTGTTTATTATAAAAAACAGGGGATAAAAATCGAGACGGGAATGAAAGTAAAAGAAATCAGGAAAAACAACGGAGAACTGGTGGTTTTGGCGGAAGGGAAAAAGGGGGAACAGGAATTCCTCGGAGAACTGGTGTTAATTTCTGCCGGAAGATCCATAAACATCGAGGGGCTGAATCTGGAGCAGGCAGGTGTAGCCTATGATCGGGGCGGCATTATGGTGAACAGTCGTTTTGAAACCTCGGTACCCGGTGTTTATGCCATTGGTGATGTCATCGGCGGTCAAATGCTGGCCCATGTGGCTTCCGACGAGGGGAAAGCAGCAGTGGAAAATATGCTGGGTCTCACGGTCCATATCAATTACGATGCCATACCTGCCTGTGTCTTTTCTTTCCCCGAGATAGCCTGGGTGGGCTTAACGGAGGAGGAAGCAAAAAAACGGGGGATTTCCTATCAGAACGGAAAGTTTATGTTTGCCGCCAACGGTAAAGCCTTAACCATGGGGGAAAGTGATGGTTTGGTGAAGGTGCTGGCGGAAGAAAGAACCCACAAGGTGATTGGAGTACATATTTTGGGGCCCCATGCCAGCGATTTGATTCATGAAGGAGCTTTGGCGGTGGAGCATGGTTTAACAATTACCGATATCGGCCGTACCGTTCATGCCCATCCCACCCTGGCGGAATCCTTTCATGAAGCCGTACTGGGCACAATGAACCGGGCCATTCATATTATGCCTTCGGGCAGGAGATAAAAAAGGGGACGAGGTGAAACCGTGGGAGAAATAAACATTAAAACAAAGGTGGTCCAGTCCCATTCCTTTGACCCCTGGTTTAATCTGGCGGTGGAGGAATATTTGTTAAACCATGTTCAAGACCGGGAGGTTATCCTTTATTTATGGCAGAATGACCAAACGGTGGTCATCGGCCGGAATCAAAACGCCTGGAAGGAATGTGCCTGGGAACAGTTGGAAAAAGACGGGGGAAAACTAGCCCGGCGGCTTTCCGGTGGAGGAGCGGTTTTTCATGATTTGGGCAACCTAAACTTTACCTTCCTTACTGCCAAAAAACATTATGACCTGGAAAAGCAGCTGGCGGTAATTCTCCATGCCTTAAAAAAGTTTGGTGTCCAGGCGGAGTTTTCCGGGCGCAATGATCTGATCCTGGAGGGCCGGAAGTTTTCCGGACACGCCTATTATTTTCATGGCTCGGCCGCTTTTCATCACGGGACCATTCTCATTAATACCGATATGGAAAAGCTTACCCGCTATCTGAAACCATCGGAAAAGAAAATAGTGTCCAAGGGAGTTGATTCAGTTCGGTCCAGGGTAATCAACCTGTCGGAAGTTTCTTCCCGGATTACGGTGCCTGAGGTGCGAGACAGCCTGCGGGAGAGTTTTGCTCAAATTTACGGACATGCGGTGGAAACAGTCCTTGATGCAAATGATCCGGAAATCAGAAAAAATTATGCCAAGTATGCCTCCTGGGAATGGAGATTTGGCCAAACTCCTTCCTTTGACTTATCCCTTTCCGAACGTTTTTCCTGGGGAGAAATTGAATTAGGCTTCCGCTTGCAAAACGGGAAGATTGATTCCTGCACCGCCTATTCCGATGCCATGGATGAGGACTTAATCGGAAAAATTCCGGAAGCATTGAAAGGACATGTGCTGCAAAAGGATGCTCTTATTACTGCTTTGCAAAGTGTGGCAGAGGAGAAAAAAGGCACAGTAATTATTGATGATTTAATCCGTTGGCTGGAAAGCATGGAGATTTAAACCGTTCTTTTTACGACCGGTGCTTTTAATTTTATAAAAAAAGATTTAAGTTAATGATATGCTCCCTTTTTGGCGGATTTTTGGATGAATCAGACTCCCGTCAGTGATACCTATGTATTGAAAGAAAGGGATGTAATTACTGTTTTCTTGGCATTGGAAGAGGACAAATAAAAATTTAATTTTAACTAATATACTGTAACCAATATACAAAAAAAGCGCGGAGGCGCTTTTTTTGTATATTTTAGAATAATTAGACAAAAATAATACTTATAGTCTTTTCTTTAAGGAGTCGAAAATGCTGGAGTCAGGTAAAATTACTCCCGGACAGGCCGGGTTTTTGATGATATTTACGGTTTTAGGAACTTCAAACTTAGTCATGCCCGTGCTGACTTCCCGTTATGCCCAAATGGATGCCTGGATGACCGTAATCCTGGCCAGTTTGCCCCATGTTTTATTGATCTTTGTAATGAATGGTATCAGGAAAAACTTCCCCCAAGAAAGTATCGTTTCCTATCTTAAGAAAATAACGGGAAAATATCTTGGGATCTTAATCATTCTGGGTTATTTATGGTATATGATATTTACCTTAACCATGATTAACAGGACGGTATCGGAATTCTTACTTACTTCTTTTATGCCGGAAACCCCCATTGAGGTGTTTATTATTGTCATGCTGCTCCTGGGGGCTTGGGTCACTAAAGCCGGTCTGGAGGTTCTGGCTCGGGTGGCTACCTTTATCATGCCTCTTTTTTTAATATCTTTTGCCTTAATTTTTTTATTGTTGGTGGGAGAATTCAATTTTTCTTATCTTACTCCGGTATTTGAATATGGATCTAAGCCCGTTATCCGTGGGGCGATTTATCCCACGCTCTGGAGGGGGGAATATGTTTTAATGCTCTTTCTTTGGCCGTATCTCAACACACCGGAGCAAGGTTTAAGGTCCCTGCTGCAATCGGCAGTAATTATTGTTCTGGTAATGCTGCCTATCACAACCGCTTCCATTGCCGTCTTTGGACCTTTAACCCCTCATATGTATTTTCCCACCTTTGCTTTAGTGGAGTATATAGAATTGGTTGGATTTATCACTCGAATAGATGCGGTTTTTATGGCCGTTTGGATTGCCGGTGCTTTTGTCAAAATAGGCATATTTTATTATTGTATCTGTCTTACTTTAGGCGAGGTTTTAGGCCTTAAGGACTACCGGTACATCGTCTATCCGGTAGGCATAATATGCGGTGCATTGACAATCTTTATTGCTCCCAATGTGGCTGTTTTTGAAAACTTATTTCCCACAGTATTGATCCCGATGAATCTTTTATTTCAATACCTGATGCCTTTGCTAATTTTAGGTTTAATCTATTTACGGGGTTTGCACAAAGAGAAAAGGGGTGAAGGTGATGGTGTTTAATAAGTTGAAAGAAAAATTCAAAGGATTATGGGCTGATAAAAAAACTCCTCCTCCTAATCAGGAGGAAAAAAAGCTTCTTTCTCGGAGCTTAGGAAAGAATGAAAAGTATTTTCGGGATACTTTTAATCGGTGCAGTGATGTTATTTTTAGAAAATTTGAAGTATCAGTTCCTGATCCCGTGCCGGTATTAATGGTTTATTTGGATGGGCTGTCCAGCTTTATTGTGGGTGAGAGCGTGGTCAGATCATTAATGAATCGTTACTTAAAGGAAAAACGCCGGGGAGATGAACCCTTGGCGGAACATGCTCGAGATCACTTAATTTCCGTGCCGGAGATCAAACCGGAAAAAGATTTAGGCAAGCTGGTGGATTTTGTCTTATCGGGAGATATCATCCTTATTATGGATGGGGAACCGGAGGGACTGGTTATTAGTTCCCGGGGCTGGGAGGCTCGGAGCGTGTCGGAGCCGGAGGCGGAGCCCTTGGTCCGGGGTCCTCGGGACGGGTTTACGGAAAATATTCGTACCAATACCTCCTTGATTCGCCGGCGCCTAAAAACATCCCGACTGAAACTGGAATCTTTGGAAATAGGGTCGATAACAAAAACAGCGGTAATTATCACCTATATAGACGGGATTGTCAATGAAAAATTAGTGGCGGAAGTCAGGGAGCGCCTGGCCCGGATCAAGACGGACAGTATTTTGGAATCCGGATACCTGGAACAGTTTATTGAAGATAATCCCTGGTCTCTTTTTTCCCAGGTGGATGTAACTGAACGGCCGGACAAGGTGTGTGGCAACCTTCTGGAAGGACGGGTGGCGGTATTAGTGGATAACACTCCCTTTGCCCTGATTGTTCCGGTATTGTTTCTTCAGTTTTTGCAGACGCCGGAAGATTATTATATGCGGCCTTTTCAGGCCAGTTTTCTGCGGGCTCTCCGCCTGGTAACTCTAAATATTGCTCTTTTGCTGCCCTCTTTTTATATTGCCATCACCACTTTTCACCAGGAAATGCTGCCTACTTCTTTGCTGCTGTCAATTGCCCAAGCCCGCTCGGGGGTGCCTTTTCCGGCTCTGGTGGAAGCCCTGTTGATGGAAATGGCTTTTGAGATTGTCCGAGAAGCGGGTATCCGTTTACCCAGCCCCATGGGTCAGGCCGTGTCCATTGTGGCCAGTTTGGTGGTGGGCCAAGCGGCGGTATCTGCCGGTCTGGTTTCCCCCGCCATGTTAATTGTGGTAGCCTTAACTGCCATGGCCAGTTTCTCCTTGCCTTCCAGTCATGCTACAGAAGCAATCCGCTTACTGCGTTTTCCCATTATGTTTTTGGCCGCCACATTAGGATTATTTGGGGTGATGGCGGGCCTTCTGGTGATCCTAATCCACCTTTGTTCCTTAAGGTCCTTTGGGGTCCCTTATTTATCGCCTATTGCGCCTCTTACCTTAAGGGATTGGAAGGATGTCCCGGTGCGGGCACCTTGGTGGGCCATGTTTACCCGGCCCCGATTAATAGGGTATAAAGAGCCTCAAAGGCAGGAATTTTTTCAGATGCCCCGCCCTCCTAAGAGAAGGGAGAGAAAACCATGAAAAGAAAATTTATTTATATCTGCTTGTTTTCATGGCTAATTTTGGCAGGCGGCTGCTGGAACCGCATTGAGGTGGAGAATCTTGCCATTGCTTCTGCCCTGGGCATTGATAAACCGGCTCAAGGTGATTCTAATCAGGTTCTCGTGTCTATCCTAGTGGAAAAACCGGGAGAGGCGGAAGAAGGGGGAGGCGGCAGAGGGACCAGCGGAGCAAGCAGCCAAATGTCGGGTTGGGTGAATTTCGGGGAGGGAAACAGCGTGGAAGATGCCATCAGAAATTTGTCCACAACCACATCAAAAAGGCTGTTTTTGGATCATTCCCGGGTTATTATCCTGGGGGAGGAAAAAGCGCGAGGGGGGGTAGGAGATATTATTGATTTTTTAGTGAGAAGCAGATTCATCAGACTGAGAAACTTGCTGCTAGTTGCCTCGGAAAGCACAGCTTTGGATACTTTTAGTATTACTCCGGAACTAACCAACATTTTTTCCGAAGAGATAAATGACCTTATTACTTTAAGTGCCCCCAGAGGGGCAAATACTCATGCCGTTAATTTAAAAGATTTTTTAATTGATTTAAGCATTTATGGGAAAGAGGCGGTACTTCCTTTGCTGGAAATAAGAAAGGTACCTGTGGAACAGTCGCCGGAAAATGCTTCAGCCGCATCGGAAAATTTACAGCAGAAGTATAAGAAAAATGCCCGCTTAAAAGGCCTGGCTGTTTTTAAGGGGGATAAAATGGTGGGTAAGCTGGATGATATGGAAACAAAAGGTTTCTTATGGATTATTGGAGAATCCCATAGCGGTACCCTCACCTTTGATATCCTACATCCGGAAACAAAAAAGCCGGTGCAGGCTACAGTTGAAATGACCCGGGCTACTGCTGAAATTGATACGGAAATTTCGGACGGCAAACCGGTCATCAGGGTAAAGATTGATACAGAAGGTAATCTGGGAGAATTCTCAGAACCTAATATACCTATCTTACCGGGTGTCATGGAACTGGTGGATCAGGGATATGCCCGAAATATCCGGGAGCAGGTGAAGTTGGCCTTAAATAAATGTCAAAAAGAATTTCAGTCGGATATCTTTGGATTTGGTGCCCGGCTTCGCCGTCAACACCTTGAGTATTGGAAACAAAATAACCTGCAGGAAAATTGGACCAATATTTTTCCTGAAATTGAGGTTCAGGTGGAAGTAAAGGCGAATGTACGCCGGAGCGGTGTGGTCTTGGATAGTATTGAATTAAGGTAAGGAGATTTAGATGCGGATTATAGGTTTATCCTTTGCTTTTATGATCATCTTTGTGATGGAAGCAATTCCCCTGGTGAAAAAAAAGATGTGGAGGGAACTGGTGGCTTTTTCCCTGCTCCTCCTCATAGGAGCCGGTTTGACCTTTACGGTGGTGCTGGATTTGCCTTTACCCAATCCTGCCGATATTATGGAAAAGATATTTTCCCCTGCCAGTACTTGGTTAACACAGGTTTTATCTTAAGGGAACCCCAATATTTAGAGATTTTTTACCACATCAAGCAGGAATTTATCTTTTTTTATGGAACGAACATATATAGTTTCAAAGGAGGTTAAAGAATGGGTGCTAACCGTAAATTGCAGGATCCCTTTGTTGATGCTTTGTTTGAAGCTTTGATGCTACTGCGCAGCAAAGAAGAGTTCTATCGTTTTTTTGAAGATTTAGTAACCATCGGGGAAATCAAATCTTTAGCCCAAAGATTGGAAGTGGCCAAAATGTTGGATCAGAATGAAACCTATATTAAAATTGCCGAAGTAACCGGGGCCAGCACGGCTACCATCAGCCGAGTGAAAAGATGCTTAAATTACGGGGCGGACGGTTATCGATTGGTTTTAGACAGATTAAAGGAGAAAAAGGCCGGGGAGTGATTCCCCCGGGATGAGGATATAATTTGTATATACCGGCCTCAGGGCTGGTTTTTTTAGATGCGGAAGAGGAGGACATTATGGATTTGCTTACATCATTGAACCCCCTGCAACAAAGTGCCGTAATGTGTACGGAAGGGCCATTGCTGATTATGGCCGGTGCCGGGTCGGGAAAAACCAGAGTGTTGGTGCATCGGGTAGCCTATCTAATTAAGGAGATAGGAGTGGACCCGTCCCGGATCTTGGCAATCACTTTTACCAATAAGGCGGCCGGGGAAATGCGGGAGCGCATTGAAAAACTGGTGGGGTCAGGGAGCCAAAGGATGTGGATCGGTACATTTCACGCCACCTGTGTGCGCATTTTACGTCAGGATATTCATCATCTTGGGTTTAACCGGAATTTTGTCATTTATGATGACAGTGACCAACAGACTCTGATAAAGAAATGCTTAAAAGAGCTGAACCTGGATGAAAAAAAATATACGCCCCGGGGTATGGCTGCAGCCATTGGCAACGGGAAAAATAAGCTGTGGAATGCGGAGAAATTTCGGCAGAGGGCAGGAAATTTTTATGAGGAGAAGGTGGCCCAGGTTTATCAATTATACCAAAAAAAACTGACGGAGAATAACGCCCTGGATTTTGATGACCTAATTATGAAAACAGTGGAGCTTTTCCAGTTTAAGCCGGAAGTTTTAAGATATTATCAGCATAAGTTTCAGTATATCCTGGTGGACGAGTATCAAGACACCAACCACAGCCAGTATCGCTTAATCCGGATGCTGGCGGAAGAACATAGGAACCTTTGTGTGGTGGGAGACCCGGACCAATCCATTTATCGCTGGCGGGGAGCGGATATTCAAAATATTTTGGATTTCGAACATGATTATCAAGATGCCCGGGTGATTCGCCTGGAGCAGAACTATCGTTCCACCCAAAACATTTTGGATGCGGCGAATGCGGTGATCCGGCATAACTTAGGGCGTAAGGAAAAAAATCTTTGGACGGATCAGGGACGGGGTGCTAAAATTATTTACCGGGTTACGGAAGATGAAAGGGCAGAAGGGGTTTTTGTCGCCGAAAAGGTATTTCAACTCCATCAACAGGAAGGGGTAAGCTACCGGGATTGTGTGGTTCTTTACCGCACTCATGCCCAGTCCCGGGCACTGGAAGAAGCCTTTATTAAATACAAGCTCCCTTACCGTATTTACGGAGGAATAAAGTTTTATGACCGGAAGGAAATTAAAGACACTCTGGCTTACTTGAAGGTGCTCATGAACCCTGATGACAGTGTCAGCCTGGCCCGTATTATTAATGAACCGAAAAGGGGAATCGGTATATCCACTTGGGATAAGGTGGAAACCTATGCTGCCCGGCAAGAAATCAGCATCTATGCCGCGCTGGGTGTATTGACTGAAATTGAAGGTTTATCCCCCAGGGCAGCAAAGGCTTTAAAAAGCTTTTATGATATGATGGAAAGATTAAGGGAGAAAAAAGATTTCTCCTTTGTCACCCAATTGGTGGAAGAAGTATGGGAGGCAACCGGCTATAGAAGGGTTTTAGAGTCGGATAATTCCCCGGAAGGGGAAAGCCGGCTGGAAAACTTGCAGGAGTTTCTTTCTGTGACCGAGGAATTTGATCAGACTGCGGAAGAACCAACTCTGGAGAATTTTCTGGCCCAAATATCCCTGGCTACTGATTTGGACGCTTTACGGGAAGAGGATGAGGCCGTGACCATGATGACCCTTCATACCGCCAAAGGTTTGGAGTTTCCCGTGGTTTTTATGGTGGGACTGGAAGAAGGAATCTTCCCTCATGGAAGAGCCATGCTGGATGAAGAGGAGATGGAGGAAGAAAGACGCCTATGCTATGTGGGGATGACCCGGGCCAAAGAACGGCTTTTTATCAGCCGGGCATATCACCGGATGCTTTGGGGACAAAGCCAGTTTAATAACGAGTCCAGGTTTATGCGGGAAATACCTGCAGAACTGCTGGAGGAAGAAAATGGGCATAATTTAGTTAAGGGACAGGAAGCCCATGAAAAAGAGCCCTTTTTCTCCGGCCGGGAGAAAAGGACTTCGTCTTTAATGAATTTAGGGGATAAGGTGCAGCATGCTAAGTTCGGGACGGGGGTTATTGTAAAAACCGACGGTTCCGGTTTGGATATGGAAATCAGCGTTGCCTTCCCCCAACAGGGTATAAAAACTTTTATTCTAAGGTATGCCCCCATTAAAAAAATCTAACCCGTGTCAAGGGACGGTTCTCTGACACGCTGAAGAACCGTCCCCCGTTACGGGTGGAGGAGGTGTAAATATGGAAATAAAAGAAGCTAAGACCCGGGTGGAACAGTTGAAAAAGGAAATTGAGGAACATAACCGGGCTTATTATGAATTGGATCGGCCCCGGATTTCTGATAGAGAATACGATGAATTAATGAATGAATTAATCAAGCTGGAGACAAGTTTTCCGGAATTATTAACCCCCGATTCCCCTTCCCAAAGGGTAGGGGGCAAACCTTTGGCCGGTTTTCAGACTATGCATCACCGGGAGCCTTTACTTTCCTTAGGCAATGCTTTCAGCCGGGAGGATTTGAAGGCTTTCCACCAGCGGGTGGTACAAACAGTGGGCTGGGATGTGGAGTATGTGGTGGAGTTAAAAATTGACGGACTGACAGTGGCCTTAAGTTATGAGGATGGTTTTTTGGTGTCAGGAGCCACCAGGGGAGACGGTTTGGTAGGAGAAGTTATTACTCAGAATTTGAAGACCATTGCCACCGTGCCCTTGAAACTTTCAGAACCGGTACCTGTATTGGTTGTGCGGGGCGAGGCATTTATGCCGAAGAAGGCCTTTCTTGAATTAAACCAGGAACGGGAAGAAGGGGGCGAAGCGGTTTTTGCCAACCCGAGAAACGCCGCTGCCGGATCCCTCCGGCAATTAGACCCGAAAATAGCAGCATCCCGCCAGTTGCAGGTTTTTTGCTATGATCTGGTTTATTTAGAAGGGAAGGATATTAAAACTCATCAGGAAGTTTTAGAGTATTTGGAGGAGCAGGGGTTTTTGGTCAATCCCCTGAGGCTTTGCACAAACAGTATGGAGGAGGTCATTGCCTATGTGGAGCAATGGACGGAGAAACGCCATGAACTGCCTTATGAAATTGACGGCTTGGTGATTAAGGTCAACTCCCTGGACCAGCGCCGGGTTCTGGGAGCAACCTCCAAGGCGCCCCGCTGGGCGATGGCTTACAAATTTCCTGCGGAAGAAGCGGAAACCCGGGTCAAAGACATTATTGTCCGGGTAGGTCGGACGGGAGTCTTGACTCCTACTGCAGTGCTGGAACCGGTAAAATTGGCGGGAAGTACCGTGAGCCGGGCTACTTTACATAATGAGGATTATATTAAAGAGAAGGATGTGCGGATTGGGGACAGGGTAATTGTCCATAAAGCCGGTGATATCATTCCGGAAGTGGTAAATGTGGTCAAGGAAAAACGTACCGGCACAGAAATTCCCTTTACCATGCCGGAAAACTGTCCGGAATGCGGATCCCGGGTGGTGCGCCTGCCGGAAGAAGCGGCTTTTCGCTGTACCGGCGGGGCTTGTCCCGCCCAATTAAGGGAAAGTCTGATTCATTTTGTTTCCCGGGATGCCATGGATATTGACGGTTTAGGACCGGCAGTGGTATCTCAGCTTTTGGGATCCGGTCTGGTGCAGGATATGGCGGATTTGTATTTTCTCACCAAGGAGCAATTGGTTAAATTGGACCGGCTGGGCGAAAAATCGGCTCAAAATTTAATAAATGCCATTGAAAAGAGCAAGAGCAATACTCTGGCCCAACTGATTTTTGCCCTGGGCATCCGTTATGTGGGGGCAAGAACGGGGAAAATACTGGCGGAACATTTAGGTTCCCTGGACCGGCTCCAAGAAGCAAGGGAAGAGGACTTAATGCAAATCCCGGAAATCGGGGAAAAAATGGCCCGGAGCATTACGGCCTATTTTCAACAGGAACATAACCTTAGGATTATTGATAAGCTGAAAAAGGCCGGGGTAAACATGGAAATGAAGCAGGTTGCCCAAAAGGATGTCTTAAAGGGTAAAACCTTTGTGATTACCGGGACTCTGCCTACCTTGTCCCGGAAAGAAGCCCAAAAACTGATTGAAGAAAACGGGGGCAAGGTATCCGGTAGCGTGAGCAAGAAGACGGATTATGTGGTTGTAGGTGAGGATCCCGGTTCAAAATATGACAAGGCTTTGTCCTTGAAGATTACTGTGATAAATGAAGATGAGTTATTTCGATTGGTGCATAGCGGGAAGAAATAAAGTGCCCATCCAATGGAGAAAGGGTATAGATTCCAGGCTGGGAAAGGAATGCCGGTGATTAGTATTTACTGTAAAAATGAGTATTTTCATAGGGGAAGTGCCTTATTAAACAGCAGGGGCGCAACATTTTTTGGATTTGAATGGTTAGATGAATCAGCCAAAACCTTAATGTGCGCCCAATGGGATTTTATTCATTGGTTTGGTAAATGGGCAAAGCAAATAGAAACCTAAAACTAGAAGGAAACTATGTTCCGTCCGGCAGTCTTTGCCCGGTACAAGGCCTGGTCTGCCCGTTTCCATAGGGATTCAACAGTATCATCGTTTTGCAGACATGAAATACCGATACTCAGAGTAAAGTGAAAATACTCCTTTTTTGTTCTCACTACCAATCGGGAAATATTCTCAATAATACGATTCGCGATAATCTGGGCTGTCTCCCGGTGGGCATCCAACAAAAGGATGGTAAATTCATCTCCCCCCAGGCGACAAAGGATATCATTTTTTCTGATGACCTTTCTAAGCTCAGCGGCAACTGTTTTTAAAATTTTATCACCGATATCATGACCGTACCTGTCATTAATTTCCTTAAACTCGTCAATATCGATCATGAGGCAGGAGAGAGTTCTGTTTTGCTCCAAAGCATCTTTCACCGCCTGTTGAGACCGTTCATGGAAATATTTCCTGTTATTAATACCGGTCAGGTAATCTGTGGATGCTTCTATTTTAAGCTGCTGTTGGATTCTTCTTTGAGAAAAGTAATTTACATATAAAATGATAATTGAGATAAGGCAGCTAACCAGAAAAATACCCAGGATGGTGGCCATTGTTTTTTGGAAAGGTTGCATTACTTCGGTTTTATCAATTAATTGAATGACCCCCCAATTATTTATATCCATCTGATGATAAAGCAAATAATAATCCTTGCCGTTGATTTCAATTTCTTCGTATTCTTTGCCCTTTTCCTTGATGGAATTAATATAAGGAATCAAATTGGCGATACTGATCATTTCCTTGTTTTTTGGGTTTTCACTGGTATAGACAACTGTACCGTTGTCGGTAAGCAAGATATTTTCCCCGTTTTTTCCAATAATATGCTCTTTGAGAATAGGTTGAAGAAAATCCAAGGAAATATCAACGGAGAAAAAACCGATGATCCTGCCGTTTTCCCTGATTGCTTTAATGCAGGAGATAGCTAAAATATTGGTGGTATATTCAAAGTAGGGTGGGGAAAAAGCTGCTTCCGTAGAATTTGTGGCCGGCTTGTACCAGGGCCTGTTCCGGGCTTCAAAAGATTCATCGGAAATGAGCTCAAAATTATCAAGGTAGAAATTGGCCGATTCATTGGCTACCCAAGCTAAATATATATGGGGGTTTTTCATTTCAATATCTTTTAAGGTTCTTATTACTCTTTGGTATAGGGGATGGCCGGCAATATCTTCCCTTGTTTTTACCTCCCTGATATAATCTACCAGGTCCTGATTAGCTTCCATTTGTTCGGCCACCAGCTTGGTATCGTGAAAAATTTCCGATATTTTTATATTGGTTATCTCTGTGGTTAAAACAATATTTCTTAAGGTATCTTCCTTTATCTTGTTATAGACAATATGTTGAATCAGCAAAAATGAGACGGTGAAAAGCAAAATAATAGTTATCAGGCTTTTTAATAATATAGTTGATTTGAAGATGGACCTGAATTCCATAATTCCTCCTCAGGCTGATTAAAGGGAATATAGCCATGTATCCACTGTTTCTTTGTGTTCACTTATCCATTTGACAAAAGCTTTTTCCGTGTTATCCCCGCTGTTATTGTTCATTAACAGCAAAAGTTCCACCAGCTCGTCTTTTTCCAGGTGGAAATTATATAAAAATTCGGCTATTTTGGGGTATTCCCGGGCGAAACCTTTTCGGGTTACAGTATGCAGGTTTTCTTCCCCGCCGTAAATAAAAAGGGGGTCATCCAAAAAAAACAAATCCCATTGGGCGAATTTCCAGTGAGGAATCCAGCCGGTGACCACAATCCATTCTTTTTTTCCGATGGCTTCTTCTATTCTTTTTTCCATTTGGTTGCTGCAGCTAGTGCTAAGAGAGAAGTCCAGATTATATTCTTTGATGGCCTTTTGTGTACTTTTGATAATGCCTGCCTCGGCTTCGATACCCACTATAGTGCTGTTAAATTTATCTTTATAGGTATTTAATTGGCTTATACTTTCGATTGATACATATGAGGGCACTGCCAAGCCTGTTCGGGCTCCCCGGAAGTTAACCCCTAAATTTTCAATGTCACTCCCGTACTGGGAGATGAATTTATCATGAGTAATGGGTAGCCAGCAATCCAGAAAAATATCACATTTATTTTCCGCCAGGTTTTGATATACAGTATCCACATCAGAGTTTATTATTTCCACGGGAAAATTCATTTTTTCTTCCAGAACGAGTTTGACAATTTCTGTCATACAATAGCATTCCGGCCAATCCACCACTCCGATTTTAATACTTTTTGGCTGGGATTTCCCACATCCGGGGAAAACTAACATTGTTACGGTAGTCATTAGTATTAATATAAAAATGAGTTTTCCCCTGAACTTCATTTTTACCACCTGCTGTCAAATGAAATAGATAAAAACAATTCCAGATAAAAATATGAAGAATTTAACAATTACATTCTACAAATTAATATTTTATTCCTGCCAAATATAAACAATATTAAATTTTCTTTAACTTAGTTTAAGTATAATTAAGGTATAATAAGATAAAACTTTCTTTAATCAGGTTAGATTAGGTGGTTAAAATGGCATCATTAAATAGTAACCGCCGTATCCGGCGGGAGAAAAAAATTATTAAAACCATGATTGAGCTTTATTGCCGAAAGAATCACGGTACCAAAGCAGGTCTTTGTCCTACGTGTGGGGAGTTGCTGGACTACGCCTTCAGACGGCTGGATAAATGCAAATTCGGCGGGGAAAAACCTGTGTGCAATAAATGTCGGGTCCACTGCTATCAAAAAGATATGCGGGAAAAGGTGCGGCAGGTTATGAGATTTTCCGGGCCCAGAATGATTTACTTGCATCCGGTATTAGCAGCGGAACATTTCTTCCGCAGCATGAAAAGGAACTGACATTTAAACCATTTTTCCAGGGATACAAAAAGAGACTGTCTTTAACAGCCCCTTTTCTCCTTTTCTTTTAATAATATTTTTTCTCCATTAATTTTTCCTGGATATGGTTCAGGGTTTCGCCGAAACGCTGGAAGTGCACTACTTCTCTTTCCCTTAAAAATCTTAGGGTGTCGATAATTCCCGGGTCATCGCTAAGGTTGATTAGGTTTTCATAAGTAGCCCGGGCTTTTTGTTCTGCAGCCATATCTTCATGCAGGTCGGCTACCGGGTCCCCTAAAGCCTGAATGTATTTTGCGGACCAGGGTACCCCGTTGGCATCCGTCCAAAATAAGGCATTGTCATGCTGGGCATAATGCCCTCCCAAACCGGCTTCTTCCAATTCTCTGGGGGTAGCGTCCTTGACCAGCTTATAGATCAGGGTGGCAATGATTTCCATGTGTGCCAATTCTTCGGTGCCGATATCCGTAAGCACTCCTTTGGCTCTTTCCGTAGGCATACTGTATCTTTGGTTTAGATAACGCAGGGAAGCAGATAGTTCTCCGTCCGGTCCCCCGTATTGGGTAACGAGAAACTTAGCCATGCGCACGTCTTTTTTTGTGACGCGGGCCGGGTATTCCAATTTTTTTTCATATATCCACATTTAACATGCCTCCTTTTTAGTCTTCTTCCCAGGGCCAAGGACTCTCAATCCACTGCCAGGGAAAACGGCTGGGACTTCCGCCGAAATTAGTCAAAGGACCGTATTTCATTTCATACATGTTTTTTAAGTTCATCAGCTCTTCAGTAAATCTATTGTAATCACATAATGCTTGTTCATTGTCAGGATGGGTATCCAGAAACAGGTTTAATTCTACGCAGGCAAACTCCACTTCCTGAATTCTTCTTAACAAATTCCTCCGGTTTGATGATTTACCCATACTTGTCACCTCCCATTACTTTTTAGGTTTATAAGGTTGGTACAGACCGGGGAAAATAGTACCCTTCATCAAAGCTTCGTCCAAAGGAAATAAACGTTCATATGGTTGATCGGGGACCCAGGCTTGTGCTAACCTTATACCTTCCATCGGCCTTTCTTTTTTGCCCACATTTTTCACCCCTTGTTTTAAGATTTCGATACATTTTATTCATACCTTCCTGTATTTGGTGACAAATATGGGGAAGATAAGATTATAAACTTAGAATGTTGTTTTTATCAATACTCTTATGTTAAAATTAGTTGGAAAATCAGAAACTTTCCTTGGCTAACAATCAACAAAAGTCAGGAGTGATCTCTGTTGAAAAACACCATCTATCGGATATATGTGGAAAAGAAGCCCGGCTTTGACGGCGAAGCCGTCAGTTTGCTGCGGGACTTAAGAGAAAACTTAGGCCTTGCCGGGCTAGAACGGGTACGCATTTTGAATCGCTATGATATTGCAGGAATTACCGAGGAGATATATCGTCAGGGGAGGACCACCGTTTTTGCCGAGCCTACGGTGGATTGGGCTTATGATGAAGATTTCCCCTTGGACAGGGATGAAAAGGTCTTTGCCGTGGAATATTTGCCGGGTCAATATGACCAAAGGGCAGATTCTGCTGCCCAATGTTTGCAAATAATTACCCGGCAGGAACGCCCCCAGGTGTTGACGGCCAAGGTGATTGTACTGAAAGGTGAGCTTAGCCCGGCGGATTTGGAACGGGTAAAAGCTTATTATATTAATCCGGTGGACTCTCGGGAAGCCTCTCTGGCTAAACCGGAAACCCTTGACCTAGAGGTGCAGGAACCGGAAGATGTGGAGATACTGGAGGGCTTTACCGGGAAAACCGAGGAGGAACTGGAGAGTATCCACAAGGCCATGGAACTGGCCATGAGCCTGGAAGACCTGGCTTTTTGCCGGGATTATTTCCGAGATGAAGAGAGAAGGGACCCGACGGTTACGGAAATTCGGGTTATTGACACCTATTGGTCGGATCATTGCCGTCATACTACTTTTTTAACCAAAATCGAAGAAATAAAAATCCCCAGCGGTTATTTTAATATTCCTGTGCACACGGCATACCGGGCTTATCTGAAATCCCGGGATACGGTATATGGTCTTACGCCTAAAGACATTTCCCTCATGGATATTGCCACCATATGCATGAAGGAAATGAAGAAAAAAGGCAAACTGCCGGACTTGGATGAATCCGAGGAAATAAATGCCTGCAGCATTGTTGCCGAAGTTGATGTTGACGGCCGTAAAGAAGAATGGCTGATTATGTTTAAAAACGAAACCCACAACCATCCCACGGAAATTGAGCCTTTTGGGGGGGCGGCCACCTGTTTGGGGGGAGCCATTCGGGATCCCTTATCCGGTCGATCCTATGTGTATCAAGCTATGAGAGTAACCGGGAGCGGAGACCCTCGGGGCAAGGTAGAGGATACTTTGCCAGGAAAACTGCCCCAGCGGAAAATCACGACGGGAGCAGCCGCCGGGTACAGTTCTTACGGTAATCAAATCGGTTTGGCTACCGGTCAAGTGGCGGAGGTGTATGACGAGGGCTTTGTCGCCAAAAGAATGGAAATCGGGGCGGTGATAGGGGCGGCCCCTAAAAAAAATGTGGTGCGTAAAAAACCTGTTCCCGGTGATGTGGTCATCCTTTTGGGAGGACGAACCGGGCGGGACGGGATTGGAGGCGCCACCGGGTCATCTAAGGAGCATACCAAAGAGTCTATTTTCACCTGCGGAGCGGAGGTGCAGAAAGGAAACCCGCCTACGGAGCGGAAAATCCAGCGCCTGTTTAGAAATCCTCAGGTGAGTACCTTGATTAAAAAATGCAATGATTTCGGAGCCGGAGGGGTATCCGTGGCCATCGGTGAATTGACCGATGGTTTAGATATCAACCTGGATGCGGTGCCGAAAAAATATGAAGGTTTAGACGGTACGGAACTGGCTATTTCCGAGTCCCAGGAGCGGATGGCGGTTGTGGTGGCGGAAGAGGATCGGGATAAGTTTATCGCTTACGCCAGGGAAGAAAATCTGGAGGCCACGGAGGTTGCCCGGGTTACCGCTAAAAGACGTCTTACCATGTACTGGCGGGGCAAGCCGATTGTGGATATCAGCAGGGATTTCCTTAATACCAACGGGATAAAGCAGAAGACTTCCGTTATTATTAATCCTGCGAAAAAGGAGGAAAACTATTTTTGTCATCCGTCCAAGGAGGTTGCCGCTTTTTTCCCGGATATGAAAAAGGCTTGGCTGGCCAACCTGCGCCAGTTAAACGTATGCAGCCAGAAAGGCTTGGGGGAATGTTTTGACAGTACCATCGGTGCCGGGACGGTACTTATGCCCTTTGGGGGCAAATACCAGGCAACCCCGGCGGAGGGAATGGCGGCTAAAGTGCCCGTGCCGGAGGGGGAAACCAATACGGTCACATTAATGACTTACGGTTATCACCCTCGCTTGGCCAAGTGGAGTCCTTTTCACGGCGCCCTTTATGCCGTGGTGGAAGCGGTGGCGAAAATTGTGGTTATGGGGGGAAGTTATAAAAAAACCCGGCTCACCCTCCAGGAATATTTTGAAAAATTAGGTCGGGATCCGAAAAAGTGGGGCAAACCCTGCGGTGCCCTTTTAGGGGCCTTTTATGCTCAAAAGAAGCTGGGGACTCCCGCCATCGGGGGAAAGGACAGCATGTCCGGGTCATTCCACGACCTCCATGTTCCCCCCACTGTAGTGGCCTTTGCTGTGAATACCACGGACGTAAAGAGAGTAATCTCTCCGGAATTTAAAGGCATCAACAGTAAAGTGGTCTATATCCCCTTAATCTGTGATCAATATGAAGTTCCAGATTTCGAAGAATTGAAAGCTACTTTTGAGAAGGTAGAGGAATTAATCGGGTCGGGAGTGGTTCTCTCCGCATCCACCATAAAATGCGGCGGACTGGCGGAAACAGTGAGTAAAATGTGTTTTGGCAACCGCCTGGGATTTGCCTTCTGGAATGAGATGGATCCGGAATCCCTGTTTCTCCCGGACCATGGCTCCCTCTTGCTGGAAATAGATCCGGAAGTAAATCTTAAGGAAGTAATGGGTGAAATAACTTATGAGATTATCGGCCACACCGTGAAAAAGCCGGTAATTATGGTAAATGATACGGAAATCTCCATAGAAGAGGCTTATGCCCATTGGACTCAGCCTTTGGCCGGGATTTTTCCTGTAGAAACGGATCCGATTCCCGGCCGGCCGAATAAGCTGGAATTCAACCGTCCCTTTTTCGGCAAGTCTTACATAAATATTGGCCGGCCCAGGGTTTTTATTCCCATTTTCCCTGGGACAAATTGTGAGTATGATACCCAGCGGGCTTTTGAAAAAGCAGGGGCGGAGGTAGACACCCTAGTGGTCAGGAATCTAACTCCGGGAGAAATTGCCCAATCAGTGGAAGAAATGGCTAAAAGAATCAGCCAAGCCCAGATTATCATGTTGGCAGGGGGTTTTAGTGCGGGGGACGAGCCGGACGGTTCCGGAAAATTTATTGCCGCCATGTTTCGCAATCCCCGGGTAAAAGAAGCCGTTACTAAACATTTGAAGGAACGGGACGGGTTGATGTTGGGCATCTGCAACGGCTTCCAGGCTTTGATTAAGTTGGGGCTGGTGCCCTACGGGGAGATTATCGAGATCAGGGAGGACTCTCCCACTTTAACCTTAAATAAAATCGGGCGGCATATATCCTGTTTGGTACGGACGAAAGTTGTTTCGGTGCTTTCACCCTGGTTTAATAACATGCAGGTGGGAGATATCCATACCATTGCCGTATCCCATGGGGAAGGCCGGTTTGTGGCTCCTCCTCATGTGCTTAAGACTTTGGCGGAACAAGGGCAGATTGCCACCCAGTACGTTGATTTTGACGGTGCACCCAGTTACCATATTTCTTTTAATCCTAATGGTTCCATGGAGGCGGTGGAGGCCATAACCAGCCCGGACGGCCGGGTTTTGGGGAAAATGGGTCATTCCGAAAGAATGGCGCCTTACGTTGCGGTAAATGTACCCGGTGAAAAGAACCAGCCTATATTTGCCGCCGGAGTCAACTATTTTAAGTAAAGAAGGGGCAGGGGAGTTATCTCCTGCCGTATTTTTCAATCTGAAGGGGAAACAGGCAGGATGAAGGGAGTGTTTCCGGTGGATTATAAATTTTTGCTGGAGTCCATATTAAAGTATTTGGATGAAGGGGTGCTGGTGGTAGACTGTAATGCCAATATTACCTTTTTTAATGAGCCGGCCACCAATATTGCCGGAATTGATTTAGAAGGTGCGATCGGGAAAAACATTTTGGAGATTTTTCCCGATTTAACTCCGGAAACAAGTACTTTTTATCATGTGTTAAGAACCCGGAAGCCCTTAATTGAACACGTACAAACCTATACCAATTACCAGAACAAAAGGGTGACCACCGTTACTACCACGATCCCTCTGATTGAAAAGGGTAAATTAATCGGTGCCCTGGAGATATACCGCAGTTTGCACTTGGTAAAAAAACTATCCGACAAAATCATTTCCCTTCAACATGAACTTTTCGCCATGCACCGGAACCGGAAAGATTTAAAGGGGAACGGTACTTCATATACCATTGAGGATATTATCGGCAACAGTCCTTCAATGGTCAGGCTGAAAGACCAAATCTACAAGATTGCCGACAGTTCTTCGCCGGTACTGGTGCTGGGGGAAACAGGCACCGGAAAAGAGATGGTGGTACAAAGCATTCACAATGCCGGCATGACCCGGCGGAATAAACCCTTTGTGGCCCAAAACTGCGCCGCCATTCCGGAAGCTTTGTTGGAGGGTATTGTTTTCGGCACCTCCTTAGGCAGTTTTACCGGTGCTAAGGATAAGCCGGGCCTGTTTGAACTGGCCAACGGGGGCACCTTGTTTTTAGACGAAATAAATTTAATGGACCTGGGTTTGCAGGCGAAACTTCTCCGGGTTTTGCAGGATGGGGTGGTACGCAGGGTAGGCAGCTCGGAGACGATTAAGGTGGACGTACGGGTAATTGCCGCCACCAATGAGGACCCATTAAAATCTGTGGCTGATAGGACTTTGCGAGAGGACCTGTATTACCGGCTTAATGTCATCAGTCTCTTTGTACCTCCTTTGAGAGAGAGAAAAGAAGATATCCCCCTGTTGGTGGATTATTTTATTAAGAAAAACAACCAGGAACTGAAAAAGAATGTCACTGGGGTAACCAAAGACTGCTTAGAGATGCTCATGTCTTATGATTGGCCGGGAAATGTTAGGCAGTTGAAATTTGCCATTGAAAGCATCATGAATTTTACGGAAGCTCCGGTTATTGGCAGGGAAGATTTGCCTCCCCTGATCCGGAATGTCCATGCCGAGGTTCAGAACGAGGAAAACGGGGAATTATCTCCTTCCTTTCAAAGTTCTTTAAAGGAGTCGGTGGAGCTTTTTGAGAAAAATTTAATTTTATCCGCTTTGAAAGAGTCCCGGGGAAATATTGCTGAAGCGGCCCGCCTCCTGAAAGTCCCCAAACAGACCTTGCATTATAAAATCCAGAAATACGGAATCCGGATAGAATTTAATCCCAATTAATACAGGGGCTTCCCTTTAATTTATCTCGTAGGATAAATCTCCCATATCGTTCGTCCGGAAATCGGGACAAAAGCCAAAAATTATGACGTTATTGTCTGAAAATTAAGACTTAAAGGTTAATTCTTTATATCTAAGAAAATATGACATGAGGAGAAAGCCTAGATGAAAGGTCTGTCAAATATTTTTTATCCTCTTTCTGGAATTGGCATAAGAATTGCTTTATAAATAGTCAGTCCCCCATGAGTTTCCCTAATAATAGTAGATAGACAGAATTTTTTCATAAATTGAGGTGAGTGTTTTGCACCAGGGAAAGGTTTTCAATATTCAGCACTATTCTATTCATGACGGGCCGGGGATTCGTACCACGGTTTTTTTAAAGGGTTGTCCTTTAAACTGCCATTGGTGTCATAACCCGGAAAGCATGGATCTAAAGGAACAGATGATTTACCGCATACAAAAATGCATTGGCTGCGGGGACTGCATTGTCCATTGCCCGGAAAAAGCCCTGTCCATGGGAGATAACGGAATCATTAGAAATGAAGAACTTTGCACTTTATGTGGGCGCTGCGGAGAAGTATGCCCTACCAATGCTATGGAAAAGGTGGGGAAAACAGCCTCTGTGGAAGAAATCATGGCAGAAATTGAAAAAGACCAGGTGTTTTTTGAGGAATCCGGGGGTGGGGTAACCTTTTCCGGAGGCGAGCCCTTGCTCCAGCCGGATTTGTTAATCCCTCTCCTTGACGCTTGTAAAAACAAGGGCATTCATACGGCTTTGGATACCTCAGGTTATGCCCGGTGGGAAACATTGCAGGCTGCGGCGGAAAAAACGGATCTATTCCTGTATGATTTAAAGCATATGGATCAGGAGGCACATGAAAAATATACCGGTGTCCCTAATACTCTGATTTTAGAAAACCTAATAAAATTGAGCCGGATGCACCAAAATATTTGGATCCGGGTGCCGGTTATTCCCGGCATTAACGACGGGGAGGAAAACGTCCATAGGATGGGTGAGTTTGTTAAGTCTTTAGGGATTAAGAAACTTTTTCTTCTACCCTATCACGATATTGCCGCCGGTAAGTATGCATTATTGGGCAAGCCCTTTTTATTAAAAGGAGTGCGGCCGCCTGCCAAAGAAAAGATGCAGGAGTTGAAGGAATTAATAGTCCCTTATGGGATAGAAGTAAAGATAGGAGGTTGATGATGGTATGAGTAGTGTGATCAGAAGAGGAATAGGTATGAATGACCGCATTGCTAAGCTAAGGGAACAAAGTGTCACAACCGAACCTACCCTTTCCATTGAAAGGGCGGTTTTGGTAACCGAAGCCTATAAAAAATATGCTGGCAAGGTTTCCGTTCCCGTTCTAAGAGCTTTGACCTTTCAACATCTCATGGAAAACAAGACAATCGTCATTAATGACGGGGAGTTAATTGTGGGGGAAAGGGGCCCTGCACCTCAATCGGCACCTACCTTTCCGGAACTTTGCTGCCATTCCGTGGAAGACTTTGAAATCATTGACCGGCGGGAGAAAATTTACTTCCGGGTGGATGAGGAAACCAAGAGAATCCAGAAAGAAGTGATTATTCCTTATTGGCAGGGCAAGTCCATGCGGGATTTGCTTTTTAACAACATGACCGAGGAATGGAAGGAATGCTACGAGGCAGGCATTTTTACCGAATTTATGGAGCAAAGGGCACCCGGTCATACAGTGGGGGGAGACCAGTATTATAAAAAGGGTTTCCTGGATTTTAAAAAGGAAATAGAGGAAGAAATTGCAGCCCTGGATTTCCTCAATGACCCGGATGCTTATGACAAGCAGGAAGAATTAAAGGCCATGGCCATCGCCTGTGATGCCATCATCACCCTTGGCCGGCGTTACCGGGAACTGGCTTTGGAACTGGCGGAAAAAGAAACGGATCCGGTGAGAAAGAAGGAGCTGGAGCAAATAGGAGAAGTATGCGGCAGAGTGCCCGCTTATGCTCCCAGGACTTTTTGGGAGGCTATACAAATGTACTGGTTTGTGCATTTAGGGGTAGTTACGGAATTAAATACCTGGGATTCCTTCTGTCCCGGAAAATTGGACCAGCATCTTTATCCCTTTTATCAAAAAGAGGTAGCTGCCGGTACCCTGGATCGGGACCGGGCGAAGGAACTGCTGGAATGCTTCTGGGTTAAGGTGAATAACCAGCCGGCTCCTCCCAAGGTGGGCATAACATTAAAGGAAAGCGGCACATATACGGATTTCTGCAATATCAATATCGGTGGAATTAAACCGGACGGTTCCGACGGGGTGAATGAGATTTCCTATCTTCTCCTGGAGATTATTGATGAAATGCGCATTCTACAGCCCAGTACCAACGTGCAGGTCAGCCGCAAAAATCCGGACCGGTTTCTCATGAAAGCTTTGAAAGTAATTCGGGAAGGGATGGGATTCCCCTCCGTCTTTAATACGGACGCCGTCGTGGAAGAATTGTTGCGCCAGGGAAAAACCCTGGAGGATGCCCGCACCGGTGGCACCAGCGGCTGCGTGGAAGTAGGGTGCTTCGGGAAAGAAGCCTATATTTTAACCGGCTACTTTAACCTGCCCAAGGTTTTGGAAATAACCCTCCATAACGGGACGGATCCGCGGACAGGAAAGAAGATTGGTATCGAAACCGGAGACCCCTTGAAATTTTCTTCCTTTGATGAATTAATGGAAGCCTTTAAAAAGCAATTGCATCATTTTGTGGAGATTAAAATCCGCGGCAACCAGGTAATAGAAAAGCTTTATGCCAAATACATGCCGGCCCCCTTTATGTCGGTGATTATCGATGATTGCATCAAAAAAGGAAAAGACTACAACAATGGGGGTGCCCGCTATAATACCCGCTATATTCAGGGAGTGGGCATTGCCAGCATTACCGATTCCCTTTCCGCCATCAGGTATCATGTTTTTGACCATAAGAACCTGACCATGGAAAAGCTTTTGGATACTTTGGCCAAGAATTTCGAGGGAGAAGAAAAAATTCGCCAGATGCTCTTAAATAAAACGCCCAAATACGGCAATGACGATGATTATGCCGACAGCATTATGCTCCAGGTCTTTAACGCCTACCATGATGAAATTAACGGGCGGAAAACCGTTTCCGGAGGCAAATATATTGTGGAAATGCTGCCTACCACCTGCCATGTTTACTTTGGTTCTGTAATGGGTGCATCCCCTGACGGCAGATTAGCCGGGATGCCTTTGTCGGAAGGGATTTCCCCCGTTCAGGGAGCGGACCGGAAAGGACCTACAGGAGTGATTAAGTCGGCGGCGAAAATGGACCATTTAAGAACCGGGGGTACTTTGCTGAATCAAAAGTTTACTCCTCAGCTTTTGGCAGATGAGGAGGGCCTGACGAAGGTGAAGGATTTAATCCGCACTTACTTTAAATTAGACGGGCATCATATCCAGTTTAACGTGGTCAGTGCGGATACCCTCCGCGATGCGCAAAAGAATCCGGACAAATACAGCAGCCTTATTGTCCGGGTGGCCGGATACAGCGATTACTTCAATAATCTGGATAAGGCTCTGCAGGATGAAATTATTACCCGGACGGAGCATAAAAGCTTTTAATTAATGAAATACTTAAAGAATAGCAGTTCCGGTTGTTCGGAACAGCTATTCTTTTTTGTTCTCGTCTTAAAATTTTTTGTTTATTTAAATCGAATAGCATTAAAGGAACCGGCTTTATGCCGGGTTTAGAGAATGGATACAAATTTATTTTTATTGTTTTCGTGGAACTTTTTCCCGGGAAAATACGTATTTTTAATAATCGGAAAAATACATAAAAGATTAATAACAGGAGTATTAAAATGATTGAGTTAATTAACGTAAGCAAAAGCTACGGCGGAACTACCAAAGCGGTAGATAATTTAAACCTGACGGTGCCGGCCGGGGAAATTTTCGGTTTCCTGGGGCCTAACGGGGCAGGAAAAACCACCACTCTGAAAATGGTGACCGGTATTCTCCGCCCTGACAGGGGGACTATCCGCATAAATCATGTGGATATAGAAAAAGAGCCTTTACAGGCGAAAAGGGAATTTGGTTTTGTGCCGGACAGCCCGGATATGTTCCTCCGGCTGAAGGGATTGGAGTATTTAAATTTTATGGGTGATATATACCGGGTGCCGGGCCCGGAGAGAAAGGAGAGGATTTCCGCCCTGGCGGAAAGATTTGGCCTTCGGGAAGTATTGCTGGATCAGATTCAAAGCTATTCCCACGGCATGAGGCAAAAAATTATCCTCATGGGCGCCTTGCTCCATGAACCGGCGGTGTGGATTCTGGACGAACCCCTTACCGGGCTTGACCCCCGGTCGGCTTATATTTTAAAGGAAATGATGCGGGAGCATGCAGATAAAGGTAATACGGTGTTTTTTTCCACCCATGTGTTGGAAGTGGCGGAAAAGATATGCGACCGGGTGGCCATTATCAACAAAGGAAAGCTTATTATCCAGGGCACCTTGGACCAAATCAGGGAACATTTTAAGGAAAATGAATCTTTGGAACAAATGTTTTTGGAGTTGACGGAAGATGGGTAATTTGCTGGTTTTAACCAAAGTTTTGTTAAAAAACACCTTGAGTTTCGGGAGTCAATCCGTTAAAAACAAAGCCCGGTTCATGAAACAGGTCTTCCTGATTATCGTGTTTATCGCCGCTTTCGGTCCGGTGCTGGCTTCTTTCGGTTATATGGTGGCAGGGGCTTATGATTTGCTGGCACCGGTAGCTCAGGAGGGTGTGCTTTTAGGTTTAAGCCTGTCTCTTGTGTCTGTGCTGGTATTTTTCTTAAGTATTTTTTCCGTGGTGAGTGTGTTTTATTTTTCACAGGACATAGAAAATCTGCTTCCCCTGCCTTTACGGCCCTGGGAAATTTTAGGGGCTAAGTTTCTGGTAGCCTTGCTTTATGAATACCTTACGGGACTGGTATTACTGTTGCCCGTATTGGTAATTTTCGGGGTAAAAAGTGGGGGCGGTGTTTATTATTATCTAGCGGCTTTGACGGTCTTTCTCACCCTGCCTGTAATTCCTTTTGTGGTTGCTTCTGCCCTCATGATGATAATCATGGGGTTTACCGGCTGGGTAAAAAACAAAGACCGTTTTCGCCTGTGGGTGGGAATTTTCGGGCTGTTTTTCGCCGTGGGATTTAATATCCTTTTCCAAAAATATGCGGGACAGGGGGTAGAGGGAGAGAAACTGGCCCAGTTAATCATGGAGGGAAACAACTCTCTTTTAAACCTTACCTTTGGCATCTTTCCCCAAACCAGGCTTGGAACTTATGCCTTAATCAATCCCCCCGGAACCGGTGTGATATATCTTTTGCTGTATGTCCTGGCTGCCTTTTGTGCCCTGATTGTCTTTGCCTTCTTAGGCCAGGCCTTATATTTTAAGGGAGTCATGGGTATAACAGAAACCACCGTCAAAAGAAAAAGACTGGGTGGGGATGAACTGGAAAAGGAAACTGCTTTGGGTTCCGTCCTGAAGGCTTACGTTCTCAAGGAGTTAAGGCTTCTTTTTCGCACTCCGGTTTATTTTATGAATTGCGTTTTGATGAATTTCCTGTGGCCGGTGTTCTTGATTATTCCCTTTATTCTCCAGCCGGATTTTGGCCGGCAAGTAAGCGTTTTCAGCGGGTTTATCAAAAACCCCGACAGTGCCGGTTACATTGCGGCGGGAGTTTTTGCCCTGGGAGCTTTTGTTACTGCCTCCAACGGCATCACTTCCACTGCTGTTTCCCGGGAAGGGGAGAATATTTATGTTGTCAAGTATCTCCCTGTGGACTATAAAACACAGATTATGGCCAAGGTGCTTTCCGGGGTAATTTTGGGATTTACGGGCTTGGTTTTAGTTATTTTAACAATAGGGTTTTTCCTGGGCATATCTGTTTATCTCCTCTTCCTGTTTTTGATTTCCGGTTTCTTGGGCGTACTTTTCAGCTCCTTGGCGGGTATGGCCCTGGATTTAAATTTCCCCAAACTCCATTGGGATAATGAACAAAAGGCGGTAAAGCAAAACCTGAATGTGATGGTGATGATTCTGGGAGCTGTGGTTTTATCCGGGTTAATCCTTATTGGGGTAATCAAGTTGGAACTGGGACTGGAACTGGCTCTAGGTGTGATTATTGGTTTTGCAGGCTTGTTAAATTGGTTCCTCTATCGGTATCTAGTCACCAGGGGAGTTCAGCTTTTTGCCGACCTGCTTTCCTGAAAATAAATTAGCCAAACATTTTATCATAGGTACAAGCAGCACCCGAATATATTTTAGCGAGAATTATTTATAAAAGGGGTGCTGACCTTGAGAAGTAAAACGGTAAAGAATATTGTCTTGTGGGGGGCTATCTTTATTTTCGGGATCGGTTTCGGCTTAGCCTATCCCCATATGGCAGAGATGCTGGCCCAGGACAATGAAATTGTGGAGATGGTTGGTGCTAAAGGCGAGAAAATCAGAACGGAATGCGGGACCTATGTGGGGCAAATTGACAATAACTCCATAGAAATCAAAATTGACGGAGAACCCAAGGCATTCCAGCTAAGTGACCGGGTCAAGGAGAATTTTGCCCAATTGGGTCTGGAAACGGATGACAAGGTTGTCTTTTCTTATGTTCCCAGAGGAAATGAACAGATGATGATTATTGATATTAAAAAGATAGAGGCAAAGTCTTAATAGAGTATGCCCAGATTCCTATGCTGACTACTGACCACTGTTTTCCGGAAAGTCCAATTACTTAAAGGAAATTTATTAAAAACGTTAAATTCGGAAGGAAAAAAGGATAATAACAGCGAATAAAATTATTATCTCCAAACAGGAAGGGGGCTTTTTACTATGACGCTTAGCTGTGCTAAGTGCGGGAAAGAAGTGGCCAGTGAAGATGTTTATGTTGTGAACGGTCAAAATCTTTGTGAGGGTTGTGCTATTGGGAGCAGCAGTCAAAAGAGTCCTTCCAAACCTTGTGGACCAGGGTCCGGAACTTAAAAGTTTACAGGAGTTTTCAGAATGCTTGTAAGCTTTTCAGGTTTATTTCTTAAAGATTATATAATTTATAATTATGTTAATATCAACTGATGTAACAGGCCAGCCTTTACGACTGGCTTTTTTATTTCTTGATTTTTTTAATAAGATTTAAGGTATAATAAGTGGTAGAAATTTCTAAAATGGCAGAGAAGCAGGGATGAGATGGATAATTATACGGAAAAAGCTGTTCAGGAGTTAAAACAATGGCAGCGAAAAATGACCCGAAGGCCTTCTTTTACCGGGCGGCTGGCCAAAGGAATTCAAAAAAAGGTCAATAATATGTACCCGGAAAAGTTTCATGAGGTGATGACCGCAGCCATAAAAAAGATGATTCAAGGGGTTTTGTTTGGTTCCGAGGTGATTACCTGGATTCCGGTCCAATATGGATTAACCTTGGAAGAAAGAGAAGATTTGGTCCGAAATAAAATTGATTTTTATAAAAAGGCAGCCGCCGCGGAAGGGGCCGGTACGGGAGCGGGAGGAATTTTTCTCGGCCTGGCTGATTTTCCCCTTTTGCTAAGTATAAAAATAAAATTCCTCTTTGATACGGCAGTGATCTATGGTTTTGACGTGAAAAAAATGCCGGAACGATTATACATACTCTATGTTTTTCAGTTGGCTTTCTCCAGTGAAACCAGAAGAATTGAGGTTTACCGGCATCTTTTAAACTGGGATGAGTGGGTAAGACAATTTCCCGTGACCATGGATTCCGTTGATTGGCGTACCTTTCAGCAGGAGTACAGGGATTATATTGACCTGGCGAAAATGCTCCAGCTGATGCCGGGAATTGGAGCTGTGGTAGGTGCCTATGCCAATTACCGTCTCCTGGATAAGCTGGGAGAAACGGCGATGAATTGTTATCGAATGCGTATTTTATTGCCGGAAGGCAAAATAATTAATAAATAATTTTTTGAGGAGCTGATTGTTATGACCAAAAGGTATCCCAAATTTGTGGAATCACTGAAAGAGACGGATCCTCCCCTATACGAAGTTGTGACGAAAAACTGGGACCTGGCGATGGCACCGGGAGAATTGGATGCCAAGACCAAAGTATTTTTGGCCATGGCTTTAGATGCTTTGGCGGAAGCAGGTGAAGGAGTGCAGGTGCTGGCTAATCAAGCCCGGGCCTTAGGGGCGACGGAAGGGGAAATTGCCGAAGTATTGCGGATAGCCTACCTGGTAGCCGGGAATAAAACACTGGCGGCGACCAGAGGTGCTTATACAAAGCAATAGCTTAGTTCTCGACTAAGGTTTAATAGAATTTAAGTTTAGGGAGCCGGACAGGTTCCCTTTTTTTGTGGGCTACCTGGGGTATTAATCAGGCACTGCTCTCAATTTTCAAGAAGTTCAAAAGCCTTTACCCAAAAAAGAAGGTAAAACCGTTTTTTTGTCAAAAATTAAAGAAGGTTCATGTTAGAGGGGGAAAAGAATGGGGATTAATTTGCTGAAGCCGGGGGAAGCGGTGCTGGGTTTTTTCTTAATCAAAGGGGTGGAGTGTAAGACATCAAGCAATAATAAAAAATATCTGGACCTAACTTTATCCGATAAAACAGGTGAGATCAACGGGAAACTTTGGGATTGCAGCGAGGAGGATGAAAAAAGCTACCGCCGGCATATGCTGGTTAAGGTGAAAGGAGTTTTAACCGAGTGGCAGCATCGGCTGCAGCTGAGAATAGAAAAGATACGGCCTGCGTCTCCGGAAGACGGGGTAAGCATTGATGATTTTGTCCCGGTAGCCCCGGAAAAGCCGGATGCCATGTACCGGGAAATTCAAAGGGTGATTCAAAATATGTCCCATGAGGATATTCGGAAGATTGTTTCCAGACTGGTGGGAGAAAAAGAGGAGCAATTAATGTTTTATCCTGCGGCTAAGGAGAATCATCATGCCGTGGTGGGAGGGCTTTTATACCATATCATTTCTATGCTCCGGGCCGGGGAAAAGCTGGCGGAAATTTATTCCTGGATTAATAAAGATCTCCTTTATGCGGGAATTATACTCCACGATTTAGCTAAAATTGACGAAATGGAAGCGGGAGAAATTGGCTTAATTACTGAATATACAGTGGAGGGACAGCTTTTGGGCCATATTATTCAAGGCATAAAAGACATTGACCGGGTAGCCCGGGAAGAGGGAGCGGACGGGGAGGTTTCTCTTCTCCTGCAGCATATGGTCCTTTCCCATCATTATGAACCGGAGTTTGGCAGTCCGAAAAGGCCCATGATTCCTGAGGCAGAGCTTTTGCATTATTTGGATATGATTGATGCCAGGATGTATGACATGAGGCGCGTTTTGGATCATGTCCCACCGGGCGGGCTTTCCGACCGGATTTGGCTTTTGCATAACCGGAGGCTTTATCAAAACAGGCTTAATACGGAGCCGAACGAAAATAATACAGGGGAAGAAAAGGAGGGCTAAGGGTGAGAATCTATTCTTGGAATGTAAACGGAATTCGGGCTGTCTTGAAATATGGCTTTTTGGACTGGGTTTTAAAGGAACAGCCGGATATTTTATGCCTGCAGGAAACAAAAATTCAGGAGGACCAGTTAACCGATGAAATTAAGAATATTCCGGGCTACCAGTCTTATTTTTCTTTTGCGGAACGGAAAGGATACAGCGGGGTGGTCACCTATGTGAAAGAAGAGCCCTTGTCTGTAAAATGCGGCATCGGTAATCCCAAATTTGATTGTGAAGGGAGAATCTTAATAACTGAATATCCGGAGTTTACCCTGTTCAATATCTACTTTCCTAACGGGCAGAAAGATGAGATCAGGCTGCGCTATAAAATGGAGTTTTATGACGCTGTTCTTGCCTATTGTGATGAACTGGTACAGCAAGGAAAAAAGCTGGTGATTTGCGGGGACTTTAATACCGCCCATAAAGAAATCGATTTGAAAAATCCCAAGTCCAATGAAAAAAGATCCGGCTTTTTGCCGGAGGAAAGGGCTTGGATGGACAAACTGGTATCCCATGGTTATGTGGATGTTTTTCGCTGGCTCCATCCTGATTTAGTAAAGTACTCCTGGTGGAGCTACCGGTTTAAGGCTCGGGAAAAGAATGTAGGATGGAGAATCGACTATCATTTTGTATCTCAGAACCTGCTCAGCCAGGTGAAGGGGGCGGAAATTCTGGATGAAGTCTTCGGCTCTGACCACTGCCCGGTAGTGCTGGAATTAAAATGAGTCAGGGGATGATCCCTGACTCATTTTAAAATGCGGCGTGCCGTTACATAGCGTTTCGCATAATAGGTGTCGGAGAGAGAGGTTATTTCCACCTTTCTTCCGCCGGTACTGGCATGGATAAATTTCCCGTTCCCCATGTAAATTCCTACATGGGAGATGCTTTTGCCGTTGGTTTTAAAGAAAACCAGATCTGCCGGCTTAAGTTCGTTTTTGCTGACGGCAGTTCCTTTTTTCCCTTGACTGGCGGAATTATGGGGCAGGTCAATGGCAAAATGATTGAACACGTACATGGTAAAACCGGAACAGTCAAATTTTTTCGGACCGGAGGAGCCGTAGGAATACCTGCAGCCGAGGAAGGTTTTGGCATAATCTATTATTTTTTCCGCCAGCTTATCGGTTTCAGGAGTCCTTGTGTCCCCATTTTCCGTTTTCTTATTCTCCGAGGTGCGGTCTCTTTCGTCATTGCGGGACGCGAGAGTAAGATTTTGATTTTCCCGAGGCAGGATAAGCACCTGACCGATTTGCAGGGCATGGGGATTGGAAAGCTTGTTTTTTGCAACTATAGACTCAATGGATAATCCTTTCTCCCGGGCAATGCGGGATAAGATATCCCCGGCTTTAACAATGTATTTTTCCTCTTGGGTTTCCGAAGGAGCAGGGGTGCTAACCTGTCCTGAGCCTGAGGCGGGAGCATTGGAAGTATTATTCTTAGGAATCAAAAGGGTTTGTCCAATCTGCAATTTATGGGGATTGGTTATTTTATTTAAATCAATAATACTCTTCATTTCAATTTTATAGAGGGACGCAATACGGGACAAAGTTTCCCCGGCTTTGACTACATGGGTCAGGGAATGATTATTATTTTGGGGTTTTTGAGCAGAAGCCAGGACGGGAAAAGTGAGAGAGATAACAATTGTCGATATCACTAACAGCTTGCGCACTAAAGTTCCTCCAAATCATCATTTATTTTATTATATTCATATTCTTCGCTATTTGTTAAAATCCTGGTATTATATGAAGATTAATGAAAAAAATATTTTTTATGTAAAAATATTAATAGGATGTTGTAATTAAGGGTTAAAGATTGTCTAACGTAATAAGGGTAAATTTTAGCAAATTATGATAAAGATGTGGCATCAAGCAGGAAAAAAT
This sequence comes from Clostridia bacterium, assembly GCA_012838175.1. GTDB lineage: Bacteria > Bacillota > Dehalobacteriia > Dehalobacteriales > Dehalobacteriaceae > DUPU01. The sequence goes on from DUPU01000168.1 coordinate 42,703, forward strand.
TAAACCCTTTGCCATAAAAGGACCGGAAAAATCCTCCTGTGCCGGAAAGAGCCATGAAAAAGATCACAGGTTTCTTGCTCCAGTCCTGTGGACTCTGCTATAATAAAGTGAATTGCAGTAAATGTTTGGCAGGAATTCCGTCAATTTTTCCCTCGATTTGTGCAGAGAAAAATAAAATAAAGGGTGGTGAAATAATGGCTGTAACCATAAAAGATGTTGAAAAGACGGCGTTTTTAGCACGGATTGATTTGTCAGAGGAAGAAAAAAACAAATTTACGGAAGAGATAAAGATAATTTTGGACCATGTGGAGAATTTCGTGGATTTAAACACGGAGAACATTCCCCCCACGATTAATATCCTCCCTCTTTATAATGTAATGCGGGATGATATCACCCGTCCTTCTTTAGATAAAAATGCAGTTTTTCAGAATACCTCTCATGAAGAAGACGGAATGTTTAAAGTACCAAAGATTCTATAAGTTTTTGAAAAGAGGTGTGCTTTTTGAGTTTGTATGAAAAAACGATCCATGAACTTCATGGAATGTTAATAAAAAAAGAAATCAGTGCGGAAGAGCTGACCAAAGATGTTTTGGCCAGAATGGACCAGGTGGAAGACAAGGTGAAATCCTTTGTTTTCCGAGAAGAAAAGGAAAAGGCAATTGCTCAGGCCAAAGGGGTGGATGAAAAGATTTCCCGAGGGGAAAAGGTCGGCCCGTTGGCGGGCATTCCCATGGCATACAATGACAATATTTGTACCAAGGGAATTAGAACAACTTGTTCATCGAAAATGCTGGCTGATTTTGTGCCTCCATATGATGCCTTTGTGGCGGAAAAAATCGGGGAAGCCCAGTCTGTATTCATAGGGAAAACTAATATGGATGAATTTGGAATCGGATCTTCCACCGAAAGCTCCTTTTTTTATCCGACCAGAAATCCTTGGAATCTAAACCTGGTACCGGGGGGTTCCGGCGGGGGAGCCGCTGCCGCCGTAGCAGCGGATGAAGCTGTATTTGCCCTTGGTTCCGATATCCTGAACCCGGCGGCATTTTGCGGAGTAGTGGCAATGAAACCTACATACGGCCGGGTGTCTCGCTATGGCTTGGCGGGCTCCACCTCATCTTTGGAGCAAGTGGGTCCGGTAACTAAAGATGTGACAGACTGTGCCCTGGTGCTTGGTGCCATAGCCGGCCATGATCCGAAAGATTCCACTTCCGCACCGGGGGACGTGCCTCGTTATGATGAATTTTTAACCGGGGACATTAAAGGAATGCACATCGGTATCCCTAAGGAGTACTTTGGGAACGAATTTGACCCGGAGGTAAAGGATGCGGTGCTCAGTGCAGTGAAAAAAATGGAAGAATTAGGTGCTCATGTGGATGAGGTATCCCTGCCCCACACCCCGTATGTTATGTCAGCCTATCATGTTATTGCAGCAGCGGAGGCAAGCTCGGTTTTAGCCAGGTACGAGGGGGTGCGCTATGGCTACCGGCGGGAGGATGTTCCGGATATCGAAGCCTTGTACCGCACCACCAGAACAGAAGGTTTCGGCCCGGCCGTGAAAAGGCGGATTATTCTTGGCACTTATTTCTTAAGCTCGGGCCAAATTGATGTCTATTACAAGAAAGCTTTGCAAACCAGAACTTTAGTGAAGGAAGATTTTGACCGGGCCTTTGAAAAATATGATTTACTGGTAAGTCCTACCTGCCCGGGAACTGCTTTCCCCCTGGGAACCCAAGCCGATGATATTTTAAATGGGACGGGCCTTTATACTGTTCCCCCGTGTGTGGCGGGTATTCCCGCGATATCTTTGCCCTGTGGATTGGTCCAAGGTTTGCCGGTAGGGTTGCAGATTATGGGTCCGGCTTTTGCAGAAGAAAAGATTCTTAACGCTGCCTTTGCCTACCAGCAAAGGGGAGGTTTTCCTCGTATTAAACCAAGCCTGTCCGGGGAGGGAAAGTAAATGACTGATTCTAAATATGAAGTTGTAATTGGTTTGGAAGTGCATACGGAGCTGAAAACAAATACCAAGATATTTTGCAGCTGTTCCACTGAATTCGGGGGAGAGCCCAATACCCATGTTTGCCCCGGTTGTTTAGGCATGCCCGGGGTACTTCCGGTTTTAAACAAAAGGGTGGTAGACTTTGCCATTATGGCAGGTTTGGCTTTGAATTGCCAAATTGCCGAGTTTTCCAAGTTTGACCGGAAACATTATTTTTATCCGGATTTGCCCACCAGCTACCAGATATCTCAATTTGACCAGCCTATCTGCAAGAACGGGTATTTGGAAATCGATATTAATGGGGAACAAAAGAGGATCGGCATCAATCGGATTCACATGGAGGAAGATGCCAGCAAACTGGTGCATGGGGGAGCAAGCATAGCTACCTCTTCCTACTCTCTGGTTGATTACAACCGGGGCGGGGTACCTTTGTTGGAAATAGTTTCGGAACCGGACATACGGTCCCCGGAGGAAGCCAGGGCTTATCTGGAAAAGCTGAAGTCCATTTTGGAATACACCGAGGTTTCCGACTGCAAAATGCAGGAAGGGTCCCTGCGCTGTGATGCTAATGTGTCCGTCATGCCCAAAGGAAGCAAGGAATTTGGGACCAGAGTGGAGATTAAAAACTTGAATTCTTTCCGGGCTTTGAAAAAAGCCTTGGAATATGAGGTGATGCGTCATATTCAGGCTTTGGAAGAGGGGGAACCTTTAATTCAGGAAACCCGCACCTGGGATGAAAATAAAGGCATCACCCTGTCCATGAGAACCAAGGAAGAAGCCCATGATTACCGTTATTTCCCTGATCCGGATTTGGTGCCGGTAATTATCAGTCGGGAATGGGTGGAAGAAATCCGCCGCAACCTGCCGGAACTGCCTCAGGCGCGTAAGGAAAGATTTATGAGAGAGTACGGGCTTCCCGCCTATGATGCTTCCATAATTACCTCTTCCAAAGCATTGGCGGAATATTTCGATGCTTGCGTAGCCTTGTATCCTGAGGCAAAAACCGTGAGCAATTGGCTGATGGGGGACCTGATTCGTTCGCTCAATGCGGAGGATCAGGATATCAGGGACTGCCGGATTCGGCCGGAAATGCTGGTGGAGATGCTCCGGCTTATTGATAATAAAACCATCAGCGGGAAAATTGCCAAAACCGTATTTGAGGAAATGTTTCAATCCGGCAAGAAACCGGCAGATATTGTTAAGGAAAAAGGATTGGTGCAGATTACGGATCAGGGAGAAATTGAGGCCATGGTGGATCAGGTGATTGAGGCTAACCCCAAGTCCGTGGAGGATTTTAAATCCGGGAAGGAAAAGGCCATCGGGTTCCTGGTAGGCCAGGTGATGAAACTTTCAAAAGGAAAGGCTAATCCCAATATGGTCAATGAATTGCTCCGGAAAAAGTTGAAATAAATCAAAGTAAATGAGTTAGTGAGTCAGGGAACGTTTCTCTGACTCATTTAATTTTGGGGGGAAGAAAGTAATTTTTTTCACTTGCCTTCTTAATCTTTCCATGAGAGAAATTTTATGTTATTATTTAAATATTAAGAATATTAAAATAGTTTGCAAATATTCATGGGGAGGGATGTTATGAAAGGTAATATTTACATTGTGGACACCACACTAAGGGACGGAGAACAGACTGCCGGAGTTGTTTTTACCACCAAGGAAAAGTTGCGCATTGCCCAGCTGCTGGACAGTATCGGGGTGCACCAAATTGAAGCGGGCATTCCTGTTATGGGGGGAGACGAACAGGAGGCCATCAAGAAAATTGTCAAGTTGAAGCTAAAAGCAAGTATTATGGCTTGGAACCGGGCTTTAATCGGTGACATTAAAGAGTCCTTGAAATGCGGGGTGGATGCTGTGGCTATATCCGTTTCCACCTCGGATATCCACATTAGACATAAACTGCACAGCTCCCGGGATGAAGTGTTGCAGCGCATGGTAAAATCCGTGGAATTCGCCAAAAAAGAAGGAGTTTATGTTTCTGTAAATGCGGAAGATGCCTCCCGTACGGATATGGATTTTTTAATTCAATTTGCTATGGAAGCAAAAAGAGCCGGGGCTGATCGCCTGCGCTACTGTGATACGGTGGGGATTATGGAACCGTTTTTGGTCTATCATCAAATCAAGGAATTAAAAAAGGTGGCAAATATTGATATTGAAATGCACACCCACAATGATTTCGGCATGGCTACTGCAAATGCCTTGGGAGGAATTAAAGCCGGCGCCAATTGGGTGGGTGTCACCATGAACGGTTTAGGGGAGCGAGCCGGAAATGCTGCTCTGGAAGAAGTGGTCATGGCCTTGAAATACATCTGGGATCTGGACCTGGGCTTTAAAACGGACCGGTTAAGGGAAGTGGCGGAATATGTAGCCCAGGCTTCGGGCCGGTCGTTGCCTGTTTGTAAGACCATTGTAGGCTCTAATATGTTTAAGCTGGAATCCATGATTCATGGGGAAGCGGTGATCATGAAAAATCCCAGGGAATATGAAGCTTTTTCCCCGGAGGAAGTAGGATTGGAACGCCAAATTGTCATTGGTAAGCATTCTGATGAAAAATCTTTAATTATTAAATTTAAGGAATACGGGATTACCTTGGAAGAGGAGGAAGCCCGAGAAATCCTGCCCCGGATCCGTACCGCAGCCATCAATCTAAAAAGATCCTTATTTGATAAAGAAATTGTAGGCATCTATAATGAATGGCAAAAGGGGCATTTGAACTGGAAAATTGCAGAAGAAAATTAAAACTGGGCCTTGCAGCCCAGTTTTTGCTTAAATAGTATTTCCTTTTCGGCATTTAAATAATAAGCCTTTTATTCCCATACATAAAAGATTTTGTTTTTCGGAATATTAATAACGACTTCATCAGAGGAAGGGGGAATGAATTTGGATAAAAAACACACAAATTTTGCCAAATATGATGATAGATTAAAATTGATGCGGGAAGCGGAATATCCCGGCGGGGTGGTGGTAGACCCAACGCCCATTACCGAGGGCTCCAAGGTGACGATTTTGTATTACGGTTTGCTGGCAGAATCGGGAGCGGATGAAGTTTATCTCCATACCGGCTACGGGCCTAATGACAGGTGGTATGATGTTTACGATTATCGCATGGGCCGTACCACCCGGGGGTTTGAAAAGACTTTTCATGTAAATGATCCTACCAGGCTGAACTTTTGTTTTCACGATAGTATAGGGAACTGGGACAATAACTCCGGCCGGAACTGGAGTTTTGAAATCCATACAGGTGAACAGTATTGATAAGTTTTGAATACTCTGCCCCATGTACAAAAAAGCGCAGCATGTATTGCGCTTTTTTATTAATGTTTAGTTAAAAAGGAAGGGAGAACTTCTTTATGCGTGTTTTGATGATGTCTTGGGAGTATCCCCCGAAAAATGTGGGCGGGCTAGCAAGGCATGTCTATGATTTAACCAAGGAACTTGCCGACCAAGGTGAGGAAATCTTTCTCTTGACCAGCGCCGTTGAAGGTGCTCCGCCGGAAGAAACTGTGCATCATGTAAGGGTTTTTCGGGTCAATACCATGAACCTTCCCTCAAAGGATTTTGTCACCTGGGTTTTGCAATTGAACTTTTCCTTAATGGAAAAAGCGATTAAGTTAAATGAAAAATACGGACCCTTTGATCTGGTACATGCTCATGACTGGCTGGTTGCTTTTGCGGCCCGGACCATAAAACATGCTTACAGCATACCTTTAGTTGCTACCGTGCATGCTACCGAATACGGCAGAAACCAAGGGCTGCATAATGATACCCAAAGGTATATCAGTGATGTGGAATGGTGGCTAACCTATGAATCTTGGAAGGTTATCGTGTGCAGCCGCTATATGAAATCCGAACTGCAAAACATTTTTCAGCTTCCCGGAAATAAAATTCAGGTAGTCCCCAATGGGGTGGATACCAATTCCTTTAAAATCGTGGATTCCGGTTTTGACAGGCGTAAGTATGCGGCCGACCGGGAGAAGATTGTTTTTTTTGTGGGACGTTTGGTGCCGGAAAAGGGTTTGGAAGTTCTTCTGGATGCAGTGCCCAAGATTCTCCATTACTGTCCTGAGGCCAAATTTATCATTGCCGGGACAGGACCCAGCGAAGAATACCTGAAGCAAAAGGCACATATGATTAATATTGGTTCAAAGGTCTATTTTACCGGGTATATTGATGACAACATCAGAAACGGTTTATATAAGAACGCCCATGTAGCGGTTTTTCCCAGTACTTATGAGCCCTTTGGCATTGTTGCCCTGGAGGGTATGGCGGCCAAGACTCCTGTGGTGGTGACGGATACGGGGGGATTTAAGGAAGTGGTGGACCATGGAGTGGACGGCTTAAAAGCCTATCCGGGCAATCCTAATTCTCTGGCAGATAATATTATTCATCTGCTGAAAAGTCCCGAATTTGCCCGGGAAATAAAAGAACGGGCCTATGAAAAAGTAGAGAAATATTTTTCTTGGTCCAAAATTGCTTGGAAGACGAGGCAAGTGTACCAGGCGATTCAGGAAGAAGCGCGGCAGAGCAATTGGGAAAGGGTTTCGGCCCAGGAAGGCCGCAGCGAAAGATTCAGCCTGCTAAATGCTTTTGCCGCTCGTCTAAAGACACATTAACGGAGGAGATGCTATGAAAGCCATTATTATGGCCGGTGGTGAAGGTTCCCGCTTACGTCCTTTGACCTGTGACAGGCCAAAACCCATGGTACCTGTCATGGACCGGCCAATAATGCAGCATATTGTGGATTTGCTAAAACGGCATGGTTTTCGCGATATCGGTGCCACATTAATGTATTTGCCGGAAGATATTAAGGATTATTTTGGTGACGGCGGGGATTTCGGCGTTAGAATGCAGTATTTCATTGAAGAAAGTCCCTTGGGAACGGCAGGAAGCGTAAAAAATGCCCAAGAGTTTTTGGATCAGACTTTTTTGGTCATCAGCGGGGATGCTTTGACTGATTTTGACCTGACGCAAATTATGTCTTTTCACCGCAGTAAGCAAGCGGCAGTAACAATTGCTTTAACCCGGGTGTCCACTCCCTTGGAATACGGGGTGGTAATTACCGATCGGGAAGGCCATATCAGGCAATTCCTGGAGAAACCCAGTTGGGGTGAGGTTTTCAGCGATACGGTAAATACCGGAATTTATGTAATTGAACCGGAAATCCTCGATTTTATTCCCGCGGACACTTCTTTTGATTTTAGTAAGGATCTTTTTCCTTTACTCCTGAAAAAAGGATTCCCCATTTATGGCTGTGTGGTACCCGGATACTGGTGTGATATCGGAAACCTGGCGCAGTACCGGCAGGCTCAATATGATATTCTGGCCGGTCGGGCTAATATTAATTGGGCCGGGAAAGAAATCAGCCCTGGAATCTGGGTGGGTCAAGGAA
>DUPU01000169.1 GCA_012838175.1 Clostridia bacterium
GTTATTTGGGGTGCCGTTCAGTCAGATTTGTCCAGTGCTATTTATGTTATGCTTGACATGTTTCCCATTGCAGCGCTGACAGCGCCGGTATTGCTGTTTGTATCCTTTACCTTCTTTGTGGTTTCGGCTGACTCCGCTACCATCGTTTTGGGCACATTGTCCAGTGGTGGTACTGACCCGAAAACCAGCTTAAAGATTCTTTGGGGCGTACTTATGGCAGCAGCAGCCGGAGCTTTGCTTATTGCCGGCGGTTTGAATGCTGTACAAGCAGCTTCCATTGTGGGAGCACTGGCTTTCACCATCGTAATGCTTTTCCTCTGCTACTTAACTCCGAGAATTCTTCGGGAAGATTATTTACATGAGATACCTGTGAAACAGGTTTATATTCCTGCCTCTAAGGAAGGTGCTTCCCTTTAAGCGAGTTATCAATTAAAAATTCAAACCAAAACAAAAAAGGGATCGGAAAAATTCCGATCCCTAATTTTTTTGGCTGGGGTAGCTGGATTCGAACCAACAAATGGCGGATCCAGAGTCCGCTGCCTTACCGTTTGGCTATACCCCAATGAATGAAATTCTAGTGGTCGGGACGACAGGATTTGAACCTGCGACCACCTGATCCCAAATCAGGTGCGCTACCAAGCTGCGCTACGTCCCGAAGAAGCAAAATTTATTATAACGAATATAGAGCAGGAAGTCAACAAAAACTTTTACCCTTGTGTTTATCTCATGCTTCCGGTCCATTGACTTTGGGGACCAATATGTAATATTATGAAGTTCAGAATTAAATTTCTTCTTTCAAAATCATAGCTTTAAAAAGGACAACCTCTTTGAAGGGCAAAAACTGAAAGAGGGAATAGGGATTAAAAGCGCGTCCCTTTTGTTGTTTTTTATTGTGGGGACTAAAGGAGGTTGAATTTGGGAATTAAAATTGTGACTGACAGCACTGCTTATTTATCCCCTGCTGTATTAAAAAAATGTCAAATTTCCGAAGTATCTTTAACAGTCAATTTTGGCAAAGATAGTTTCCTTGAGGGAGCGGTAAAAGATTATCATGATTTTTATCAAAAATTAAGAAATTCTCAAATATTTCCCACTACTTCCCAGCCATCAGCAGGTGATTTTCTAAGTGTTTACCAAAAATTGACGGAAGACGGATCATCGGTAATTTCCATTCATATTTCCGGTCTGCTCAGCGGTACGGTTCAATCTGCTCGGACTGCGGCAGGAATGCTGGAAGGCCGGGATATTTGTGTGGTTGATTCCTTGTTTACCGCAGCTGCTTTGGGATATATGGTGGAGGAAGCGGGGGAAATGGCTTGCTCCGGAAAAAGCAAAGAAGAAATTTTAGCGAAAATTGAATATTTGAAGAAAAACACATATTTTCTTTTACTGGTTGATACCTTAGAGTATCTTCATCGGGGAGGGCGTATCGGGGGAGCGGCTGCTCTCTTTGGCAACTTATTTCAAATTAAACCTATTCTATATCTTAAAGACGGGGCAGTAGATGTTTTAACTAAGGTGCGCACGAGGGAAAAAGCCATCCGTCAACTGGTTAAAGAAGCAGAAGAACGAATGGGGGACTCTTGGGAGAATGCCAGGATTGGGGTATTACATGTGGATAATCCTACCGGAGCCCGTCATTTAACGGACTTGCTGAAAGAAAGGTATCCTGGTATTAATCCGGAAGTAGGTCAAGTCGGTCCTGTCTTGGGAAGTCATGCCGGTCCGGGGGCTACAGCCATAGTTATTAAAAAGGACAGCCCTTTTTAATACATTTTAATATATGAATGTGTTGCTTTATAAATTGATGGTTCTGAATTAAAGATTAAAGGGATCTGTTCCTTAAAAAGAACTTGTCCCCATTAAAGGAGGAAATCAGTGTGAAAAAGCTTATCATTGGGGTGTTTATACTACAAATTATTATTTTAGCTTATCTGGGCATACCGGCGGGGGGAGCAGCTAATGCCGTCTGGAGAGATGCGCAAACAGGTCTTGTGGTAAGGCAGGATAATCCGACTCATACGATTGAATCTTACCGCAACCTGGTGAAGCATGAGTCTTATGATGCAGCGGTGCTTTTGTTTGAGCCGGCAGTTCAGAAAAGTATCAACGGGGACCTTTTAAGGGCATCTGAGGAATTTACCGGTCAGAACAAGGCAGAATTAGTAAAGGTCATATCGTCTAATGTGATCGGATATTATGCGGTGGCGGCAATGATCCAGATTTTGGAGAGTGCTCCCGAGCAACCGGTGATTTCACTGCTTACCTTAAGACAGGCAGAAGGAAAATGGGAAATCGTGCAGGATATGTATAATGCAGATCTGAATGAAATTCAACAGGTTTTCGAAAGAGCTATTGAAGTCTGCCAAACTATTATGAAAGAGCCTTTTGCCAATCTCACGGAAACCCAAAGGGCGAATCTGATGATGCAAGCGGGAATAGGCAGCCAGTATATTGAGGCAAATCTACAACAGTTAAATGAAATGATGCGCAGCACAAAATAATAAAGTTTAATTCTTTGTCAATCTGATAATTATCAAAAGGGTCCTTTTAAAACAAGGACTTTTTTGTTTTGCACAATTTTTTTTATTTAGCAACAAAACAAACATTTAGCAACAATTTAACCTTGTGAATAAATGAACTAATAAAATATAATACAGATGAAGCTGTATATCAGAAAATATCATCTGATGGCAAAAATTGTCTATTGGGATATTGTATACAGTATGCAACACTGAACAGGCATCTTTATTCCCTATATCCAATTAGGAAAGAGGTGATATAATGAAAATCGCTGTTTCAGGAAAGGGCGGAGTGGGTAAGACCACCATCTCTGCTTATTTTGCCAAAAAATTCGCTCAAGAAGGCTACCAGGTTTATGCAGTCGATGCTGATCCGGACCTCAGTTTGGGCACAGTGCTGGGTATTGAAAGCAATGAGATCCAAAATCTCAAGCCCATTGTGGATATGAGGGATGTTGTTGCCTCCAAAAGTAACGGAGGAGGAGCATTTTATTCATTGAACCCAGATGTGGACGATATTTTAGATGAATATGCCATTACTTTAGGAAAGATTAAATTTTTCAAAATGGGTGCAGTGAAACAGGGAGGTTCAGCCTGTTATTGTCGTGAAAATTCTTTCTTAAATTCCTTAATGAATGCATTGCTTTTAAACAAAAAAGATGTAGTTGTTTTGGATATGGGTGCGGGTATCGAACATCTCACCAGAGGAACTTCCAAAGGGGTAGATTGTATTGTTGTCGTGACAGAACCAACCCTAGTAAGCCTACAGACAGCAAAAGTGGTAAGCAAGCTGGCTCAAGAGTTGGAAATAAAAGACGTTAAATATATCGGCAACAAAATTCGCCGACCGGAAGAAAAAGATTTCTTGCTCAAGCATCTTCCTCAAGATGATCTACTTGGTTTTGTAAGTTATAACAATCACATGTTGGATGCAGCGCTGGGCATTGAATCATCAGAAGGTACGGTAGAGTTTGACAGAGAAATGGATTTAATATTTAAAAACCTAATAAAAAGTTTAGTTAACTGACTATTAATCCAGCAAGGGATAAAGTCAGGTTTTGTGCTTTCCGCACCAAAAATATATGAACATCAAGGTGAAGGAGGTTTAATGTATGCCAAGATTTAGAGAAACATCTCTCAAATCAACTCCGTCCGTACCTCGTAAGGAACGGATAAAGGATCCTAAAAATGTGATGCGTTCTGTGGATCCTGCAGCTTTATTAATGTTGGAAAAGGCCAAAGAAAAGAATTTAATTTCTTCGTTTGACCGGTTTGCAGCCCAACAGCCGCAATGTGCTTTCGGTTATGAGGGGATCTGCTGTCGTATTTGTTTCCAGGGACCATGCCGTATTAAAGCGGAAGTAGGTCCGGGAAGCAAGGGTATTTGCGGTGCCACCGCTTATACTATTGTTGCTCGTAACGTTACCCGGATGATGGCCGGCGGCGCTTCCGCCCACTCCGACCACGGCCGGCATATTGCCCATGCCCTTCTCCATGCCGCAGAAGGAAAGATTGACGATTTTAAAGTAACTGATGTGGAAAAATTAAAAAGAGTAGCTGATAGAGTAGGAATCAGTACAGAAGGAAAAGATGCCAACCAATTAGCCAAGGAAGTTTCCCTGGCAGCTTTGGAAGATTTCGGGCGTCAAACCGACGAGCCATGCCGCTGGTTATGGGCTTATATCACTGAAGGCAGAAGGAAAAAATTTGAGGATTGCAACATCGCTCCTACTTCCATAGACAGAGCGGTGGTCTCCATGTTGCATCAGACTCATATAGGAACTGACGCCGACCCGGTAAATATTATTTTCGGCGGTTTAAAAACTTCCTTAGCTGACTACACCGGGATGCATATTTCCACCGACTTGTCGGATGTGCTTTTCGGCACCCCGAAACCTGTAGTGACAGAAGCTAACTTAGGTGTATTGAAGGCTGATAAAGTAAATATTATTGTACACGGCCATAATCCGATTTTAAGTCAAACAGTGGTTAATGTAGCCAGAGAAATGGAAGATGATGCGAAGGCGGCCGGTGCTGCCGGGATTCAGCTTTCCGGAATCTGCTGTACCGGTAATGAAGTTCTCATGCGTTCCGGTGTACCTATTGCCACTAACTTTTCCTCCCAGGAACTGGCTATTATGACCGGGGCCGTTGATGTCATGGTGGTTGATGTGCAGTGTATTATGCCCAGCATTAGAGCGATTTCCGAATGCTACCATACTAAAATTGTTACTACCATGGATAATTCAAAAATTCCCGGCTCTTATCATTATGCTTTTGATGAAAAGCATGCCGTGGAAAGTGCGAAAGAAATTATTCGTTTAGCCATTGAAGCTTACAAAGAAAGACAAGGCAAGGAATGCGATATTCCTCAAATCAAAAACAAGGTCATCGCCGGTTTCAGTTTGGAAGCTTTACTGGACCTGTTCTCAGCCATTGATCCGGAAACTCCCATTAAAGTTTTAACTGATGCTATAGAAGCAGGGGAAATTGCCGGTGTGGCTCTTCTTTGCGGATGCAACAACTTAGAATCGGTTCATGATAACAACCACTTAACTATTGCTAAGGAATTGGCAAAAAACAACGTATTTCTGATTGGCACCGGATGCGCCGCTCAAGCTTTGGCCAAAGCCGGACTTCTGGCTCCGGAAGCCGTAGAGGAATACGCGGGAGAAGGTTTGAAGAACTTCCTGCATAGATTGGCTGATGCCAACAAAGATAAATTAGCGGATGGACTGCCCTTACTGTTCCATATGGGTTCCTGTGTGGATAATTCCCGGGCCCACGACCTGTGCACCATGATGGCGGAACAGTTGGGTGTGGATATTCCTAAAGTTCCCTTTGTGGCGGCTGCTCCGGAAGCCATGAGCGAAAAAGCTGTTTCTATCGGCGGCGGGGCTGTAGCAATGGGTATTCCCACTCTCGTGGGCACCATGCCTCCCATCGAAGGAAGCTCCCTGGTTTACGGTATTGCCACGCAAATTGCTTTCGACGTATACGGCGGTTACTTTATTTTTGAAACCGATCCTATGGTCGCAGCAGAAAAATTAAATGCTGCCCTGGAATACCGAACCTGGAAACTGGGTATTCATAAGCAAGTAGCAGAAAAGTACGGAACCAGATTATGTGAAAACTATTAATAAATTATAAGAATAGGCAACCTAGGGATTGAAAGGAGGAAGAGTATGTCTAACTTTGATCAGATTTATGAAGGCGCCATTCAAGAAGGCAAGGAACCGAAGAAGATTTTTAAACAAGCCTATGATGGTGCTATTATTGCTACAAGTTATGCCGAGATTCTGTTGAATAAGGCCATTCAAAAATATGGGCCGGAACAAGAGATCGCTTATCCCGATACCGCTTACTATCTTCCTGTGATTCGTTGTTTAAGCGGGGAGCAGATAACAAAACTGGGTGATCTTCCGCCTATTTTGAACAGAAAGAGAAACCAGATCAAAGAAGAATTAACATTTGAAAACGCCCGCCTGGCGGGAGAAGCTACTGTTTATGCGGCAGAAATAATTGAAGCTCTGAAGTATATTGAAGGTAATCCTTATCCTGAACCGTGGACCGGTTTTATCGGTGACCCGGTAGTTAGAAAATACGGGATTAAAATGGTGGACTGGACCATTCCCGGAGAAGCTGTAATTGTCGGCCGGGCAAAAACACCGGAACTGGCCAAGAAAATTGTTTCCGACTTAATGGGTAAGGGCATGATGCTCTTCTTAAGCGATGAAATTATTGAACAGCTCTTTGAAGTTAACGTAAAGCTGGGTTTGGACTACATTGCATACCCACTGGGGAATTTTACCCAGATCGTGCATGCCGCCAACTATGCCCTGCGGGCCGGGATGATGTTCGGAGGTATTCAGCCCGGACTTACGGAAGCCCAGAGAGATTATCAAAGACGGCGTATTATGGCCTTTGTACTCCAATTAGGAGAAAGAGACGAAGTTAAAACTGCTGCGGAACTGGGTTGTATTTACTTGGGATTCCCGGTTATTACAGACCAGCCCCTGGATGAAGATGAAATCATCCCCGATTGGTATATTTCCGAGCCGGATTATGACAAAATAGTAAAGATAGCTATGGAAATCCGGGGTATTAAGTTAACCAACATTGATATTGATATTCCCATTAACCATGGTCCGGCCTTTGAAGGAGAAACCATTCGGAAAGCCGATACCTATATTGAAATGGGCGGCGGTAGGACGGAAGCTTTTGAGCTGGTAAGAATGGTTGGTCCCGATGAGATTGAAGACGGTAAAATTACTGTGGTAGGACCGGAAATTGACGAATTCAAAGAAGGTGACAAGGTTCCCTTCGGTTTGGTCATTGATATTTACGGACGAAAGATGCAGGAAGACTTTGAAGGTGTGCTGGAGCGTCGGGTGCACTACTTCATTAACTATGGGGAAGGCTTGTGGCACGTTGCGCAAAGAGACCTGTGCTGGCTTAGAATCAGTAAGGAAGCCGCTAAGAATGGCTTTAAGTTTAAACACTACGGCGATCTGCTTATTGCCAAGTATAAGTCTGAATTCCCTGCCATTGTGGACCGGGTACAGGTTACCATTTACACCGATCCGGAAAAAGTGTCCGAGTGGCATAAAGTAGCGAAAGAGACTTATGCCCGCCGTGATGACCGGATGAGATCTTTGACGGATAGTTCTACGGATACTTTCTACTCTTGCCTCCTGTGCCAGTCCTTTGCACCGAATCACGTTTGTATTGTCACACCGGAACGGGTGGGTCTGTGCGGTGCGGTAAGCTGGCTGGATGCAAAAGCGTCTTATGAAATTAATCCGAAAGGACCGAACCAGCCTATCTTAAAGGGACCGGCCATTGACGAAGAAAAAGGTATGTGGCAGAGTTGTAATGATTACATCTATATAAATTCAAACCGCACATTAGAAGAAGTAAATATTTATACCATGATGGATCGACCCATGACATCCTGTGGATGTTTTGAAGCGATTATGGCCATTGTTCCGGAATGTAACGGGATTATGATTACCACCCGTGAGCATACGGGGATGACCCCCTCCGGTATGACCTTCTCCACCTTAGCCGGAATGTGCGGCGGTGGGGTGCAAACACCCGGATTTATGGGAATCGGCCGCTCCTATATTGTAAGTAAAAAATTCATTCCTGCTGACGGCGGTTTGGCCAGAATTGTTTGGATGCCGAAAGAATTAAAAGAATTTTTACGGGAAGACTTTGTAAAAAGAAGTGTGGAAGCAGGATTAGGGGAAGACTTTATTGATAAGATTGCCGATGAAACCGTGGGCACAAGCGCAGAAGAAATTCTCCCCTTCCTGGAAGAAAAAGGTCACCCGGCCTTGACCATGGATTTCATGCTTTAAAGTTAGATTTTGGGCCCCAAATCCGGTGGGAGGTGACCGCCTCTCACCGGGTAAAATAAATTCATGTAAACATGTAAAAAAGAAAGGAGTTGTTTTTAATGGGCTTAACAGGTTTAGCAATTTTTAAAGAGCTACCCAAAAAAAACTGTGGTGAATGTGGAGTTCCAACCTGTCTCGCATTTGCTATGGCATTGGCAGCAGGGAAAGCTTCCTTGGAATCCTGCCCATACGTAACGGAAGAAGCAAAAGAGGCATTGGGTTCTGCTTCTGCTCCTCCCATCAAATTGATTAAAGTTGGTGCCGGAGACAGCAAAGTTGTGGAATTAGGTGATGAAACGGTAATGTTCCGTCATGACAAAACCTTCTATCATCCCACCGGTATTGCCTTTGAAGTGGAAGATACTTTAGATGAGGGTGCTTTGGCAGCTCGTTTGGAACAAATCAACGGTTTGGAATTTGACCGGGTTGGTTTGCATTATACCGTCGATCTGGTGGCTATTAAAAATACTTCCGGCAACGCTGATACATATGCCAATGTGGTAAAAAAAGTTGCCGACAATACTAAACTTGCTTTAATCCTTATGTCTGATGATTCTGCAGCAATGGAAAAGGCTTTGGAAATTGTCACAGCCCGGAAACCTTTGGTTTATGCAGCTACTGCCGACAACTATGAAGCCATGACAGCTGTTGCTAAGAAATATGAAGCTCCTTTAGCGGTAAAAGGTGCTAATCTTGATGAATTGGAAGATGTGGTAAATAAGGTTGTGGCCTTAGGACACAAAGATCTGGTCATTGATCCGGGCAGCAGAGAAACTGTGGAAGTGCTGAAGGACCTCACCCAAATCAGAAGAATGTCCATTAAAAAGAAATTCCGTCCTTTCGGCTATCCGGTTATAGCCTTCACTACGGAAACCGATCCCATGGATGAAGTTTTGCAGGCTCAGGTTTATGTTTCCAAATATGCCAGCTTGGTTGTTATGAAAACTGTGGAAAAACAATTTGTGCTACCCCTTCTTTCCTGGAGACAAAACCTTTATACCGACCCGCAGAAGCCGATTCAAGTGGAGTCTAAGATCTATGAAATCGGTGCGGTTAATGAAAACTCTCCTGTTTATATTACCACCAACTTCTCCCTGTCTTATTACAGCGTAGAAGGTGAAGTTGAAGCTAGTAAGATTCCCTCTTATATTATCCCCATCGATACCGACGGGACTTCAGTGTTAACAGCTTGGGCAGCAGGTAAATTCGGTGGAGACAGAATTGCTGAAGTAATGAAAGAACTGGGCATTGAACAGAAAGTCAGCCACAGAAATGTGGTTATTCCCGGTTATGTAGCCGTAATCGCAGCCAAATTAAAAGAAGAATCCGGTTGGAATGTAATTGTCGGACCGAGAGAAGCTGCAGGGATCTCTGCTTTTGCTCGGGCAAACTTCTCATAAGGTGAGTTAAATGAAAAAATATTCTGTGGTTTTTATACCGGATAATTTAAAAATTGAAGTTGATGCCGGCACGACTCTTTTAGAAGCGGCACAACAAGCGGGCATTCATGTAAAAAGCACCTGTGGCGGAAAAGGCACCTGCGGAAAGTGTACTGTGAAAGTGCTCAATGGAGTGGTTTCCGGAGGGCAGGGAAATATTCCTCAAAGGCTTAGGGAGCAAGGTTTTATTTTGGCCTGTACTGCTGTGGTGGAAAGTGACATTGAAGTTGAAATCCCCATGGAATTTCGTTTGCACGAACATCAGGTACTGTTGGATGATAATGTTGAAAATGAAGGACTACTGGCAGAAGGAAAACTAGATATCTTAGGGGATTATCCTTTAGACCCTTTAGCTCAAAAATTTTATGTGGAATTATCCCCTCCTAATCTCATGGAGAATGCCAGTGATTATTCCCGGTTAATCACAGAATTAAAAAAACATGTTCCTGCTAAATGGCTGAATATTTCCAATGATGTTTTAAAAACTCTGCCGGATATTTTACGGGCCGGTGATTGGAAAGTTACCGTAACTGTGGCTTTTTATGAAGGCGGGGGAGAAATAGTTCGGATTACCCCGGGTAAAGACGATTTTCCGGCCTACGGTATAGCCGTTGATGCAGGCACAACCACAGTTGTTGTTGCTTTAATCGATTTGTCTACCGGAAAAGTACTGGCTAAGCAAGGCACATATAATCGACAGGCTGATTATGGAGACGATGTCATATCTCGGATAATTTATGCAGATGAATTTAAGGGACTGGAAAAACTCCAAAAAGTGGCCATTGATACTGTTAATGACCTTTTGGATAAGGTTTTTGAAGAGTATCATGTGAGTATTGAGGAGATACCGGTAATGGTAGTGGCGGGAAATACCACCATGACCCATTTATTCTTAGGAATTAACCCCAAATATATCAGGCTGGAACCTTATATTCCTTCGGCGAATCATTATCCGGTGGTAAAAGCCAAGGAAATCGGTCTAAAAATCAACCCTCAGGGACTGGTATTTAATCTCCCCTCTGTGGCAAGCTATGTGGGCGGGGATATTGTATCCGGCGCTCTGGTGGCCGAGCTGGATAAAAAAGATGAAATTACTCTTTTTATTGATATCGGGACAAACGGAGAAATGGTTTTAGGCAATAAGGATTGGTTGATGTGCTGTGCATGCTCGGCAGGACCTGCCTTTGAAGGGGGAGGCATCTCTTTCGGTATGAGAGCCATGCCCGGAGCCATTGAACGGGTTTATATTGACAAGAATACCTACGAAGTAAAATACAAAACCATTGGAGATAAAGCTCCCATGGGGATCTGCGGTTCCGGACTGATTGACTGCCTGGCCAAACTCCGGGAAGCGGGGATAATCGACCGCTCCGGAAAGATTCAGGACGTGGACACTCCCCGAATCAGAAAAGGTGATGACGGCCCTGAATACATATTAGCCTTTGCCCAGGAATCCGGTATTAATAAAGACATTGTGATTACGGAAAGTGATATTAAGAACTTAATCCGGGCCAAAGGAGCCATTTTTGCCGGAGTCCGGATTATGTTGAGTATGGCGGATTTGCCCATTGAAGCTATTGATAAGATTCTCATTGCCGGAGGGTTCGGAAACTATTTAAATGTTCCGGATGCCATACGCATCGGTCTTTTGCCTGATTTGCCCCAGGATAAATTTGATTTTATCGGAAACAGTTCCTTAAAAGGGGCCCATTTGGCCCTGCTATCCCGGGAGGCTTTGGGTTTTGCTGACAATTTAGGCCGCAGTATGACATATTTGGAGCTTTCCATAGGCAATGCCTTTATGGATGAATATGTTTCCGCATTGTTCCTGCCTCATACGGATCTGTCCCTGTTTCCTTCGGTCACAGAGTAGTAAGTAGAAAGTAAATCATTAATTTGGAAATATTTGAAAGGTGGTTGGTGCTATGTCAAAACATATTGCTGTTGTAGGGAAGGGAGGAACCGGGAAAACAACTTTTTCTGCCTTAACCGTTCGCTATCTGGTGGAAAAAGACCGCGGTTCAGTTTTAGCAGTTGACGCAGACCCTAATGCCAATTTGAATGAAGCACTAGGCATGGAAGTTACCACCACTATTTCGCAACTTGTGGAGCAGACGAAGGACCCGAAAGCAATACCCGTAGGCATGTCCAAAGAGACATTTATCCAGTATAAATTGCAGCAGTCCTTGGTGGAAACGAATAAGGTGGATTTATTAGTCATGGGGGGGCCTCAGGGGCCGGGTTGCTATTGTTATCCTAATGATTTGCTCAGAAGACATATGGAGCTTTTGGAACGGGGATATGACTTTATGGTAATTGACAACGAAGCGGGAATGGAACATATCAGCAGGAGAACAATTCAAGATGTGGATACCCTTTTCTTAATCAGTGATGCCTCAGTGAGAGGAATTCGCACCGCCGGCAGGCTGGCTCAACTGGTGAAATCCCTTAAAATCAAGGTCAACCAAATGCATTTAGTAGTTACCAAGGGGACACCGGAGATTATGGAAGAGTTAAAGGAAGCCATTGAAGAAACCGGGGTGCCCATGATTGGTTGGATTCCTTATGATGAGACAGTGATTAAATACGATGCGGAAGGAAAACCCCTCTTTAAACTTCCTGCAGATTCTCCGGTGGTAAAAGGGGTTTACGAGATTTTGGAAAAAGCAAAAATATAGGGTGAATTTGAGGATAAGAAAGGAGAGAAAAAAATGGCTGTTCAGCTTTTAAAAGAAAGATATGCTAGTGAAGTGGGCACCGTAGTCTTAGGTGCCACCAAAGAACAAGGGGGAACCCGGTCTGTCAGTCTGACAGTGGGCGGTGAAGCTGCTTTACCTTTCCAGCACTATGAAGGCTCAATTCCCAACCGGCCCATAATTGCCATAGAAGTTACCGATGTGGAACCGAACTGGCCGGAACCCTTGAAAGAAGCCTTGGGAGATGTTATTAAAGACCCGGTAGCTTGGGCAAAAAAATGTGTAGATGAGTGGGGCGCCGATGCTATCTACGTAAAATTAGACGGGGCAGATCCGGACGGAGCAAACAGAACTCCGGAAGAGTGTGCCAAAACCGTCAAAGATATTTTGGCCGCTGTGGGTGTACCTTTAATCGTAGTTGGTTGCGGTGATGTGGAAAAAGACCATGAAGTTATGGTAAAAGTGGCCGAAGAAACTGCAGGAGAAAAATTACTTATGGGCGTTGCCGAACAGGAAAACTACAAATCCCTGGTAGCGGCTTGCCTGGGGAACGGGCACAGCGTAATTGCCAGATCTCCGCTGGATATTAATATCTGCAAACAATTAAACATCCTTATTTCGGAAATGAATATGCCGACTGACCGCATTGTAATTGACCCCATGATTGCCGGATTAGGTTACGGAATTGAATACGGTTACTCCATTATGGAACGTGGCCGGATGGGAGCTCTGCAGGGAGATAAAATGCTGGCCATGCCTATGATCTGTACCGTAGGATTTGAAGCTTGGAGAGCTAAAGAAGCCTGGGCCAGCGAAGCCGATTTCCCTGGATGGGGTGCCCAGAAAGACAGAGGCCCGGCATGGGAAGCTATGACTGCGGCAGCTTTACTTCAAGCCGGTGCAAATATTCTCTGCATGAGACACCCTCAAGCGGTGAAAGCAGTGAAGAAGAATATTGAACAGTTAATGGAAACAAAATAATATAAAAAGATTTAGAAAATAAGGAGGTTTGACGCATGATTATTATTGGTGAAAGAATTAACGGTATGTTTAAAGACATCGGTCAAGCGGTGGCAGAAAGAAATCCCAAGCCCTTACAGGAATGGGCCATTAAACAAAAAGAAGGCGGTGCTCATTACCTGGACATTAATACCGGTCCTTCTTGTGACGACCGGGTTGCAGGGATGAAGTGGATGGTGGAAGTAGTACAGGAAGTAAGTGATCTTCCTTTGGTCTTGGACTCCACCAACTATGATGCTATTGAAGCAGGCTTGGAACTGTGCAAAAAACCGGCTATGATTAACTCTTGTCCTGCTGAACGGCCGAAAATTGAAAGAGTTTTCCCCATGGCTGTTAAACACAATGCCAAGTTAATCGGTTTAACTATGAATGAAAAGGGTATTCCCAAAAATGCAGAAAACAGAGTTGCTTTAGCCATGGAATTGGTAGCCGCTGCCGATGAATTTGGACTGCCGATGGAAGATTTGTTTATAGATCCCTTAATTCTTCCTGTAAACGTTGCTCAGGACCACGTTCCGGAAGTTTTGGAAGCAATTCGTCAGGTTAAATTCTTAGCAGATCCCGCACCAAAGACTGTTTTAGGCCTGAGCAATGTTTCTCAAAAATCTCCGGACAGGTCGCTGCTTAATAGAACATATTTGGCTATGGCCGCTGCCTGCGGCTTAGATGCTGCAATTGCTGATGCCAACGACGATGCTTTAATGGAAATTGCCGCTTCAACTGAAGTTTTGTTAAATCAAAGCATTTACTGTGACTCTTACGTAAAAGTATTCAGAACCAGATAATACGTGTTATAAATTTATTTAAGAACCCTGCCTGATGGCGGGGTTTTTGTATTCAAAGGGAAAAGCACATCAAGCAAAGTATTCAGGAACCATATGGATTTCTATTAAACTACCCATACTAAAAACTATAATTATAAAAATAGGGTTATTTATTGTTAAGACAATAAATACTTTCAATAATAAATAAATTGGAAAAAAAATTAAACAAATAGCAAAATATTAAAGTTATAACAACAAATTAACATATTAAATGTTGATATTTTTGTGTTAGAATTAAATCAAAAGGTTATTATTGATGGGTGAGGAGGAGAAGAAGTGGAAAACCGTTTTAAACAATCGTTGCTCGATCCTAATACCTTTTCTGTAACCTGGGAATTAGTACCGGGAAGAGGAGCCCGGGAAAAGTCTCAGGAAAGCGCTATTGCCGCGGCAGAACAAGCTGCAAAAGGGGGCAAAGTTCACGCGCTTACCATTACAGATAATCCGGGGGGCAATCCGGCCATGCTGGCGGATTATCTGGGAGCTGAAATATTAAAAATGGGAATTGAACCACTGGTGCATTTTACCTGCAAAGATAAAAACCGGAACCAGATGGAAAGCCAATTATATGCCTTGGATCGTGCTAACGTACGTAATCTTCTGGTGATGACCGGTGATTATCCGGTAACCGGTTTTAAAGGACGGCCTAAGCCGGTATTTGATATCGATCCTACCCATGCTTTACAGCTGATACAGGAAATGAATAAGGGTTTGGAATATCCGGGTTTGAAAGGAACTATTAAACATCAAGCCAGTGATTTCTTTGCCGGAGCGGCGGTTTCTCCTTTTAAAGCTACGGAAGCTGAGCTTATGGTGCAGTATTTTAAGCTGAAGAAGAAAATCGCCTCAGGTGCTCAGTTTATTGTACCCCAGTTGGGTTATGATGCCCGGAAATTCCATGAATTGATTCAATTTATGCGGCTGAATGATCTAAATGTACCTGTGGTAGGCAATGTTTATATTTTACCCTATGGTGCGGGACGTGCCATGAACCAAAACCAGGTTCCGGGTTGTGTTGTGACGGATAAACTCCTGGCAGTACTGGACAAAGAACGACAGGCTCCGGATAAGGGTTTGGGTGCACGTCTTTTAAGAGCGGCTAAAATGTATGCCTTTATGAAGGGAATGGGCTTTGCCGGTGTTCATATCGGAGGACACAATATTAAATATGAACAGGTTGAATATATTATAGAAAAAGGGGAAGAGCTGAGTAAAAATTGGATGGATTATATCCATGAGTTTGATTTCCCCATGGAGAACGGTTTTTATTATTATCAGAAGGACGAAAAAACCGGATTAAATACGGAAATTCCCACCGAACGGAAAGGACGCCCCTTGGATACCAAGGTGGAATTCACTTATCGTTTATCCCGGGTGGTGCATAGTTTGATTTTTGAACCCGGAAAGAACTTCTTTGGTTTGATGAAAGGAATTTCAAAAGCCGTTGAAGGCAAGAAAATTGAAAAACTCTATCATGGCATTGAGCATTTAGGCAAGGTAGCCATCTATGATTGCAAAGATTGCGGAGATTGTGCTTTAATTGACTTGGCTTATGTTTGCCCGATGTCCCAGTGTCCTAAGAACCAGCGAAACGGTGCCTGCGGAGGAAGCTATAACGGCTGGTGTGAAGTTTACCCCGGGAAGAAAAAATGCGCTTATGTAAGAGCATATTCCCGTTTGAAGAATTATAACCAGGAAAGTGAGTTAGATTCTTACCAGGTAGATCCCTGTAACTGGGATCATTACCAGACTTCCGGCTGGATCAACTACTATACCGGAAAAGACCATTCCGCAGAGCGGCTGGGCTTGAATAAAGATAGGAAAAAGGCACCGTCCGACGGAAAATCAGTAAGCAAATAATCTTTCAGAGGGTAAAACAGAGGAAAACGCTAGAATAAAGAAACAGACGCAGAAAAAGGGTAGGGGACTGACCATTATTTGGTCAGTCCCCTATTTACTTTAATAATAATTTATAGGGTATTCTTCAGGTTTCTGTTGGCCCGTTCCACAATTTCCTTGATTTTTCTTTGCACATCTTGCGGCAAAGGCTCCGGTTCATAGTTTTCTATTATATCTCTTACCTTTTCATTGGCAACTTGAGTCAAAGTTTTGCCGCCGGCAGCCTGCCAGTCCCGGTAATTCTGGCGATTTAACAAAGCCGGCTGCCAGATTTCCTCTTCTTTAAACAACGAAGTGTGCGCACTGTTTTTATAATTTCCGCCGGGACCTATTTCATCTATAAGGTCGACAGCCAATCTTTCATCGTCAATTTTAATACCCCGGACAAAACGTCTGGCCATACCGATAATATCGTCGCAGATAGTTAAAAGTTCCAAACTGGCGGTGCTCCCGTATTCCACATAGCCGACATCGTGATTTAAATTGGGCCCGGAAATAGCCGTAGATAAAATGGATAAGGACGCTTCTAAACCGGCTTGTTCGTCGGGAATACAGGAGTCACTGCACCCACAGGTGCCAAACATGGGAAGTTCTAGGTAATGGGCCATATCGGCCAGGGCATCCATGAGCAGGTTGAATTCGGGAGAACCATAGGAAAAGATGGTGGTACCCATATCCATAACGGTAAACACCCCGCCCATAATAAAGGGGGCGCCTTCCCTGGTATTCTGGTTCAAAACCAGGCCGCTTAAACTTTCCGCCAAACCGTTGGTGAGTACTCCGGCCATGGTGGAGGGAACGGTACCTCCGGCCATGACGCAAGGAGTATAAACTACAGGCAACGCTTTCTTCGCGGCCAATATTAGCTTGGAAGCAGCTTCCCAGGCATGCTGGAGGGGGGAGATGGGTTCAGCATAGAGAGTCATAAAGGGATTCTTTCTCAGTTCTTCTGCTCCTCCGGCGATAATTTCACACATTTCAATAATATCGGCAAATCCGTAAATGTCATGGGCAGTGGTAACAATGGGTTTTCCGGTATTTAGTACCTGTGCTTCAAACTGGTAACGGTCGGAAATTCGGAGGGGCACATTTTGTACAATGCCCAAAGACATGACAAAATCAATATTGGGCAGAGCATCAATCACTTTACAAGCCCAGCCTACAGACTCGATACCGCTTCTTTTCCTTTCTCCGGTATAGGGATCAAGATAAAAGGGTGTATCAGAACCTGTCCCAAAATATGCATTGTTTCCTTCCAGCAGCACATCCCGGGAACCGGTGCGGCTATTGCACAGAGTAACCCGGTGTGGTACAGTTCCTAAAGCCCGGTCTACCAGATAGGAAGGGATCCTCACCCGGTTACCTTCCACAAAGCAGCCTGACTTTTTCATAATTTCCAAAGCTTCATCATCATACATGGTGACACCGGTTCTCTCCAGTACTTCTTGAGCCGCCTGATAGATTTCACTGCATTGATCGGGGGAAAGTACATTAAAGACAGACCCGGCATTGCCTTGATAATTGCTTCTGGTTTTCATAAAAAACTCCCCTTTCTCATATATTTGACCTGAATAATTGGCTAAAACAGAATGGCATTTATTTTTTCCAAAACCGTCTCCGAGAGAGGCTCAGGTTTGTGATTGCTTAAAATTTTGGCACCCTTTTCCTTTGCCTTTTGAGCAAAGGTTTTTTCCCCGGCTTTCACCCAATCGGCATGACGCAGACGGTTAATAATGGTAGGCCACCAAGTTTCCTTTCTAAAATGGCGCATGGTATGCTCCGATCCCAGGAAATGGCCTCCCGGCCCGACTTCATCAATAGCATCAACAGCCAAGGTGTTGTCATTTACCTTAATCCCTCTTAAAATTCGTTTTACCATGCCAATAATTTCGTCATTCATCACCATTACATCTAAGGAAGATGTCTGTCCATATTCCAGCATATTGCACCCGACTACCAGATTGGATCCAATCAGACCACCGGCCAAAAGGGAAAAAGCCGATTCTATGCCGGCCTGAGCATCAAAAATTTTGGCATCGGCAATACCGCCGGTAATGAAACTGGGCAGGCGGAGATAGCGGGAGATATTGGCCATCCCGGCAGAAATTAAACTATGTTCCGGGACACCTAGAGTCTTTGCATCCGCGCCTTGGCCTTCTCCAACCATGGATACTCCGAGAATAAAGGGGGCTCCTTCATGCACCAGTTGGCTGATGATCAGTGCTGCCAAGGAATCAGCTAAAGTAAGGGCCAGGTATCCGGCCAGGGAAACGGGAGCTTGATCCCCGGCCATGGCATTACAGCAATAAATTAGAGGAATTCTCTTCTTTGCGGCAAAGGCTACCTTATCCCAGGTATTGCCGGGAGCAAGGGGGATGGCAGACTCTACCAAATAAGCAAAGAAAGGTTTTTGCTGTAGCATCTTTTCCCCGCCCACTAGAACTGCACCGATATTAATGGTTTTTTCACCTTCGGACAGGTCAGAAAAAATATGAATCATAGGTTTAGAAGTAACATTAATTAATTCAGCCACAGAACCGGTAACAAAATCAATATTTGACAGACCGTCGGATAATAGGGCTGTTTTTTTCCGGTCTTCCCCTGTGGTTTCTCGTCTTTCTCCTGTGTCCGAATCTAAAATATAGGGAGTATGGGTATTAGTGCCATAGTAAATATTATGTGCTTCCAGGAATAACGAACGTTTACCTTGCCGATTGGTTAGTACTACCCGGCAGGGAGCGGACTTCAATGCCCATTGGACTGAAGATGCAGGAATACGTACCCGGTTGCCGTCTATCCAACAATTTTTTTCACCATAAAGCTCCAGTAATTCTTTGTTATCTACAATCACCCCGGTTCTTTCTAATATTTCCAGGGCATTTAAAAAGATCTCTTCACACTGATCGTTGCTTAGCATTTTGAACTGAGGAGTTTTGTTAACCTGGTAATTGGCTCTCACATATAAACTCTTACTGGTCATAAACAACCGCTCCTTTCTTTTTTCATATTAGATTATCTGATTCAAGAAACAGCAGTAAAGGCAAATCCTCCTTTCAATGTTTTTTCAAGATTACCCCATGAATACGATATGTTTTGTTATAGTAGACTAAAAGTAATTTAATGTAAAGTTCGTTATAAAATAGAAAAACCCTTCTTGTTTTTCAGAAAAGTCCCTATATTAAAATTACCTGTACATTCAAATTATTAAATTATTATTTAGAAAGAGAAATTTAACCAGCTTCATTTTTTTAGCCTGTTTTAACAAATGGCTGCCTGTATGGTAAATAGACCCAGGATGGAAAAAAGTCACGAAAATTTGATTATCTCCATAATAATAAGTAAAATATGCACCGCAAAGGTGATTTTCCAAAATTTTTTTGGAATTATATTGATATCCGTTCATTGACACCGACGGATAACAATGTTAGAATTATGCCAATTGCATATTTGAGTGTAAACCCGATGAACGGAAAAGTAGGATGATGCAGGGCTTAAAGAGAGCCGGTGACGGTGGAAATCCGGCAGACTGATCTTCTGAACAGCCATCCCGGAGGGGGGAATGAAAGAAAGCTTAAGTTCTTCCGGGTAAACCCGTTATCCTGTCAAGTGCATCGTACTTGGCTTTTTCATAATCCTGTACGATGAATTAGGGTGGTACCGCGAGCCTCTCGTCCCTTAGCAGGGACAGGGGCTTTTTTTAATTCTGTCAGAAGATAACTTCTTGACAGAACAAAGTTGGGCCTATGCTGTAGATATGCACGCCGGGGCTAGGTCCAATTGCTTTCTTTAGTTAAACTAATTTGGGAGGTAATTTGTAATGAAAAACAAAGTGTTAAAACTTTTAGAATGTAACGGCCGGATTTCTTTTGAACAAATGGCTGTGATGCTGGACACTACCGTGGAGGAAATTGAGGCCATTGTCAAAAAATTGGAGGAAGAAAAAATTATTTTAAAATATTCTGCTGTGATTAACTGGGAAAAGGCAGGTGTGGAAGAGGCCGTCGCTATTATTGATGTAAAGGTTTCTCCCCAAAGGGAGGTAGGTTTTGATGCCATAGCCCAAAGGATTTATCGGTTTCCCGAGGTACGTTCCGTATCATTAATATCGGGGGAGTACGATCTTTCTGTTTCCATTGAAGGCAAGAGCATGAAAGAAGTGGCCATGTTTGTGGCACAAAAACTTGCTACCATTGACCATGTTTTAAGCACCAGGACCCATTTTATCTTAAAAAGATATAAAATGGCCGGGGTAATTTTTGAAGACGAGGAAGTGGATCGGAGAGAGGTGATTACTCCATGACCTTTCATCCGGAAGACTTTATTAATCCCTTGGTACGGGATTTGCCCCCCTCAGGAATCAGAAAATTTTTTGATTTGGTTTCGGAAATGAAAGATGTGATTTCCCTAGGAGTGGGAGAACCGGATTTCATTTCTCCTTGGCATGTCCGAGAAGCCTGTGTTTATTCCTTGGAAAAAGGCTATACCATGTACACTTCCAATTTCGGCCTGCCGGAACTGAGATACGAAATTGCCAAGTATTTAGATCAAAGGTTTGGTGTTCCCTATAATGATCAAAAAGAAATTATTGTCACCGTGGGGGCCAGTGAAGCAGTTGATATGGCCCTTAGGACAATTTGCGGCCCGGGAGATGAGGTTATCATCCCGGAACCTTGCTACGTATCTTATAAGCCCTGTGTTAGGTTGACCGGTGCCGAACCTGTAGCGGTACCTACTTATTTTAAAGACGAATTCAAGTTAACACCGGAAATTTTGGAATCATATATTACTCCAAAAACTAAGGCCATTGTTTTAAGTTATCCCAATAATCCTACCGGCGCAGTACTGACCCGGGAAGAATTGGCCGCTATCAGCAAGGTGATTATCAAATATAATTTGGTGGTAGTATCCGATGAAATTTATGGGGAATTAACCTATGAAGGAACTCATACCTGCATTGCCGGCCTTCCCGAAATGAGAGACCGGACCATTTTAATCAGCGGGATGTCAAAAGCCTTTGCCATGACAGGATGGCGCATCGGCTATGTGGCTGCCCATGAGGACTTTATTAAGAATATGGTGAAGATTCATCAATATACCATGCTTTGCGCTCCTATTATGGGTCAAAAAGCGGCCATAGAAGCTTTTCGTTCCTGCCATCATGAAGTTTCTCGAATGGTGGAGGAATATGACCAAAGAAGGAGAATAGTATATAAAAGAATGAAGGATATGGGCCTGGAGGTTTTTAAACCTCAAGGAGCATTTTATATTTTCCCGTCTGTCAAAAATACCGGCTTAAGTTCGGAAGAGTTTGCCCAAAAACTGCTGAAAGAGGAAAAAGTAGCGGTGGTTCCCGGCAATGCTTTTGCGGATTGTGGGGAAGGGTTTATCAGATGCTCCTACGCTACCTCTGTGAAACAGCTGATTCAAGCTATGGACAGAATGGAGCGCTTTCTCAGTAAACAGTTTTCCAGCTGAGAAAAGACCATCTTATCCTTTCATCCGGAGCTTAGATGATAATCTTTTAGACAGAGATGAACGGGAGGTGGAGAATATTAAGCTTACTTTTTGTGGTGCGGCGCGAGTGGTAACCGGTTCATGCTATTTAGTGGAACATGAAGGTGTCAAATTTCTGGTTGATTGCGGCATGTTTCAGGGAAATAAACAGCTTAAAGAACGAAACTACGGAGATTTTCCTTTCTCTCCGGGAGAAATTGATTTTGTATTGCTGACTCATGCCCATATTGACCACAGCGGGTTACTGCCGAAACTTTATAAAATGGGTTTTTCCGGCCCGACTTACGCTACTTCCGGAACGGTGGCATTATGTCAGGTCATGCTTCCGGACAGCGGGCATATTCAAGAAATGGAAGTGGAACGAAAAAACCGGAAAATTCAACGCTGCGGGGGAAAATTGCTCACACCCATTTATACCGCCTTGGAAGCTGAAGAATGTGTAAAATATTTCCGAAAGGTTAATTACGATCAAGAATTTTCTCCGGCAGAAGGAATTAATGTCACCCTGCGGGATGCAGGACATATTTTAGGATCTGCCATGGTGGAAATCAGGTACCTGGAGCAGGGTAAGAACAGAAAAATTGTTTTTACCGGTGATTTCGGCAGAAATAACAGACCGATCATCAACGATCCAACTATTATTAAGGAAGCCGATTTTCTGGTGATGGAGTCCACCTACGGCAACCGGTTCCACGAGGATATCGTAGATAATAAAATTACTCTAACAGAGATTATCAATGAAACCTTTCAGCGGGGTGGTAATGTAATTATTCCTGCCTTTGCGGTGGACCGGACCCAGGATTTATTATATACCTTGAATAAGCTGATTGGCGCCGGAAAAATTGAACCAAAATCTATTTATATTGACAGTCCCCTGGCTATCGCCGCCACGGAAATATTCTGCAACCATCCCCAATATTACGATATGGAAACCAGGGAATTTATGGAAGACTACGGGGCATGTCCTTTTTTGCTTCCTAATTTGAACTTTTCCCGCACGGCTGATGAATCCAGGGCTTTAAATGAGATTAAAAAAGGAGCCATTATTATTTCCGCCAGCGGGATGGCGGATGCGGGACGGATTAAACACCATTTAAAGCATAACCTGTGGCGTAAAGAATGCACCGTGATTTTTGTAGGCTACCAGGCCTTAGGCACTTTAGGGCGCCGTTTGGTGGACGGAGAAAAAAAGGTAAGAATTCATGGGGAGGAAATCGCGGTCAATGCCCAAATTGTCATGTTGGAAGGGTATTCCGCCCATGGGGATCAAAATGAGTTATTAGACTGGCTGGCAGGTTTTGACAGGTTGCCTACGAGGATCTTTGTTACCCACGGGGAGGAGGAAGCATCATTAAACCTGGCCCGCTTGATTCAAGAACGTTTTCAGGCGCATGTAACGGTGCCCTTTATAGGAGAATCCTTTGATTTAATGACTTTGGCAAGAGCTGAACCCTATCCGCTGCAGCCTACAGAGTCTGCCAGCGAATTGTATCATGAAATCAACAATTATCTCCAAAGTCTGCTGGAAGGACAATCTGTGGATAAGCTGGTGCAAATCAGGGAATACCTGCGCAATTTAAGCGCCTAAGGAAAATGTGTCAGGGGACGGTTCTTTGACACGCTTTGCAAAAAGATAAAATTGAATCATTAAAATTTAAGCCTTTCATGTTTTGATGAAAGGCTTTCTCAGCGTGTCAGAGAACCGTCCCCTGACATGACCAACTTCACTCCGTGTATATCTACGGCGATTACGTGTAATGAGGTGATTTCCTCAATTCTTTCCTGAATAATCTTTTGCGCCTGAGCCATAACCTCAGGAAGATAGTACCCATATATCAAGGAAACATCTATATGCAGAAGAACGCCATGGTCTTTGTTTTCTATTTCAGTTTTCAGTACTCGATCCAGACCGGAAACACCTACACAATAATGTTTAACGATTTGGACGATAACATTATTAGAGATATAAAACTTGCCCATGGCACTAAAAGTAGGTCTGACTTCTGCTTGGTCTACCCACATGTCTTTAGTAGCTAAAGGGTGAGTACCCGGATTTTTCCTTTGGAAAAAGGATTTGATTGGCCTGAAAAAATTACCGGAAAACCTTTGTTTCACCTCAACCGTGGGAGCCGGAACCACATGAGAACCGGCATGTTCCCGGATATATCTCGCCTTATTGATAATATCAGGAGTTACCACATCCTCAATATTAATAATTACCTGGGGTTGGGGCAGATTAAGTCTGACGGCGATTTTTTCCACCATGCCCAAAGAAGTGCCTAAGATAAGAATACGTTGGGGTTGTGTCTGAAAAATTTTATTATGTACTTCTGCTGCATGGGTTTTATCAGAAAAAAGAGCCGTTTTAATGGCACCTATTCTGGTGGGAGATCTTTTTGCAGAAACGCCGGCTAAAATCCTGCTTCCTCGAATTAATAATCCGTCATCGATAATCAAATCAATATGGTGTTCTTCTGCGACAAAGATAGCATGATGGCTTTTCCCCGTCCCGCTGGGACCGATAAAGGCATATGTTTCCATGGTCAACTCCAATCAAAAAAAGCTTTCACAAGTATCAAGATAATTTCCACAAAGCGTCCAAAAATAATAGCATAATTTTTCATTATATTATAACATAGTAAAGGATAGGAACAAATTTATCAACGACAAATTTATTTATCCTTTATTTACAGTATTAAATCCTGTATCTAACAGTTCCGGCCCAAACTTATAATCCTAAATTATCCTTGAACATACCTTTTGCAGGCTTTTCATAACAGGAGAATCCACCGGAACGAAAAAAGCGAAGATGATCAATTGTTGATAAAGAGGAGGATCTTAATTGAAGGCAATAATTATCGGAGCGGGAAAAGTCGGTTTCAGTATAGCCCAAATGCTTTCTTTTGAGGGACATGATGTGGTCGTGATTGACCGAAGTACAGAACGGCTTAAAACCATAGATGAACACTTAGACGTACAGGTTGTCAGCGGGAACGGGGCCAGCGTATCCGTGCTTAAGGAGGCTGGGGTCACCGAGGCGGATTTATTGGCTGCCGTAACTGAGTTGGATGAACTAAATATTGTATCTTGCATCGTTGCCCGTTCCCTCGGGGTAAAAAGGACTATTGCCCGGGTACGCAATCCGGAATATGTTGATTTGGATAAGAATACTTCCAAAGAGGCCTTGGGCATCGATTTAATCATCAATCCGGAACGAGTAACCGCTATGGAGATAGCCAAATTAGCCACTAATGCGGAAGCACAGGTAGTGGAGTTTTTTGCCAATGGAAAAATACAATTACTGGAATTTGAAATCACTTCTCAAAACCCTATTCCCGATAAAGAGTTAAAGGATTTGAACTGCCCTTATCCATTTTTGATTGTGGCTATTTTGAGGAACGGCAAGGTTATTATTCCTAAAGGCAATGATAAAATCAAATTTGGCGATATGATTTTTATTTTAGCCCAAACCAAAGATATGAAAGATGTTGAAAGGTTTTTCGGCCAACGCCGTATTAAACTGGAAAACGTGGTAATATTGGGCGGAGGCAGGATCGGGTATTATTTAGCCCAGCAACTGGAATTAAGACATATCAATGTAAAAATTATTGAAAAGAATTTGACCCGCTGTCAGTTTCTTGCCGACAATCTTAATCGCACCCTGGTAATTAACGGGGACGGTGCTGATTTACAGCTGCTGGAAGATGAAAATGTAGGAGCCACAGATTTGTTTGTGGCTTTGACCGGGGATGATAAATTAAATATTTTGGTCTCTTTGTTGGCCAAGCACTTAGGGACCAAAAAAACCATTGCCCAGATTCGTCGGTCCGATTATAATCCTTTAGTGGAAAAGGTGGGTATTGACCGAGTGGTGAGTCCCAGGAAATTAACCGCCGGGGCTATCTTGGCATTTGTCCGTAAAGGCAAGATTATTTCTGTCACTTTATTAGATGATGCCGGGGCAGAAATTTCCGAATTAATTGTTCCGGAAACTTATCGGCACAGTGGTAAAGCTTTAAAAGATGTGGATTTTCCTTCCGGAGCGATTGTTGGTGGTTTAATGCGGGAAAATAAGGTGATAGTACCCCGCGGCCATGATATAATTATTCCCGGAGACAGGGTAATTGTTTTTACGCTACCTAACTCTACCCAAAAAGTACAAAGGTTTTTTTCATAACCTGAGGAGGAAATTTTGTGCGGCTCACCCTTGTTTTCAGCAGCATTGGAAGGCTTTTAATAATTATCGGGGGATGTATGCTTTTCCCCCTTTTATGGTCTTTATACTACCAAGAGTCCCATGTTTTGGCGATAATTTGTGCCATGCTGATTACCCTTTTAGCGGGAAGTATCATGACTTTTCTTTTTAAGTCCAAAGAAACTATCCGGCAAAGGGAAGGTTTCGCCATTGTTACATTAGGCTGGATTTTTGCTTCCGCTTTCGGTTCTTTGCCGTATCTTTTTTCCGGGACTTTTACTTCTTTTACCGATGCTTTTTTTGAAACCATGTCAGGATTTACCACCACCGGAGCAAGTATTATCACGGATTTTGAAACCCTATCTTACGGCATTATGTTTTGGCGCTGTATGACCCACTGGCTGGGGGGCATGGGAATCATTCTCCTCTTTGTAGCCCTGCTCTCGCAAATGGGGGGAGGGGGCTTGCAAATGTTTAAAGCTGAGGCTCCCGGGGGAAATTTGGCAGAAAAAATTAAACCCCGCATTCAGGAATCAGCTAAAATTCTTTGGATCACCTATGTACTATTATCCGGTATTTTAACGGTACTGCTTTTATGTGGAGGAATGAATTTTTTTGACGCTTTATGTCACGCCTTCGGCACCATGGCCACCGGAGGGTTTTCCACCAAAAACCTGAATATCGGGTATTACGAAAGTCCTTACATCCAATGGGTATTAATAATTTTTATGTTTATCGCCGGAACCAACCTGGCCTTGTACTATCAGGCGATAATGAAAAGAAACAATAGTTTTTGGCAAAATGAAGAATTTAGACTTTACCTCTTAATTGCCCTCAGCAGTGTGGCATTAATTTTTTTTAATTTAATATTAAGTAAACCTTGGGGTGTGGAAGTAACAGCCCGGACTGCTGCTTTTCAGGCCATATCCATGCTTACTACCACCGGCTTTGCAACTGCAGACTATAATCAGTGGCCGGTATTTTCCCAAATATTATTGATTTTGCTTATGTTTGTAGGGGGGTGCTCCGGGTCTACGGGAGGGTCCATCAAGGTGGGACGGTTGTTAATACTGATGAAACATACGGCAGTTGAAATATTTCGCCTGATTCATCCCCGCAGCGTAAAATTCATTAAAATAGATAATAAAACAGTCCCCGAAAGTATTGTGATAAACGTGTTGCAGTTTTTCTTTTTATATATAATGGTTTTTTTTATGGGGACAGCAATGATGGGGGCCCTGGGGTTAAGTATTATCGAAGCCATGACATCAGTGATTGCTTCCCTGTGTAATGTAGGATTTGGGTTGGGTGATGTGGGGCCTACCGGTAGTTTTGCTTTTATACCTCCTGCGGGAAAATGGGTTTTAAGTTTTTTAATGCTGCTGGGACGTCTGGAAATTTACACTGTATTGGTATTATTCTTACCTGACGTCTGGAAAAAATAAGTTGAAGTCAGCTTTATTTCTCCAGGTTTACATAAAGGACCTGATGGAGTATTAAAAACTGTCCGGGATTAAGGAGTTAGGGTCGGCCGGCAAGAGAAAACACGGTTATAGAATGAAATGGGAGGTGGGTGGATTGACAAACAACAAGTGGGAGAAAAGGTTTTTTTTCAGTGCCGGTGGGGAAGGTATTTTTGTACCCAATCTATTATTAAAGAATTTTCGTCAATTAGGTTTAACAGAAGGGGAATTAGTCTTTATTCTCCAGTTGTTAATGATCAACAAAAACGGTTGCCGTTCCGTCCCGGAAATCGCGGAATTACTTAATACAGAAGAAACTCAGGTAAAGCAAAACATAGCCTCCCTAATGGAAAAGGGGTTTCTGGTGATGGAAAACAGACCGGAATGGGGGAAAAATTTTTCCCATTATTTCTTTGACGGTTTGTATGATAAATTGATTGACCTCTGGGCTTGTGAGTTGGCCGGGAAAACGGAGATGGCCGCAGGCAAAGAAAAAGATGATTTTCATAAAAAATTCGGCGAAATATTTTCTACTATTGAAAAAGAATTCGGCCGTCCCTTAACAAATATAGAAAACGAGAAGATTATTGAATGGCTGGATCCTTTGGGATATCATCCGGATCTGATATTAGAAGCCTTAAAAAGAGCGGTTTTAAGAGGAGTCTATAACTTGAATTATATAGATCGAATCTTGTTGGATTGGCATAAAGCAAATATTCGTACTTTACATGAGGCAATAAACTATGAGAAACTAAAAATGAGCAAAAACAGAAGCAAATCAAAGAAGATAACTTTCTCCAAAACTCGGGAAAAAGATCTGAACGATTTATATGAATTATAAAGGTTGGATAATTTATGGAAAAAATAGTACGTTATTTAAACCGAAGTCTGCTTAAAATCAAACCTGAACATAAAACTGATAAAACGGAACAGATGCATTTTATCTGCCCTTTATGTCAGGATCAGGGATTAATTGTGAAAGGTGACCTGGCTTACCAATGTCAATGTGTAAAACAAAGGGCTGTCTTAAAAAAATTTTCCTCAGCCAATATGACCCCTTTTTTGGCTGCTCATACCTTTGATAAATTTGATTTCAGGTTTTATTCCCCTCATTTGCGGGTTGATAATGATGGTCCCACTTACCGGGCTATGGCGGAAAAAGCTTTTGAAGGAGCCAAAATGTTTGTAGCCCACTATTTAGAAGAAAAGACCGGTCAAGGGATTCTCTTTGCCGGGACAGTCGGCAGCGGTAAAACTTTTCTTGCCGGTGCCATTACCAATGCCCTTTTGGAACATGAGAAACAAGTCCTTTTCCTGGTGGTGCCGGATTTTCTTGATGAAATCAGAGCAACTTATCAAAAACAAGGTGAATTTAGTGAAGCGGAATTGATGGATGCCGCCCGAAAAACGGAAGTCCTCATTTTAGATGACTTAGGAGCTCATAATTTTACGGAATGGACCCAAAACAAAATCTTTTCTTTAATCAATTACCGGATGAACCACGGGCTGCCTTGCGTTATTACCACAAACCTGTCTATCAATCAAATGAATGAGGTCATCGGAGAACGAACGGTTTCCCGAATCATAGAAATATGCAAAATCTATCGGTTGCATGTGGAAGAAGATATCCGGGTGGCTATGCGCAAAATGTAAAAGCCGGCATAAATCTTGACAAAACAAAAAAGGAACCTATCCGGTCCCTTAGACTGATAATTTTTGATAAAAAAAGCCTTGCGGCTTATAATCAAATGGCGCGCCCGGCAGGATTTGAACCTGCGGCCTCCGGAATCGGAATCCGTCACTCTATCCACTGAGCTACGGGCGCATATCTTCTTCACAATTAGTTATTTTAACGTAAAATATGCATTTAGTCAAATAATTTTTGGGACAATTAATAGGAGGGAAAGCAATGGCAAATTTCAACCTTGACGTGACACTGGAAAAGGCATTGGAAGAGTTCAGCAAAAAAATACCGGAGGATATGGCTTGGAAAACCGGGGCGGAGTATCGAGACGGCAGTTTTTATTTGGAATTTATGACCCAGCCCATTCAGGTAAGCTACCCGGAGGGAGTGGTCACAAATAAAAATTCGGGAAAAGAATTGGGATTGGTGGATAGAATTTTAGTGCTTCACTATTTCATTCACGCAGGAGGCAGCCCGTTACTCAATAAGAATATTTCTTTTAAAGAACTGCCTGGAGGAAGTATCTATATCGAGCCTTTTACCAACAGGTGCATCCGGCCCCTGATACATTTATTCGGTAATGACCTGTCATTATTTCAAAAAGCCGCGGAAAAATGTGGAGGCACCAGAGAAAAGTACGGGGATATGAGCTATTGCTTTTATCCTTTTCCCCGGATTCCGGTTACTTTGGTGCTTTGGGCCGGAGATGAAGAATTTCCCCCAAATGCCAACATCCTTTTTGACGCCTCTGCCGGTGATTACCTGCCTACGGAGGATTATGCCTTCCTGGGCGGGATGCTGGCAGGAAAACTAATAGCGTGTCAGGGGACGGTTCTCTGACACGAAGGTTTTTTTCAAAAAAGAAACAAAATACCGGGTCTATAAAAGTTAGGGTAGTTTATTCATGAACGATAAATTTCCATAACGGAGGTAAATAATTTATGGAATCAATGATTAGAGACATCAATCTGGCTCCTAAAGGACAATTGAAATTGGACTGGGTACAAGCCCATATGCCGTTGTTGAACCTGATTCGGAAAGACTTTGAGCGGGATTTGCCGTTCAAAGGAAAGAGAATTGCCATATGTCTTCATTTGGAGGCCAAAACAGGTTACCTGGGGAAAGTAATCCAAGCCGGCGGTGCCGATGTTTGTATGGTAGCCAGCAATCCCCTGTCAACCCAGGATGATGTGGTGGCGGCTCTCGTAAAAAGCGGTATTCACGTATTTGCCTGGTATAATGCCAGTGATGAGGAATACCGAGCCCACCTGAATCAGGCCTTGGATTTTCATCCGGACTTAATAATTGATGATGGCGGAGATTTGGTAGCCACCCTGCACGCGGAACGTCCCGGACAACTAAAGGAAATCTTAGGAGGTTGTGAAGAAACCACTACCGGAATATTAAGACTTCGGTCCATGGAAAAAGAAGGTACCTTGAGTTTTCCCATGGTTGCTGTAAATGATGCCTACTGCAAATACTTATTTGACAATCGTTATGGAACAGGACAATCCGTCTGGAACGGGATTAACAGAACCACCAATTTAGTAGTTGCCGGAAAGACGGTAGTGGTTGCCGGCTATGGCTGGTGCGGCAAAGGGGTCGCTATGAGAGCCAAAGGTTTGGGTGCCCGGGTGATTGTGACGGAAATTGACCCCATCAAGGCCATTGAAGCAATTATGGACGGATTTTCCGTCATGACCATGGAAGAAGCCGCACCCTTAGGTGATTTCTTCATTACGGTGACCGGAAATCTGAACGTGATTAGAAAAGAACACTTGGCAGTAATTAAGGATCAGGCGATTCTTTCCAATGCAGGACATTTTGATGTGGAAATATGCAAAAAAGATTTGTCCGATGCGGCTGTTTCCCGCAGAAAGGTAAGGGATAATATCGAAGAATATGTTTTATCAGACGGAAGGAAAGTTTATCTTTTGGCCGAAGGCCGTTTGGTAAATTTAGCGGCAGGGGACGGCCATCCTGCGGAAATCATGGATATGACCTTTGCTTTACAAGCTTTATCTCTTAAATTTATTAATGAAAACTACACCCATTTATCTAACAAGGTATATGAAGTCCCGGAAGAAATTGATAAAAAGGTAGCCGAAATGAAACTGGAAACCTTGGGAGTCAAAATTGATCGGCTCACCCAAGAGCAAAAAGAATACTTAGCTTGTTGGAAAGAATAACCATCAAAAAAAGCGCTCTAATAGCGCTTTTTTGATTTTTTAAATAGTTCCGATGGTTAAAAAGAGTTTTAATATTGCATCTCTTTTGGTAAATATTGCACACTATTAGATTCATGATATAATCATATTGGTACAATATAGCATAAAAGGGAATTTTTTAATTTGATGTAATTTATTAAATAATTAAATTAATTTTGCAATTTCGAATATGGGCTTTTTCCTTTAATTCTTGAAGGACATAGCCTTTTCATGCAGAACTTATCCATCAGCAAGAAGAATTATACTTGCAGACGGCTGAGGCTAGTTAAAGCCAAAACCTATGGAGTTAACCCCACTTTAGTGGGATTAAACCTAAGACCAACATTATCATGTGAAGGGGGATTGGTTATGTTTAATGATGCCAAAATTAAAGAGTTGAAGACGAAAAAACAGGTTTGGACGGAAAAAGTTGAAGCTTCGATTCAGAAGCGACCGGAAAGAAAAAAAGAGTTTTCCACAGATTCTGAAATAACCATTAATCGTCTTTACACTCCGGAAGAATTGGGGGAATTTGATTACGAGGAAAAGCTGGGTTTTCCCGGAGAGTATCCCTACACCAGGGGAGTACAGCCTACCATGTACCGGGGACGTCTTTGGACCATGAGACAATATGCCGGGTTTGGGACGGCGGAAGAAACCAATGAAAGATTTAAATATCTATTGAATCAAGGTCAGACCGGTTTAAGCTGCGCTTTTGACCTTCCCACCCAAATCGGTTATGACTCAGACCAGCCCCTGTCCCGAGGTGAAGTGGGAAAGGTCGGCGTCGCCATTGATTCTTTAAAAGATATGGAAATTCTTTTTGACGGCATTCCTTTAGACAAGGTAAGTACCTCCATGACCATAAATGCCCCTGCTGCCGTTTTGCTGGCCATGTATATTGCCGTTGCGGAGAAGCAAGGGGTAACCCCAGATAAGCTGTCCGGAACCATTCAAAACGACATTCTCAAAGAATATGTTGCCCGCGGTACATATATCTTTCCTCCTGCCGAATCAATGCGGTTAATTACCAATATTTTTGATTATTGCTCAAAAAACGTTCCTAATTGGAATACCATCAGTATTTCAGGTTATCATATTCGGGAAGCCGGTGCCACGGCAGTACAAGAAATTGCCTTTACCCTTTCGGACGGTATTGCTTATGTGGATGCTGCCTTAAAAGCAGGCCTCAATGTGGATGATTTTGCCCCTCGTCTTTCTTTCTTCTTTAATGCCCATGTAAATTTTTTTGAAGAGATTGCCAAATTTAGAGCAGCGCGGCGTATTTGGGCGAAAATTATGAAAGAACGTTTCGGTGCGAAAAACCCGAAATCTTTAATGCTCCGTTTTCATACCCAAACGGCAGGAAGCACATTGACCGCTCAACAACCAGATGTTAATATTATGCGTGTAGCATTCCAAGCGCTCAGTGCTGTATTAGGCGGAACCCAATCCCTACATACCAACTCTCGGGACGAAGCATTGGCTTTGCCTACAGAAGAATCTGTATTAATTGCCTTAAGAACCCAACAGGTAATAGGTTATGAAATCGGTGTCACGGATACGGTTGATCCTTTAGGTGGTTCCTATTTTATCGAGGCTCTCACTAACGACATAGAAGCAAAGGTCTGGGATTATATCAATAAAATTGATAATCTCGGGGGAGCCGTAAAAGCAATTGAACTGGGCTATATGCAAAAAGAAATTCAGGAAAGCGCCTACCATTATCAAAAAGCGGTGGAAAGTGGCGAGCAGGTGGTAATTGGTGTAAATAAATTCCAAATGAAGGAAGAAAAGCCTAAAGATCTGATGCGGGTAGATCCGGAGGTAGAGAAATTTCAAGTGGAAAAAACTCAAAAGGTTAAAGAAGAAAGGAATAACCCTCAGGTGGAAAAATGTCTTACAGAACTGAAAGCGGCAGCTCGGACAGATACTAACCTAATGCCCTATATTTTAGATGCGGTAAAAGCCTATGCCACCTTGGGAGAGGTTTGCGGTGTATTAAGAGAAGTTTTCGGTGAATATCAGGCTGTAGCTACTATTTAAAGGAGGGAGATTAAATGTCGGAAAAAAAGATAAGAGTATTGGTGGCAAAACCTGGCTTAGACGGTCATGACCGTGGAGCAAAAGTTATTGCCCAGGCATTAAGGGATGCCGGGATGGAAGTAATTTATACCGGTTTAAGACAGACGCCGGAACAAATTGTCGAAGCAGCTATTCAGGAGGATGTACAGGTAATCGGCCTCAGTATTTTATCTGGCGCCCACTTGCATTTATTCCCTCCGGTAGTGGAACTGCTTAAGAAACAAGGGATAGGGGATATCCTGGTAATCGGCGGGGGAATTATACCTGATGATGATATTCCTACCTTAAAAGCAGCGGGAATTTCCGAGGTTTTTACCCCGGGAACTTCCACTCAGGATATCATTGATTATATCAAAGCCAATGTAAAGTAAGGTTATGATGAAAAGGAGGTCTGTTGGGATGACCATCAAAGTTGACCATATCGGTATAGCTGTAAAAAGTATTGATGAAGCAAAAATATTTTGGGAAGATGCTTTAGGTGTTAAGCTAACCGGTGAAGAGGTTATTCCGGAACAAAAGGTGAAAGTGGGTTTCTTTCCCATGGGGGAAAGTGAAGTGGAATTGTTAGAGTCAACGGATCCGGACGGACCGGTAGCAAAGTTTATTGAGAAAAAGGGGGAAGGAATTCAGCATATAGCCTTCAGGGTGGAAAACATTGAAGAAACATTGGAAAATTTAAAAGCCAAAGGGGTAAAACTAATTGATGAAAAACCCCGTTACGGTGCCGGAGGAGCAAAAATTGCCTTTATTCATCCCAAGGCTACCTTTGGTACATTGGTTGAAATATGCCAGCGTGATTAGAGCTTAGGAGGTTGAGTTAATGTCAAGAGAAGAAAAATTGGCCAAGTTATCTCAAAAAAGAGACAAGGTGCTCGGTGGCGGCGGGCCGAAAAGAATTGAAAAACAACACCAGGCCGGCAAGCTGACTGCCCGGGAGCGAATTGATAAGCTTTTGGACAAAGGCAGTTTTGTGGAATTGGACCAGTTTGTGGTGCACCGGGGAGTAGAATTTGGCATGCAGGATGTGGAGGCCCCGGGAGAAGGTGTGGTAACAGGGTATGGGACTATTGACGGCCGGTTGGTTTATCTTTTCTCCCAGGATTTTACCGTTTTGGGAGGATCTTTAGGGGAAATGCATGCAGCTAAAATCTGCAAGGTAATGGATTTAGCGTTAAAAATGGGTGCCCCCTTCATTGGAATAAATGATTCCGGAGGTGCCAGAATCCAAGAAGGTATTGACGCTTTAAACGGGTATGGGGAAATATTTAAACGCAACACCCTGGCTTCCGGAGTAATCCCTCAAATTTCTGTAATTATGGGTCCATGTGCCGGGGGAGCAGTTTACTCTCCGGCTTTAACCGACTTTATTTTTATGACGGATAAAACCAGTCAAATGTTTATTACCGGTCCCCAGGTAATTAAGGCCGTAACCGGAGAAGAAGTAAGCTCTGAGGATTTAGGCGGGGCTTTAACCCACAACCGGGTAAGCGGCAACGCACATTTCTTCGCCGTGGATGAAGAAGATTGTTTCCATCAAATCAAAAGGCTTTTAAGCTATATCCCTTCTAATAATTTAGACCCGGTACCTGTGGTTAAAACAAACGATCCGGCGGAACGCATGGATGAAATACTAAAAACCGTAGTTCCTGATGATGCCAATAAGGCTTATGACATGATGGATGTAATTACTGCCTTGGCGGATAACCGGGACTTTTTTGAAATCCAGCCTCATTTTGCCAAGAATATTATTATCGGTTTTATGCGCCTGAATGGGATATCCGTAGGAGTAATCGCCAACCAGCCAAAAGTTATGGCGGGCTGCCTGGATATCAATTGTTCCGATAAGGCCAGTCGTTTTATTCGCTTTTGTGATGCTTTTGGGATACCTCTCCTTACCATTGTGGATACCCCAGGTTATTTACCCGGGGTAGGCCAAGAACATGGAGGTATTATTCGGCACGGAGCGAAACTTTTATATGCTTATTCCGAGGCTACCGTACCCAAAATCCAATTAATAACCAGAAAAGCATACGGCGGTGCCTATTTGGCCATGTGCGCCAAATCTTTGGGTGCGGATACGTCTATTGCTTGGCCCAGTGCTGAAATCGCCGTAATGGGGGCTCAGGGGGCTGCCAATATTGTTTTCCGGAAGGAAATTGCCAATGCGGAAAATCCAAATGAAAAGCGGCAAGAAAAAATTGCCGAATATGAAGAAAAATTCTCCAACCCATATTGTGCTGCAGCCAGAGGCTTTGCAGATTTGGTAATCGAACCGGAGAAAACCAGGTACTTTTTAATTAAGTCCTTAGAGTCTCTTCTTACCAAACGGGAGAGCCGCCCGGGCAAAAAACACGGAAATATTCCGGTTTAAGGTGGTGCACTAGATGTTAGAGTATTTTGAAGAAGGAATCCTGACTACTTTGATCGGTATGGGTGTGGTATTTTCCGTACTGATTGTACTTTCTTTAATGATTAAATGGCTTAATTCCGGGG
The DNA here is from genome assembly GCA_012838175.1 of Clostridia bacterium. Classification (GTDB taxonomy): domain Bacteria; phylum Bacillota; class Dehalobacteriia; order Dehalobacteriales; family Dehalobacteriaceae; genus DUPU01. Next base: position 35,444 of record DUPU01000169.1, read on the forward strand.
TAAATGCCGCAATGGGAAGAAAACCAAAGAACGAAGAAATAAATATCAGCCAATCTGAACAAGCTCCGGCAAAACCAGAAATGAAAAAAAACCAAAGCATTTCACCCGCAGTAGTTGCCGCTATTACTGCCACCATCTGTGCTTTAACGGGCAAAACTGCGGAAGAGTTTAAATTTACTGAGATTCGTCGGGTTTCCCACAATAGACCTATCTGGTCCATTGCGGGCACCCAGGATATTATGTCAACCAGACAACGATTTATCGAAAGGGGAAATAGATAATGAGGAAATTTAATGTAATAGTTAATGGGGAAGCATTTGAAGTAGAGATTGAAGAAGTAGGAGGGAGTGCGCCCGCCGCTCCGATAAAAGAACCGGTTTCCGCAGATACTAAGCCGACGCCGCAACCTGCTGCACCTCCTGCTCCCAAATCAGAGGCCAAACCAGCAGTCTCAAAACCGGTAGCGTCAGGAGCTGCCAATGAAGTGACCAGTCCGCTTCCCGGTACGGTGCTTAGTATTAACTGTAATGAAGGACAAACAGTTAATGCCGGTGATGTGGTGATGATTCTTGAAGCTATGAAAATGGAAAATGAAATTGTCGCCCCTCAAGCTGGAAAGATTACAGCTATTTACGTTAAAAAAGGTGATAATGTCCAAGCGGGAGATTTGCTGTTTGCTTTGGGTTAAAACAGATTCAAGGATAGATTCAATAAGGGAGGGGCTGGCTTGTGGATATTGGCGGTAGTTTAATTGAGTTTTTTCATACCACAGGTTTTGTAAATCTAACCTGGGGCCATATTTTAATGATATGCGTGGCTTGTATACTTTTATATTTGGCCATTAAAAAAGGATTTGAACCTCTATTATTGGTGCCGATCGGTTTTGGCATGCTTTTGGCCAATATCCCCATATCGGGAATCACGGCACCGCCTGTGATGGAAATAGGAGAAGACGGGTTGCCTGTGGTGAAGGAAATAGGCGGTTTGCTCTATTACCTGTTTCAAGGAGATGTTTTAGGAATATTCCCTCCCCTAATCTTTTTAGGGATTGGAGCAATGACGGACTTTGGGCCCTTGATTGCAAACCCGAAAAGTCTTTTATTGGGAGCAGCCGCTCAGTTAGGTGTCTTTCTCACATTTTGGGGAGCACTTTTCCTGAAATACAGCCCGGCGGAAGCTGCTTCCATCGGAATTATCGGGGGAGCGGACGGACCTACAGCCATATTTTTGGCTACCAGGCTGGCACCCCACCTATTAGGGCCTATTGCCGTGGCGGCATATTCCTATATGGCCTTGGTACCTATTATTATTCCGCCGGTAGCTAAATTATTAACTACAAAAGAAGAGCGAAAAATTGTCATGAAGCAACTGAAACCCGTCAGCAAAACCACCAAAATTCTATTTCCAATTGTAACAACGGTAGTAGTATCTTTAACCTTGCCTGCTGCTACGCCGTTGATCGGTATGCTCATGTTAGGCAACTTGTTTAAAGAGTGCGGGGTAGTGGAAAGATTGTCAGATACTGCGCAAAATGCCTTAATTAATATTGTTACCATTTTCCTTGGGGTTACCGTAGGAGCTACGGCCACAGCGGAAGCTTTTCTAAACTGGAAAACCATCGGTATTTTCCTTTTAGGGGCTTTAGCTTTTGCCTTTGGCGCAGGAGGAGGAGTGTTGCTGGCTAAACTGATGAACTTGTTTGTTAAAGAAAAAATCAATCCTCTCATCGGTGCCGCCGGCGTTTCCGCCGTGCCCATGGCCGCCCGGGTTGTGCAAAAAATGGGCCAGAAAGAAAACCCCAGGAATTTCCTATTAATGCATGCCATGGGTCCCAATGTGGCAGGAGTTATCGGTACGGCAGTGGCAGCAGGAGTTCTGCTGACTCTATTCCAATAAAAACAACGAAAAAGGTCGGTTTTTGTTTATTATAATCAGTGAAAAGAATAAACATATTTTCCTAAATTTTTGTAAAAAGTCTCCCGGATAGAGGTATTTTCCTCTATTTCGGGAGACTTTTCTTTAAAGTATGATAAAAAAGAAAATAAAATAAATAAAAGAAGGAAAAAGCAAAAGAAGTGAGAATATGTATGATATAGGGACATGGCAGAAAAGATATTATTTGAAAGGAGGTTTAAAATGAGGGTAATTGATTATCAAGAAATTGTAGACGCTGTAGCCAAATTATGTATGGAAGGTAATTTTGATTTGGGGCAGGATGTTTTAAATGCTTTGCACAGAGGATATGAGACGGAAGCTTCTGCGCCCGGAAAAGATATTCTCAATCAATTAATTAAAAATGCTGAAATAGCCCGAAATGAGCAAGTACCTATGTGTCAGGACTGCGGCGTGGCAGTCGTCTTTGTTGAAATGGGCCAGGATCTCACCCTATCCGGAGGATATATCAATGATGCCATCACTGACGGAGTTATAAAGGGGTATGCTGAGGGCTATTTAAGAAAATCTATGTGTGATCCCTTTACTCGAAAAAACACCGGTAATAATGCTCCTCCTATTATCCACACGCAAATTGTGCCGGGAGAAAATCTGAAAATTACCGTTGCTCCTAAAGGTGGGGGCAGTGAAAACATGAGCGCCATTGCCATGCTGCCACCTTCAGCAGGAATTGAAGGAGCAAAACAGTTTATCATAGAAAGAGTTCGGCAAGCCGGACCTAATCCTTGCCCGCCTATTGTGGTTGGTGTAGGAATTGGAGGAAACTTTGAAACATGTGCCCTGCTGGCTAAAAAAGCTTTGCTCCGTGACATCGGAGAACCAAGTCCCATAAAAGAAGTCGCTGAAATTGAAGAAGACCTATTGAAAAGAATTAACAACTTAGGCATTGGCCCGGGAGGTTTGGGCGGCAGAATAACTGCTTTAGGAGTAGCAGTGGAAGTATATCCCTGCCATATTGCCAGCTTTCCTGTTGCTGTAAATATCAACTGCCATGCTGCCCGTCATAAAAGTATAGTTTTATAGGGAGGGAAAAAAATGACGGTACATCATTTGACCACTCCTCTTACTGATGCTGATTTAGCAAATTTAAAAATAGGAGATCAGGTTTTGCTAAGCGGGGTAGTCTATACCGGCCGTGACGCCGCCCATAAACGTTTAGTGGATTTAGTAAACCAGGGAAAAGAATTGCCCATTGACTTAGAAGGTCATGTTATTTATTATGTGGGACCGGCACCGGCTAAGCCCGGTCAGGTCATCGGCTCAGCCGGACCGACCACCAGTTACCGGATGGATGCTTATGCTCCCACATTAATAGAGCAAAAAGGGCTTAAAGGCATGATCGGAAAAGGATCTAGAAATGATCAGGTTAAAGAAGCCATGGTAAAACATAAAGCCGTTTATTTTGGTGCTACCGGTGGAGCAGGAGCTCTGCTGGCGAAATGCATTAAATCTGCAGAAGTCATTGCCTATCCGGAGTTAGGTCCTGAGGCAGTAAGAAAACTGGTAGTGGAAGATTTGCCTCTAACGGTAATAAACGATATCTATGGCGGCGATTTATATGAAGAAGGTGTAAAAAAATACCGCATAGAGTAAAATAAAATATAGAGAAAAAGAGGAAGGAGTATTTTATGGATATTTTTAAAGAAGCGCTTAAATTTCATGAGGAAAAACAAGGGAAGATTGAAGTAACCCCTTTGGCTCCTGTAACCAATGAAAAAGAAATGAGTTTAGCCTATACCCCAGGGGTAGCTGAACCTTGTAAGGTAATAAGCAAAGACGTAAATGCCGTAAACAAGTATACCCGTCGGTGGAATATGGTAGCCGTTGTTTCTGACGGTACTGCCGTTTTGGGTTTAGGAGACATCGGTCCGGAAGCAGGTCTCCCTGTGATGGAAGGAAAATGTGTTTTATTCAAGGCTTTTGGTGGGGTCGATGCTTTCCCTATTTGTGTGAATACTAAAGATGTGGATGAAATTGTTCAATTTGTGAAGCTTTTGGAACCTACCTTTGCCGGGATAAACCTGGAGGATATTTCTGCTCCCAGGTGTTTTGAAATTGAACGACGCTTGAAAAAAGAAACCAATATGGCAATTTTCCATGATGATCAGCATGGTACTGCTATAGTGACCATGGCCGGTCTGGTTAATGCTTTGAAAATTGTAAATAAAAAGCTGGAAGATATTAAAGTAATTACATGCGGAGCAGGAGCAGCCGGTATTGCCATTATTAAACTCTTAATTCATATGGGTGTAAAAGACGTCATCATGTGTGACCGTAGGGGAACCATCTATGAAGGCCGCACAGAGGGCATGAACCCGGAAAAAGAGGAAATTGCCAAAATCACCAATAGAGATATGGTAAAAGGCTCTTTAGCCGATGCCTTCAAAGGTGCCGATGTTTTCATCGGAGTTTCCGGACCTGGTCTGGTCACCAAAGAAATGATAGCATCCATGAATAAAGGGGCTATTGTTATGGCCATGGCTAACCCCATTCCGGAAATAATGCCTGATGAAGCAAAAGAAGCAGGAGCAGCCGTTATTTGCACCGGACGTTCTGACTTCCCCAATCAGGTAAACAATGTTCTCGCATTCCCCGGGATATTCCGCGGAGCCCTTGATGTTGAAGCAACAGATATTAACGAAGAAATGAAAATAGCTGCTGCTTATGCGATTGCAGATCAAGTAAAAGAATCCGAATTGTCTCCGGAATTCGTAATTCCGAAAGCGTTCAATCCCGATGTGGGTCCGGCGGTAGCAGCTGCTGTGGCCAAAGCCGCCATGGAAAGCGGTGTAGCCAGAAAACAAGTTGATCCTGCTTGGGTTGAAAAGCATTGTCGAGAAATGTATACCATTGTTAAATAAATAGATAACTTCGAAAGACCTCCTGACGGGGGTCTTTTTTGTTGATAAAAATTGGTGCCTTAATGAAACTCGTGATAGCAATTCAACATACTTTCTTTTATTATGATAAGCAGGAATATGGCCGAAAAATGTGGAATCAACACAGGGCGAAAGGAGTTCGATGGGGTGAATTATGTAGTTTTGGACTTGGAAACCACTGGACTTAACTGTGGAAAAGATCAGGTCATTGAAATCGGAGCGGTGCGCATTGCTCAAGGAACTTTGCAGGAAGAGTTTTCTACTCTCGTTAATCCCGGGTGCAGCATTCCCGAAGAAATTACAGAGTTAACGGGGATTGATGATGAGATGGTGAAAAATATGCCTTTCTTAACGGAGGTCCTTCCTCAATTGGATAATTTTCTTCAGGGAGCAGTGCTCATCGGGCATAATATTCAATTTGATTTAAGCTTTCTCAAATCCTATATTACTCTTCCCGAAAACTATTTGGATACGGTGGAAATGGCCAAAATCCTTTTTCCTTATGCCCCCGGCTATTCATTAGACGAATTGGCATATTCCCTTGATATTGACCGTTCCTCTGCCCACAGGGCTTTAGGGGACGCCCGTACTACCGGATTGTTGTTTTTACGGTTGCAGCAAATTCTTAAAGATCTCGATTTTGTTGTGTTAGAAACCTTATTCCTTCTGAGTCAAAAAACAAAAAGCACTTTAAGCTGCTTATTCGCCCAGGTGTATAGACAAAGAATGAGTTCATTTCCCCGGGAAGGAATTAAATCCAGACAATTATATTCCCAGGGAGACATGAGAATGGGTATCTTTTCTTCTCATCCACAACCGGAGTTTATTGAAGATTATGAAATTACCCCAGAAGAACTGGCCCCCATATTCCAACCGGGGGGAAGGATGGAAACCATGATCCAAGGCTTTAGATACCGGCCGGAGCAGGAAGAAATGGCCAAAGAAACCGCCAGATGCTGGAACCAAGGAGGATACCTTATTGTTGAAGCCGGAACTGGTATCGGCAAATCTCTGGCCTATCTGCTCCCGTCTGTTTTATGGAGCATAAATGCAGGTCATAAAGTTATCGTCAGCACTCATACTATTAATTTACAAGAACAATTAAAAAATAAGGATATTCCTTTAGCCGCCAAAATTAGCGGGAGAGATTTTTCCTCTTCTGTAATTAAAGGACGAAGCCATTATTTATGTTTGAGAAAGTGGGAACAATTTATCAATGAATCCAACCAGGAAATACTACGGCTCATCATGCGTTTGGCAATCTGGCTGAACCAAACGGAAACAGGTGATATTGATGAATTAAATCTGAACAAAAAAGAAAAAGCTGATTGGCAGCATTTGGCTGCAGCCAGTGAGACCTGTTTAGGGATAAAATGCAAATTTTACCGGGGACAGTGTTTTGTATCCCGGGCCAGAAAATTGGCGGAACAATCTCAGATAATTATAGTTAACCATTCACTGTTATTGGCTAACGCTATGGCCAATGATAATATTCTTCCGGAATACAAATACCTGGTAATTGACGAAGCCCATCAACTAGAAAAAACAGCGGAAGAACAATTTACCATAGATATTAATTACTTTGCCCTATGGGCTGTTTTTCAAAAGTTAATTAAGGGTGGCAATCCGTCATCACGAAATATATTAGAACATCTCACAAAGAAAATGGTTAATCACCCTAATTTGGATCAAGACTTGAGAGATGAATTGATAAGTTTACTGGAAGACATCGGTCTTATCGGAGAAGAATGTCTGAGCGCAGCAAGGGAGTTTTTTGGTGTTATTAGCGGAATTTTTTCTGCAAATTGGTCGGATAATATCCCTTATACCCAAACGATGCGTATTCTACCCTGGCACAGAAAAGAAGATTATTGGCCGGGGATAGTTTCAGCCGGGGAAAATCTTATGATTAAGCTCAAGGGTTTAATTAAAAAACTTATTTCTTTAGGAGAAAAAACCGGCAGTATGGAAAATGAATACGGCATCGAAATTAATGAAGCCGCTGAGATTAACATGATTGTGTCAAACCTGCATCAGATTGTTACAGGTTTAGAAATCATTCTTATGGGCGACGAAGAAAACTTTGTCAGTTGGATGGAGTATCAAGGGAACAATAATTTTCTTCTTCTCCGTACTTCACCTATAGATGTAAAAGAACAACTATATCACTATCTTTTTTCCTCTAAGAAGGGGGTTATTCTCACCTCAGCTACCTTAACTGTGGGGGGGAAGTTTAATTATTTTACGGAAAGTATTGGTCTGGATTTAGCACCTTTTCCGTTAAAGACAATACAATTACCATCACCCTTTGATTATGAGGAAAATGTACTGCTGGCCATCGCATCCGATCTTCCTGAACCAAGTTCTTCTTCGGAAATATTGTTTACAGATAGGATCTGCAAAACCTTAATCAAATTGATTAAGGCCGCTCAAGGCAGGACACTGGTGCTTTTCACTTCCCATTACCAGTTAAAAGATGTATACCAAAACATTAAGTCACCTTTGAATAAAGATGGGATTACCGTTTATGCCCATGGAGTTACAGGCAGCAGAACCAAGATTTTGGATGATTTTAAAAATAAAGAAAACAGCGTCATTCTTGGTGCTAATAGTTTTTGGGAAGGTATCGATGTGGTGGGGGAAGCCCTGACTTTGGTTATCATTGTAAAACTGCCCTTCTGGCCTCCCACCATTCCAACGGTTTCTGCCCGTTTAGACCGGTATCAGGCTCTTAATCTAGACGGTTTCCGTTGGTACAGCCTTCCCCAGGCGATTATTAGGTTTAAACAGGGATTTGGACGTTTAATCAGGTCTCACTCTGATTATGGAGCCATATGCATCCTTGATAAAAGGATTTATCAAAAGAAATATGGAGCCTCATTTATCAACTCATTGCCCAAGATGAAAACCATCATTGGACAGACAGATGAGTTGGCAGAGGACATCAGGAATTGGCTCAGGGCGAAAACAAAATAAAATTTTGCTTTCCCAGGTAATGAAAAGATGATACAATAATACATGAATTTAGAGAGGGAGGGATTATCCGCATCTATGAATAATCTTCCTATAGCGAAGGAATCCTTTCCTTTCCTTCTGGTGAGCGGTATGATGACTTGGTTTTTATATCGCTTTGACCCATGGCTGGGTTTGATTCCTGGAATTATTTTTTTGTTTTCCCTGTATTTTTTTCGGAATCCCCCGCGCAAAGTTATTACTTGTGGGAATGTAGCTTTGTCTCCTGCTGATGGCGTCATCACTTCCGTCACCAGAGTAAAGGAGTCGGAGTTTTTGAATGAAGAAGTCTGGAAAATTACTATTTTTTTAAGTATCCTTGATGTGCATTTTAACCGGGCACCGATTACCGGTACGGTGGAACATGTGAAATATGTCCCGGGCAGTTTTTTCCCGGCCTTTAAAAGTCATGCCTCAGATAATAACGAAAGAAATTATTTAGTAATCAGTAATGGTTTTTACAAAGTAATGGTTTGTCAGATTACCGGTTTTATCGCACGGAGAATCGTCTGCTGGGCAAAGGCAGGAGAAAACCTGAAGCAGGGAGAACGTTTTGGAATCATTAAGTTTGGATCTTGCACGGAATTATATTTACCTTTGAATTATACCATATTAGTGGAAAAGGGGAGTAAGGTAAGAGGCGGAGTTACGGTAATTGGGAGGTATACATCGTGAATATAAGGATTTTGCCCTCATTATTTACCGTGGGCAATTTGATTTTTGGTATTATGTCCATCCTCTATGTTTTGTCGGAAGAATATGCTCTATCATCAATCATGATTATAATCTCTATGATTTTAGATGTTTTGGACGGGAGGATCGCCCGTAGATTTGACGTATCATCCGACTTTGGCAAAGAATTGGATTCATTGGCAGATGTAGTATCCTTCGGAGTTGCACCGGCGATTCTTCTTTATACCCAAGTATTATCGGAATATAGTGGGCTGGGCTTAGCAGCGATCCTTTGGTTTGCTGTAGCCGGTGCTCTTCGATTAGCCAGGTTTAATGTGAAAACTACAAAAGGTTATTATCAAGGGTTGCCCATTACAGTTGCAGGATCTATCATCGCTGTTCTTAGTTTTATGGCCAATCTGATTCCGTCCCCGGTCTTTCTTATTTGTGCTGCAATCCTGGGGTATTTAATGATCAGTACGATCAGGATACCTAAAATATAGTTATTCAAGCACCAAATTTCTTCTCCTGCATAAGATATTTTGAGTGAGATATAAAGGAGTGATAGACGGTGCGTATATATTTTATCAGACTTCCCAATTTTTTAAGAAAGGTATTAAAAAAAGCTCTCCGACAATAAGAAGATGCGAATATGCCGCATCTTCTTTTTTGTTGTCATAAAAATCAAAGCCCGGTATTATGCTAAGTTAGAATCCCTTGTTGGCAAGTATGTGGAGGGAAAATACCATGAAGTATTACCGCCTGATTTCCTTTTATCTTTTAATAAGCATATTAGGATTATTTACTTGGTGGTTTTCCACGGAGGATTTTTCAAAAAATGTACCTTCCCTAACCGTGGCAGAGCAAGATATCATGAAGGAGAATTACCAAGCACCTTTTAATATGGTTTTTCACTTTTATCAAGCTGTGGAGAATAACGATTGGGAAAAAATCAGAACCTTGGTTACACCTGTCTGGTGGGGAGAAATGCACCGTTCCGGCTATAAACAAAAATGGGAAATAATGATAGAAGACGACCCTTCAATTAATTTTGTGATGTTTTTAGTTGCCGGTCAAAATATAGATATGGAAAAAGGTTATGCCTGGATAATGGGTAAGGCGGATTGGACTTCCGCACAAAGAAAAATGGATGATGAAAATGTTACAATTTTTCTCGTTAAACAAGACCAGGAGTGGAAAATTAGTTCTATCCGGATAAATATCCCGGTGGAAGTAGTGGAAGATTTTTACCAGACCATTAATGAGGGCCGATTTCGCCAACTACCGGCCTATTGCACTGAAAAATACTGGCGCAAACTGAAGGCAGGTGAGGTAATCGACTCTTTAAGAGCAGATTGGGAAAAAAATAGAACGGGAGTATACTGTGTTTTTTATTTAAAAGATTTTGGAATCAGTCGGAATAAAGCTTGGGTGAAGGGTGACGTTTTGTGGAATCCCTTAACGTCCCGGGCAAACGAAACACAGACCACGGTATTTTTAACTAATATCAATAACGGTTGGAAAATTGAGAAAATAACCGGTCATTGGGAAGGAGAGAAATAGTAGAAAAAAGGGGGCTGTTGCAAAACGAACTAAAATGTTCGTAAGCAGCAGCCCTGTTATGTAGTTAACAGACTTAAAAAAGGGTATCGTTACTACTTCAAAAAGTAGTTTTACGATGCCCCCGTAACTTTTATTTAACCCCGGAAATGCCCCCGATGGCAGAGGCTAATAAGGCATAAGCACTTTTTAAAGCTAAGGAAGACCAGGAAATGTCATGGGAACTGAACAAAGACATTATTATGGTAATCAAGATAAATATAATCCCGATGGTTAAACCATGGATTAACCCTTTATTAACGGCTGCTTTAGCGGCAACACGCCCCCCAAAAAACAAGGCTATAGTAGTAATACCTGCTCCTATTGGATGCATCCACATTTCACTTAATGGAGTGAAGTAAAACAAAAGACCTGCTATTAAAGAAAGGATAGCGACAAGTAGATAAGAGACTACTAAACCGCGTAATATCGGTCCGGCTCCCCCAGGTAGTTTTATCGAAAATTTTTCTTTTATGGCCAAGATAAAACCTCCTTGTAAATAGAATTTGTACAATCTATGCGGAAATGGGAAAAATATGACTGGGAAAATTGGAATCAACGGGTTTTGCTTGACTGAGTTGGGTAAAATAAATACAATGAAATTGGCGCTTTCGGTCATATTTTGAAATTTTTTCTTTGCCCGTTTTTGCTATGATGAATTGGGGACATTATCAAAAAATGCACCCTCATTTTTTTTACCTTGGAAAGGAATCTCTATTTTAGATTGGATAGATTCATAAAATTGACGGAGGAATAATATATGTACGAATTAACTGTCCGCAGCCATTTCGATGCTGCTCACTTTTTAAAAAACTATCAAGGCAAATGTGCCCATATTCATGGTCATACATGGCAGGTAGAAGTTAAAATAAGAGGTAATAACCTGGATGAAACCGGCATGCTGGTAGATTTTTCCCTGGTTAAAAAAAATTTGCGGGCTATTGCCGGCCAATTAGACCACTCTTTGTTAAATGATTTGGCTTTTTTTAAAGATATTAATCCTACAGCCGAAAACATCAGCAAAATTATTTTTTATAAAATGGAAGAATCATTAAAAGAATACCCGGTTTCTGTTAATTCTGTGACAGTTTGGGAATCTCCCGGTGCGGCAGCTACCTTTATTAAAGATGAAGAGGAAGGGGGCGAATGATGGAAACAGAAATTCAAGAGATATTTTCCTCGATTCAAGGTGAAGGAATTTATGTGGGTGTAAGGCAGATTTTCCTCCGTTTTGTCGGTTGCAATCTGAGTTGCACCTATTGCGATACCAGGGAAACCCAAATTAAAGGAAAGGACATGTTTTGTATTGAAATAGAACCGGGGACAGGAAAACTTGAATATTATCCCAATCCTGTATCTGTTGATGAACTAAAAAGAATAATTATGCCCCTTAAACCTGAAATTCATCATTCCTTAAGTTTAACCGGAGGTGAACCCTTACTACAGGTAGATTTTTTATATGAATTTCTCCCCCGGTGGAAAAGGATATGCCCGGTTTTTTTAGAAACCAACGGCACCTTAACCCAGTCATTACGAAAGTTATTGCCTCTGATAGATATTATCAGTATGGATATTAAACTGCCCAGTGCCACAGGGCTTGATTTGTGGAAAAAACATGAAGAATTCTTAAAGATCGCCAAAGAAAAAGAGATTTATGTAAAAACAGTTTTAACCGTGGATACAATCAAGGAAGAGTTGGCTCAAGTGGTTAGAATAATTGAGAGGGTTGATCCGTCTATTCCTTTAGTTTTGCAGCCTGTAACTCCTGTAGGAGGAGTAAAGGAAATGACTCCGGATAAAGTCATCAAGATTCAGGATTATTGTAGCACCGTCTTAAAAAAGGTTAGAGTAATCCCTCAAACTCATAAAATAATAAACCAATTATAGAAAGGATAAGGGAAATGGATAAAGAACGAATAGAGCATGCTGTCAGAGAAATTCTGGAAGCAATTGGAGAAGATCCTCAGCGTGAGGGTTTAGTAGATACTCCCAAGAGAGTCGCCCGGATGTACGAGGAAATATTTTGCGGACTTCAAGAAGATGCGAAAAAGCACTTAATGGTACAGTTTTTTGACGAAAAACATGAGGAAATGGTCCTGGTCAAGGATATTCCTCTTTATTCCATGTGCGAACACCATTTAATGCCCTTTTACGGTAAGGCTCATGTGGCTTATATCCCGAGAAAAGGTAAAATAACAGGACTTTCCAAATTGGCCAGAACGGTAGAATGTTTCGCCAAAAGACCTCAGGTACAGGAACGACTTACTTCTCAGATTGCCGATGCTATTATGGAAACATTAGAGCCCCGTGGGGTCTTAGTAGTAATTGAAGCGGAACACATGTGCATGACCATGAGAGGGGTAAAAAAACCCGGCTCTGCTACCATTACCTCTGCCGTACGAGGTACTTTTGCCTCAAATCAAGCTACCAGGGCGGAGGCCTTTTCGTTAATTAAAAGTAAAAGTTAGGAGGATGGAAATGGAAGAGGGGAAAAGCTCATTGGAGACCAAAGGCTCGGGGAAGATGGAATTAATTGCCGTGAAAAATTTTCCTGCCTGGGAAAACATGTATAAGATTGTAGATTTTTTAAACAAAAGTTTAAAAGATCATCATTTAATGTTTGGCTTAAAAAGCGGAGAACAGGGAACAATGTCTATTACCATATATGAGGTTTAAAACATGGGTGTTAAAGTTAATAAAGTGAAACATTTTATCATTGAAGCCCTGACTACTATTATTATTGCTGCGTTGATTACCATAGTACTGGAAGCTTTTGTTGTGGATAACCGGATCATTCCTACTTCGTCCATGTATCCTACAATCTATGCCGGGGATATGGTTTTAGTCAATAAATTTGTTTTTCGCTTTCAAACTCCTGAAAGAGGCGACATAATTGTTTTTGAACCTGATGAAAATATAAGTGAAGATGATTTGATCAAAAGAGTTATTGGCCTGCCGGGGGAAACAATTGAGGTTAAAAACCGGCAGGTATATATTGACGGGGAACCAATAGAAGAGCCATATTTAAATGAGGCTCCCCAGTATGATTTTGGCCCAGTTAAAGTACCGGAAGGACATTTGTTTGTTTTAGGGGATAATCGAAATTTAAGCTTTGACAGTCATCGCTGGCCTGATCCTTTTTTGGAAATTAAGTCTGTTAAAGGTAAAGCTTTTTTCCGGTACTGGCCTTTAAAAAGAATGGGAACATTGTAGTTTAGGAGGTTAATTTATATGAAAATACTTTTAACCAATGACGACGGAATTCAGGCTGAAGGTATTCAAACATTAAGAAGGGCATTGAGTGAAATTGCCGATGTTACAGTTGTGGCACCTAGTTACGAAAGAAGTGCCACCGGTCATGGTATTACCGTACATAAACCTATTCGGGCAGAAAGAGTTAAACTAAAAGGTTCGGATAAGGAACACTGGTCAGTTGTAGGCACACCGGCAGATTGTGTGAAACTGGCTTTAGAAACCTTGTTAAAGGAACCGCCTGATCTGGTTGTATCCGGCGTAAATCATGGGGCCAATTTGGGAACAGACGTTTTGTATTCCGGAACGGTTTCCGCAGCCATTGAAGGAATGATTAACGGGCTTCCTTATGTGGCTGTATCTCTGTATGATGATTCATTTGTGGATTTTACTTTTGCGGCGCAATTTACTGCAAAACTGTGCACTTTACTTCGCTTAAAAGGATTCCCCCCGTCTACCTTGCTAAATGTAAACATCCCGGGAAGTCAAGCCCATGACATTAAAGGTGTACGGGTCACCAAACTGGGTTCAAGGCACTATATTAATACGGTGGAATGTCGGAAAGATCCCAGAGGCCGGGAATATTTTTGGCTGGCAGGAGATGTGGTTAATGTAGAAGGTGACGGGGATACAGACGTGGATGCGGTAAGAAATAATTATGTCTCTGTAAGCCCTATTCATTTTGACTTAACCAATTATCAAGTGATAGATACGGTTAAGTCCTGGGGATTCGAATCACTCCTTAAAGAAAATTAACTAAACCATTTATTGAAGACAGGCAATCTCTTAATGGTAGATGTGGGCAAACCTCCGATGAAAAAGAGTAAAATAAAATAAAGAACATAAGAAAGGAGGACAGAAATAATCATAGCCAGAAGGAGATTTCCGTAGAATAAACGTAGTTGTTCATCTATAAATTTAAGGGCAAAAAAAGACAGCAGCCCTATGGTGACAGGCTTTATCAGAATTTTGGACAAAGGCAGGCTGATTTGAGCATTTCTGGTTAAATAAAGAAGATTAAATGAACACCCAATAAAGTAACTTAAGCTTAAAGCAAGAGCAGCACCTTTTATTTCCAGACCCTTAACCGGGGTGAGGAGCAGGATGCCCCCGATAAAACAAATCCCGGAACAGATATTATTAAACAAAAGCATTTTTACCCTGCCCATACCTTGCAGAATACTGGTCAGGGTTTGCTGGAGGTAACAGAAAATCCCGCCCAGGGCAAGAATTCTTAAAGGTTCTCCGGCGGGAGGGGCATGGAAAATTAAAGTGCACAACTCGCCGGCATAATAGTAAAGAACCACCATACTGGGGACCGAGAATACGGAAGTGATCCAAAGAGCCTCACTAATCCGGTGTTTTAACAGTTTTTTGTTGGTTTTTCCGGACAGTTCTGCTACAGCCGGCATAATGGATACGGACATCGACATGGTAATAATACTGGGCAGGTGTAAAAGAGATAAAGCCACTCCGGAAAAACGTCCATAAATTTCTGTGGCAGTTCTCAAATCATTTCCGGCTAACATTAATCCCCTAGGAATTAATGATGCTTGCAGAGTCATGAGAAAACTTGCTAAAAGCCGGGTAAGGGTAACAGGGATGCCAAAGGTATATAACCTTTTAATTAATATCCAAAAACCGGTGGAAGGGGAGAATTGGGCTTTTACCTTTTTTCTCTTATATCTGGCAACCATAAACAATAGACCGGCCAACTCTCCCGCAACGGAAGCCAGGGACACTGCTACTATGGCTATTTCCAAGCCGTATTTTTTGAGTTTTATTGCTAAGGTAATACCTACCAAAACCCGCACGATTTGCTCCACAGTCTGCCCGAAACCAATGGCGGAAACCTGTTTGATTCCTTGAAAATAAGCGCGAAAAGCAGAGCAGGATGAAATGATAAAAACTGCCGGTATCATAGTGACAAAACAGAAATAAATGCGCCGATCCGAAACAAAGTGTTCCATAATCCAAGGAGCAAAATTTATAACCAAAAAAGTAGTAATCATCCCGGAAGTGATTAGCAAAAATAAGGTCAAGCGAAAGGTTCTTTGTACATTGCCCCAATTTCCTTTGGCCATTTCTTCCGCTAATATTTTGGACATGGCCAGGGGTATACCCCAGGTGGTGATAACAATAATAAAGGTATAAAAGGGAGTTACCATTTCAATTAAACCGATACCCTCAGTACCTAAAACTCTGACTAAAAATACGCGGTAAAAAAAACCTAAACACTTTATTAAGAAGTTTGACATTAAAAGAATTATGGTTCCGTAGAGTAGACCTTCCCTATTCATTATTACCTCGCCCTTAATTTCTTTTTTACTTTGTCCGGCTTGTTCTTAGGATAGAAATATGCTTTTCCCGGGTATTATAGTACCAATAAATGGGGAAACTGTTAGAGATAAGGAATTAGATAGGTAATTCATTAAAAAAAGTTTTAGGTTAAGAAGGGTTTTTTAGGATTTGGGGCTAATATATAGTGATACGATAAAAATAATCCATTATAATCTTTAGTAAGAGCAACAAAATTATTTCGGAACTGAAGGAGGATACACATGAAGGTTTACCCAACTCAAAGTATTAGAAACATAGGTATTGTCTCGCACCAAGGAGCAGGAAAAACATCATTGACTGAGGCGATGCTGTTTAACACCGGGGCAACCAATCGTTTAGGGAAGGTTGACGAAGGCAATACTGTAGCTGATTATCATGCCGAGGAAATCAAACGTAAAATAACTGTAAATACATCTTTAATAGCATGCGAGTGGCAGGGTACTAAAATTAATATACTTGATACACCTGGTTTTTCCGACTTTTTTGGTGAAGTTAAAGGAGTACTCCGGGTATCAGATTGTTTGTTAATGGTGCTTGATGCTGTTGCCGGGGTAGAGGTGAGCACAGAAATTATTTGGGAACTGGCTGACCAAAACAATATACCCAGAATAGCTATTATCAATAAAATGGACCGGGAAAATGCTAATTTCCTGAAAGCTTTAGATTCCATGAAAGAAAAACTGACGAAACAAATAGTTCCCATCCAGCTTCCCATCGGCGCAGAAGCAAACTTTAGCGGCATAGTAGATCTGATTGAAATGAAAGCGTATAAATATGACGGAAACGGCAAGTCCAGCGAAACTGCAATTCCTGATGATTTACTGTCCGATGTGGAAACTTACCGGGAAATGTTGATTGAAGCAGCCGCCGAAGGTGATGATGACCTTACTATGAAATATCTTGAGGGAGAAGAATTAACTAATGAGGAAATCATCATCGGTTTAAAAGCCGGAATTAATGCTGCCAAAGTGGTACCTGTTTTATGTGGTTCCGCATTGAAAAATATCGGTGCTGACCGTTTGCTGAATGTATTAAAGGATTACGCTCCTTCACCCTTAGATCGGACAGAAGATAAAGATATTGAATCTAAACCTTTAGCTGCTCTGGTGTTTAAAACCATGGCCGACCCTTATGTAGGCCGGATTAATTATTTCAAAGTTTTCCAGGGGACATTTAAGAGTGATTCCTATGCTTTCAATACCGGAAAAGAAGCAGAAGAAAAGATCAGCCAATTATTCACCATGCAGGGCAAAAACCAAATTCAAATTCCTGAATTTAAAGCCGGTGACATCGGGGTTGTGGCTAAATTAGCTCAGACCAATACCGGAGATACTTTAACTGTAAAAGGTAGCGGAATCGTTTTGGACGGGATTGATTTCCCTGTTCCTACCCTTACTGTGGCCATTGAGCCCAAA
>DUPU01000170.1 GCA_012838175.1 Clostridia bacterium
AATTGAAATACGGCAGCACTTTCAGAAGGTTTGACGGTAATGCTCAAATTCATTATCATTTCGTGTGCCTCAGATGTGGACAGGTATGTGATGTTAATATGCCGGTTTTGACAGGACTTGACCAACAGGTAGAAGACATAATCGGGGGTAAGGTGGAAAAACATCGTTTAGAATTTTACGGTACCTGTGCTCAATGTCTAAGGGAGTAAAGGGAAATACTGCAGGTAACGGAAAAGGGATTCAAGAATGAAGAAATAATTAAGGCTGATTAAGGAAGGAAACGGGAATGGATTTTACTTTAAAGGAATTAGAAGAAAAATTTAAAGAGGAAAACTATATTTGTGACAGGGATATTTTGGTTCCTGTATACCTGTCATTAAAACTGAAAAAACCCCTATTAATCACCGGCGCTCCCGGAGTAGGCAAGACGGAGATTGCCAAGGTTTTAAGCAAGGTTTTGAATACAGAGTTGATTCGCCTCCAATGCTATGAAGGTTTGGACGAAAATAAGGCTCTATATGAATGGAACTATCAAAAGCAGCTTTTACACATTCAATCTCATAGGTGTCATCCCGAAGGGGAAGAGGATATTTTTTCCCGGGAATATCTCCTGGAACGGCCTTTGTTAAAGGCAATTTTAAAACCCCATAAAGTAGTTTTGCTGATAGATGAAATTGATAAAACTGATGCGGAGTTTGAAGCCTTTTTATTTGAGGTATTATCTGATTTTCAGGTTTCCGTTCCGGAATTGGGAACCATCAAAGCCAAAGAGATTCCGGTCGTAATTCTTACCAGTAATGGGGAAAGGGATTTATCTGATGGTTTAAAGCGTCGGTGCATTTTCCTTCATATTGATTTCCCCTCCCCGGAAAAAGAGGCAGAAATTGTTAAAAGGAAAGTACCGGGTTTAGGCAGCGAGTTAACTTGGCAATTGGTAAAAAATGTAGCTTATTTAAGAACTGAGTTGGCCTTGAAAAAGAAACCTTCTATTTCGGAAACTTTGGATTGGGCAGAGGCATTACTGACCCTTAATGCAGAGAGAATGACGGAGCACCTGGTAGAGGAGACCATCAACCTGCTTCTGAAGGACAAAGAGGACATAGATATGTTCCGGGAAAGGGGCGGGGCTCGGGAAATGATGAGGAAGGTGTAAGGTGGAAAAATTCCTGGAAAATAGTATTATTAGTTTTGTGCAAATATTAAGGAGCTTGGGATTAAATATCGGTACGGCTGAAACCCTGGATGCTTTAGGCGCTATCAAAATTATTGATTTAACCGATAAAAAGCAATTTAAATCCGCTTTAAAGGCAACTTTGATAAAAGATGCTGTGAATTATCCTTTGTTTGACAGTGCCTTTGAAAAATTTTTTACCGAATCCCCTCGACGGGAGAATCAGGTAGAAGAAAAGAAAGAATTTGCCAAAGGCCGGGAAGAGGCCAAAAAAGAACTGGAGTTTCAGGACCAACATTTGGATTTGGATCAAGAGTATATTGACATGTACGGTCAATTGCCTACCAAGTCCAAGGAGCAAATAAAGGATTTTCTGAAAAAAACTTCTCAGGGGAAAAATGTTACTCCGAAATTTAAACCTATTGTGGAGAAC
Organism: Clostridia bacterium; assembly: GCA_012838175.1. GTDB lineage: Bacteria > Bacillota > Dehalobacteriia > Dehalobacteriales > Dehalobacteriaceae > DUPU01. Next base: position 1,605 of record DUPU01000170.1, read on the forward strand.
GTAATTAAGGGTGCCTTAGAGTATCATCGTACTCATAGTGACTTGCCGCAATTAATCCCTTTTGAATTAACAGGTGTTGAAGAGATTGACGCAGTGCTGCATCAAATTGCCTATGATCAAGAAGCCAGAGATTTGTATTTTCAAAACATGGCATCTATTGAGGAAAAAGATTATCCGGAGGCAACAATCCTTATCAGAAAGCTCACCCGGCGCCTGGCCACTAAAATCAGCCGCCGGTATAAAAAAAGCACTAAGGTTAAAAGAATCGATGTAAGACGTTCTTTGCGAGCGGGAATAAAATACGGGGGCACCTTACTGGAATTAAAATATCAGCAAAAGAAATTACAGAAACCGGAAATTATTCTTTTATGTGATGTTTCCGGTTCCATGATTAAATATTCCCAGTTTACTCTTCAGTTTATGAGCGGATTGTCTGAAGTCCTGCCTCGAATGCAGGCTTTTGTCTTTGCCGATACTTTGGAAAAAGTGGATCTCACCAACTTTTCTTTTGAAACTTTAACTAGGAGTACAGGCTGGGGAGAGGGAACAAACCTTAATCTTTCCTTGAGAAAAATGAGGAAAGATTATCCAGGGTTGTTCAGGAATTCTACGGTGTTGATTATTTTAAGCGATACCAAGTCTTTAGAAGCCCATTTGGCGGCAGAAGAATTGAAGAAAATCCGCCAAAAAATCAAGGAAATTATTTGGCTTAATCCTTTGCCGGGTCGGGAGTGGTCAAAATATCATACGGTAGAACTGTTTAAGCGCTATTCCACCATGTGGGAATGCAGCTCATTAGCCCATTTAGCCGCCGCTTTACGCCAACAATTAGGATGATTTAGGGAGGATGGTTATGCCAAAGTATAGTTTTCAATGCCGGAATTGTGGTACCGGTTTTACAGTCAACGTTCCTTGGCAGGAAAAGGAAAATGCCCAATGTCCTAAGTGCGGGAGCAAGGATAAAAGCCCGGACTACAGTAAGGTGGGAGTAATAGCAGGGTCTGCTTGTCCTATTAAGGATACTGGGGGTATATGCCCTTCTACGGGGGCAACCTGAGGGATTAAACATTAGCTGCGGAGTTTCCGCAGGGAAATTGTAGATCTGAAGGAGGTTGCTAAAATTTATTTATTGACAGTTTTACTATGATTCTATATGATGAACTTTAGTGTTAATATTTTTTTTGGGGGAATATATGATGGTAATGCAAAAAATCAGGCACAGCAAAAAGAAAATGCGCGTGCCCTTAATCATAATGGTAATAATGTTGGCGGTGGGTTTGGTCGGCTCCTTTGCCATTTGGAGTTCACCAAATGTAGGTGGCACTGCCGGCAATGAGATCCAACCGGAAGAACAGATTAAAAACCTGCAGATCAGTATTGACAGTTTGGAAAAAGATTTAGAGGAAAACCCTAAAGATTTTAGCGTGGTAAAGAGTCTGGCAGATGCAAGGTATCAGCAGGCCGGACTATATGCCCAAATTAACGATAGGGAAAAAAGCATGGAGGTTTTTGCCAAAGGCTTGGAAAACTATCTTTCCGCTTTAGACTATGCTCCTGAGGATTTAAATGAGAAGGGCCGGGCCGATATTATGGTTCAAGCCGCTTTCTGTGCTTCCAACAGTGAGCAGGCTAATGTGGCCGATGCCTTATATCAGCAAGCCATTGAACTGGTACCGGAAGATTACACTGTTTTCTATAATTATGTATTGTTCCTTGCCTTTTACCGCCAAGATAGTGATAGAGCAAAAGCGGAAATTGACCGATATAAAGCTTTGCTGCCGGAGGGGGACGAACGGATTGCTCAGGCTGACCAGTTATTAGAGGTGATCAAGGCTTTAGAAGAGGCAGCTCAAGAGCAGGAAAACGTCGGGCAGACTGAAAACACGGATGAAAGCGGGGAAAAGGATAAGGGAGAAGAATAAACCTGATGGTTAGGATGGTTAATAGCAAATATTGTAATGAGCCTGGAATTAGTCCCAGGCTTATTTTATTATTTGACGATTTGGTTTAATGGTGGTATATTATGGGTAAGAAGGAAAAGGGGTGAAAATCATGGCTGTTTGGAAGTGTGAAAAATGCGGTTATGAAAAAGAAGGCCGCTGCAAACCGAAAAAATGCCCTTCTTGCGAGGGACAGGGGACCTTTGTAAAAAAAGAATAGAGCGCCAAGTGGCGCTTTTCTAGTTTTCGGCAGGTTTTGGCAAAAGGGGTTTTTATCATGGGAAAAATTAATATAGATTACAAAAGGCTGATTACCTGGCGGCGTTGGCTTCATATGCATCCGGAAACGGCGGGCAAGGAAGGGAATACCGCGGCTTTTTTGGCGGAAGAATTGTCCCGGATGGGTTTAAAGGTGCAGCAGAATATATTTGGTTTTGGATTGGTTGCGGAGTTAAACGGAAAGGATTCCGGCAAGTGCATTGCCTTAAGGGCCGATATGGATGCATTGCCGGTGATGGAAAAGACCGATTTGGCATATAAATCTATTACTCAGGGAGTTATGCATGCCTGCGGCCACGATGCTCATATGACCGTTCTTTTGGGAACGGCCGCGGAGTTGGTGAATAATCCTCCGCCGGGAAAGGTAAAATTTATTTTTCAACCCAGTGAAGAAAAACCCCCGGGAGGGGCGAAATATTTAATTGAAGCAGGGGTGTTGGAAAACCCGGATGTAGATGCAGTGTTGGGTTTCCATGTTTCCCCTTCTTATCCTGTAGGGACTGTTGCCTTGAAAGAAGGGGAAATAATGGCCATTTCCGATAATTTTGAATTAATTATCAAGGGGAAGGGCGGCCATGGAGGTGTCCCTCATAAGACTGTGGATCCAATTTTAGTTACCGCCCAGGTGATTCAAGGATTGCAGCATATTGTCAGCCGCACGGTAAATCCGGCGGAGCCGGCCCTAATTTCAATTGGGACGATTCGTGGGGGTGAAGCCAGTAATATTATTCCTGATCAGGTCACCCTTACGGGAACGGTGCGGAGTACCAATGAAACTGTGCGCGAAGAAATCGTTGAGAGAATGCATCAAACTTTAACCGGGATTACCAAAGCCTGGAGGGCAGACTATATATTAAATTATATCTATGGTTATCCCCCGGTGGTGAATCATCCCGGAATAACCCGTCTGATAATGGATGTGGTTAAAAATGATCCGGACTTAGAATTAAAGGTTATGGATAAACCGGTGATGATTGGGGAAGATTTTGCTTATTACGGCAGATATGTTCCTGCCGGCTACTTCTTTTTAGGATGTGGAAGCAAAGAAAAAAGTCACCCTTTGCACCAAAGCAGTTTTGATATTGAGGAAGCCTGTCTGCCCCTTGGGGTCAGGGTTATGACTCAATCCGTTTACAGATTTTTGGAAGAATAACGGTACTTGGAAAGGAATTTGAGAAGAACTGATGGCAGAATGGTTATTATCCTTGTTGTCCCATATTTCCTTGCCTGTAAGAATTATTATTTTAGGCGCTGTGCCCGTTACGGAGTTAAGGGCGGCTATTCCTGTGGCCATTGCCATGGGCATCCCCCCGGAAGCAGCATTTATTCTGGGACTGGTGGGAAATCTCTTGCCGATTATCCCTTTGCTGTTAATAATGCCTTGGATTTTTCGCATATTTGAGCGGATACCTTTTTTTCAGCGCCATTGGGGACACTTTATTGAAAGGACGAGAAAGAAAGGACACCAGGTGGAAAAGTACGGGGCTTTGGGCCTTTTGATTTTTGTCGCCATACCTTTGCCGGGCACGGGGGTATGGACTGGGAGCGTCTTATCTTTTATTATGGGCATCAATTTTTGGTATTCCCTAGTTGCCTTAAGCGGAGGGGCGTTTTTTGCCGGTATTGCTGTTACGGTGGCAAGTGTCGGGTTGTTTGAAATATATAAATATCTTTTTAATCTGGAGATACTGGCAGGAGTTATCCTGGTATTAATCATTATCTGGTGGATTATCAAAAAGCGGAGGAGAAATTAATTCTCCTCCTTTCTTTTCTTATGTTCTTTTTCATGTTCTTTAAGAATTTCCCCTTCCGTTTCGTGTCTGACCGCGGCCAGGTTAGGCTTTAAGGCCGCCTTTTTTCTCCAATTAATCATTCCACTGAAAGCGATAACGGCAATTACAACCAGTAAAACAATTATGGGAAGTGAGGAAAAAGACATGTTTCACCTTCTTTCAAGGAAACCCTTAACTTTCGTTTCCGTTATTTTTTATACTTATCCTACTGTAAAGTATTAACATTTTAAGAAAAAATAAATAATTTAATAATTTTTTTGTGGGTTTCAGCAGGGAAAAGTGGATTCGACAGCGAATATAGTGGTGTAAAGTGGGTAAAAGTGGTGTAGAGTCTACTAAAGTGAGGGCAACATTATGTTCATGGGAGAATTCCAACATACAATTGACCCCAAAGGACGGTTGTTTATTCCGGTTAAGTTCCGGGAGGAGTTGGGGGACAGTTTTGTAGTTACCAAGGGTTTGGATAATTGTTTGTTTGTATATTCCATGAACGAATGGAAAAGTTTGGAGGCAAAATTAAAGGCTCTGCCTTTTACCAAGGCAGATGCCCGGGCTTTTACCCGGTTCTTCTTTTCCGGTGCCACAGAATGCGAACTGGACAAACAGGGAAGAATATTACTCCCCGCTAATTTACGAGATTATGCCCAATTGGAGAAAGACGCTGTAATCATTGGGGTATCATCCCGGGTGGAAATTTGGAGCAAAGAGCGCTGGGAACGATACAATGAGCAAGCAGGGGCGGAGTATGAGACCCTGGCGGAAAAATTAGTGGATTTGGACCTGGATCTCTAGCGGGGAAAATATTGATAGGTGGGCTGACTGTGGAATTCTATCATGTTCCCGTTTTATTGGAAGAATGTATGGAAATGCTTAATTTAAAAAGTGACGGCCTATATGTAGACTGTACCATGGGAGGGGCCGGGCATTCCCGGGAAATTCTTAAACGCACCTCTCCCCGAGGCCGGCTGATTGCCCTGGATCAAGATGAAACAGCTGTAGCTCATGGACGAGAAAGGTTAAAAGAATTTGGAGAACGGGTAACCATTGTTCATGATAATTTTAAAAATATAAAAAGTATTTTGGAAGATTTGGAAATCACTGAGGTGGATGGTTTTTTGTTTGACATTGGGGTTTCTTCATACCAGTTGGATAATGCGGAACGTGGATTTTCCTATATGGAAGATGCTCCTTTGGATATGAGGATGGATCGGGAAAGCCAGACGATAACAGCGGCGGACCTGGTAAATACCAAAAGCCGGGAAGAACTGGCTGATATCATCTTTCAATTTGGGGAAGAAAGATGGGCAAAAAGAATTGAATCTACGGGGGAATTGGTGCAAATTATTAAAAAAGCAATACCCGCAGGAGCCCGTAAAGACGGTCCTCACCCCGCCAAAAGGACTTTTCAGGCTTTACGGATTGCCATAAACAACGAATTGGAAGTTTTGGAGTCGGTAGTAGCCGATACTGCCACCTTTTTAAAACCCGGAGGAAGGATTTGTGTCATTACCTTCCATTCTTTAGAAGATAGAATTATTAAAAACCAATACCGGAAACTTTCCGGTGTCTGTACTTGCCCCCCAAGTTTACCAATATGCAGATGCAACAATCCGAGACTTTTAAAAATCATTACAGGAAAACCGATTGTTCCCTCGGAAAGGGAAGTCCGGGAAAATCCCAGGGCCAGAAGCGCAAAATTAAGAGTTGCAGAAAGAGTTCTAAACTAACAGGAGGTCGAATAAGCTTGTTAGAGGCAAAGCAAATCTCCCACGTATATGGTGACTATAGTTATAAACCGAGGCCGGTTGCCAAGCCCAAACCTGAAGCAAAAAAGGCAAATAACCTTGCAGTAAAGGTAGCCATTGTGAGCTGTGTGCTTTTGGCTGTGATTACAGGGCTGCTTCTAACCGCTACCCATACTCAGATTACATACAAAACAGACAATATTATCCAGCTAAAAAGGGAGATTTCCGACTTGCAAAATGCTAATGAAAGATTAAAATTAGAAATAGCGCGTTTGAAGTCTTTGGACCGGGTTGAATTTATTGCCACTACGGAACTGGGCATGATCCAGCCGGGAATCAATGATGTGGAGTACATTGCTTTTGAAGATACTAACATGGAAGCTGAACCGGCTCTTTCCGATGCAGCTGATAAAGAAACCCAGGCGACGGTGGAAGTGGCTTCAGGTGAAAGGATGCATCCCATAATTTTAGCTGTCAACAAATTAATTTTTGACTATATTTTTCCAAAAACTTCCCCTGAGGAGTGAGGGGCACAGTGCAAACCACCACTATATTGATGAGACGAAGGATAGCGTGTCTCTTTTTCGGGGCAATTGCTGTCTTCTTTCTTTTATTATTGCGTTTAGCTTACCTCCAGTTTGCCATGGGCAGCGAACTGCAATTAAAAGCCGAACAACTGCGTATGAGAGAGGTTCCCATTGCGGCAAAAAGAGGGACTATTTATGACCGGAACCTGAGAAAGTTGGCGATCAGCATAAGTGCGGATTCTGTCTACGCCTTGCCTCCCGAAGTAAATTATTCCGGAAAAGCAGAAGAAATTGCCCGGACTTTGGCTCCCATTCTGGAAATACCGGAAGAAAAACTTCTGGAAAAGATTACGGCCCCCCGTTCCTTTGAATGGATTAAAAGGAAGGTGGATTTTGAAAAGGCACAGAAAATTCGCCAATTAGACTTGCCCGGAATTAAGGTGGTGGAAGAATCCCAAAGGTTTTATCCCAAGGATACTTTGGCAGCCCATGTTTTAGGCTTCGCCGGGATAGACAATCAGGGACTGGAAGGTATAGAAATTACCCGAGATGCCGATTTGAAAGGTGTACCCGGAAACATTGTTGTTGAATATGATGCCAAGGGGCGGGAACTTCCCCAGGCGGTACATAAGTATAATCCTCCCGTAGACGGGTATTCCCTGGTGCTTACCATTGATGAGACCATACAATATTTTGCGGAACGGGAATTGGATAAGATCATGTCAGGACCATCCAAACCCAAGGGGGCCACGATTATCATCATGCAGCCCAAAACAGGGGAAATTCTGGCTTTGGCTAACCGGCCCGGATATGACTCTAATAATTACGGGCAATTTGACCCCCAGACATGGAGAAATTCTGCTGTTTCCAACACCTATGAACCGGGATCCACCTTTAAAATAATTACTACCGCAGCCGCTTTGGAGGAAGGAGTGGTTACTCCCGATGACCGGTTTTATGACCCGGGCTATTATGAGGTAGGGGGACACCGCATTAAGTGTTGGCGCTCCTATAATCCTCACGGCAGCCAGACTTTTCGGGAAGTAATGCAGAATTCTTGCAACCCCGGCTTTGTGGAAGTCGGTTTAAATATGGAAAATAAGGAAAAAGGGGTTTTTTACAAATATATTAGAGCTTTTGGATTTGGAACCAAAACGGGTATTGATTTACCCGGTGAGGCAGTAGGTATCATGATTAATGAAAAGGATTTAAAAACTATTAATATTGCCACCATCTCCATCGGTCAGGGTATTGCCGTTACCCCTATCCAGTTAATCACAGCTGTATCTGCTGTGGCAAACGGCGGGACACTGATGGAACCTCAGATTGTGCGGGAAGTAATTGATTCTGATAACAATGTGGTGAAGAGTTTTAAACCTAAGGCGATCAGAAGGGTAATCTCTGAAGAAACGGCGGAAATTGAAAGAGATTTGCTGGAAAGTGTTGTTTCCCAGGGTACAGGAAGAAATGCTTATATTCCGGGTTACCGGGTAGGAGGAAAAACGGGGACAGCTCAAAAGGCAGGTCCCGGTGGTTATCAGCAGGGAAAATATGTAGCATCCTTTATTGGTATGGCTCCTATTAATGATCCAGAAATTGTTGCTTTAGTAATTATTGATGAACCCCAGGGGTATCCCTATCAGGGAGGCCAAGTTGCCGCCCCCGTTTTTAAAGCGGTGGTGGAGGATACCTTGCGGTATTTAGGGATAGTTTCCCAATACACTTATGAAGAAGAGAAAAACCAAGGAATCAAAGTAGAACCAAAGCTTATATCCGTTCCGGAAGTGGTTAATTTGTCTCCGGAAGAAGCGGTGAAGGTCTTAAAAGTGGAGGGACTGAAAGCTGAGGTAAAAGGAGAAGGCAAGGTTGTTACCAGCCAGACACCGGCAGGTATGGCTAAGGTAGAAACAGGGACAAAAGTGATTTTGAATTTGGGTGAGGCGGATCAATCGTTAATCCCCGGAACGGTGACCGTACCTGATTTAACAGGGAAGAGGATTAGGGAGGTAGCGGAGTTATTGAGTGCCATGGGATTAAAATTAAATCCAGACGGCCATGGCAAGGTGGTCCGGCAAGAACCTATTCCCGGAACCAAGGTACAGGCGGGTCAAGAAGTAAAAGTCTTTTTTACCGAAGAGGAGGAAACGGCGGAAACTTTGGGGCCATAAAAGGAGAAATGCAGATTCCCCGTAAGGAATTGACTAATGGGGATGATTGACGGATAAGATATTGACAGGGGTGAGCTAAGTGCGATTATCAACTATCGCTGACTTATTAAAGGCAGATGCAATTGGAAATTTAAACATGGAAATCAGCGGGATATCTTATGATTCCAGAAAAGTAATACCAGGGAACCTGTTTGTTTGTATTCCGGGAGTAAAAAGTGACGGACATGATTTTATTCCCCAGGCTTTGGAAAAAGGGGCAAAAGCATTTCTGACCACCCACCGGGTGGAAGGAATGCCGGAGGGTGTCACCCAAATTATTGTACCGGATACCAGGGAAAGCCTGGCCAAAATATCTGCTTTTTGGTATGATTTCCCCTGTCAGAAGCTGCGCATGATCGGGGTAACCGGCACCAACGGGAAAACCACAACCACTCATTTAATCAAGGGTTTGCTGGAAAAAAACAAAAGAAGAGTAGGTTTAATCGGGACTGTTCATAACCTGATCGGTACAGAAATCCTCCCGTCCACCCATACCACGCCGGAATCCTGGGAATTGATGGGTTTACTAAATCGGATGGTGCAAAAGGAAACCGATACGGTTGTAATGGAAGTTTCTTCCCATGCTTTAAAACAGAAACGAGTGGCCGGATGTGAGTTTGACGGGGCAGTATTTACCAACTTAACCCAGGACCACTTGGACTATCATTTGAGTTGGGAAGACTATCTAGAAAGCAAATTGAAGCTGTTTCGCAATTTGCATTTGGGAAGTAAAGGCGGTGCTAAATATGCCGTGATCAACGGGGACGACCCTATGGCGGAGGGATTCAAAAGAGCTGTTCAAGTTCCCGTATGGACTTATGGCATAAAGGAAAATGTTCATGTTCGGGCGGAAGGGATTAGAATATCGTCTCAAGGAACCTCTTTTATCCTAAAAACCAATCAGGGGAGTTACTCCTTGACGACTTCGCTGATTGGTAATTTTAATGTTTATAACGTCTTGGCTGCCGTTACCATTGCTCTCTTAGAAGGCGTTCATCTTTCCGTGATTTCCGAGTATCTGGCTCAGGCTCCTCAGGTGGCAGGGCGTTTTGAGTTAATTGATGAGGGACAGCCTTTTCCGGTGATTGTGGATTATGCTCATACTCCTGACGGCTTGAAAAACTTATTAATTACTGCAAAAGAAATTACCCCTGGGCGCCTGA